>RGZI01000037.1 GCA_010031635.1 Actinomycetota bacterium
CTTGAAGACTCGGATTCCAACAGTTTTCGATGGGTCGGGCGTCCAAACAGTTGCATAGGTAGATGATCTGCAATCAATAACTAGTTCATTATCTAATCCATTTAGAGCGAGTGAAAGTGGTTTCTTCCAAGTTGCCGGATCAATTTTAAATTTGTAGTAAGGAATTACATCATTTAATCGAATTGCACCGAAGGCAGCCGAGATAATCACAATTGAACTATTTGCGCGTGCTTGAGCCGCGGTTGAAAGTGATGTGTAGTCAAGTGCGTTATAGAGAACTCCACTATAAATATTGGATGCGACATCACAATGCGATATATCTACCTCTTTGTGCTTTTTTAGCAAAGCATTTCGAGTTGTAGTTAGATCTGCCTGAAAGGAAAGCGCATCCAATTTAAGGGCGTTACGCTTCTTAGGTTCATTCTTTTTCTCACTGGGAGGCAAGAGAATCTTCATTACAGATTGCTCACAGACATTCAGTAAGAGTAGTGGAGCATGTCCTGTTTTAAGGTGATAAATATTGGATTGGATTACTCGAGGTCAAGACACTGCTGTTTGAACAGGCCTAATTTATGGCCTTAAGTTATTCTCCTTCAATGACTTCAGAGACCTCAGTAAATAAGCATCGTTGGTTAATACTTGGAATCGTTCTTGCTGCCGAGATCATGGATCTTTTGGATTCGACGATTGTAAATGTCGCAGGGCCATCATTAAAGGAGAAGCTTTCTGCTTCACCTTCAGCCCTTCAATGGGTTATAGGTGGATACACATTGACACTAGGGGCTGGACTTGTTTTGGGTGGCCGCTTGGCTGATCGTTATTCTCGGCGAAACGTATTCTTGCTTGGACTTTGCGCTTTCACATTTACTTCACTTCTTTGTGCAACTGCACCAAATATTGAGTTATTAATTGCGTTTCGGTTGCTCCAAGGATTTGCAGGAGCGATGGTTTTGCCGCACGTAATTGGATTTATCCGTGATGTATTTCCACCAGAAGAATTAGGTAAAGCATTTGCGATCTTTGGTCCAGTTTTTGGACTCGGTGGAATTCTTGGACCAATTATTGGTGGATTTATTATCGATGGAAATATTGCATCTACCGGATGGCGCGCGGTATTCCTGGTTAACATTCCAATCGGAATAGTAATTATTGCACTTGCTTGGAAGTACTTACCTAAGCATGCGACTAATCATTCAATCAAGATTGATCTTTTAGGTAGCTTATTAATAATCATTTCGTCTGGGTTGCTATTGCTTCCTCTAATTCAGGGGCAAGAAGCTGGTTGGCCACTTTGGACTTTCCTTTCATTAGCTGCATCTTTTGTTGGGTTCGTATTATTTACTTTTCAGCAACGTTGGGTGATTTCAAGAAAGAGAACACCATTAGTAGATCCAGATATTTTCAAATCCAATACATACAACTTGGGCCTTGCCGGAATTTTTATTTTCTTCGCTGGCTTTACCGGCGTTTATTTAATCATCACCCTCTTCTTACAAATTGGTGAAGGCTATTCCGCTCGCGGTGCAGGTATCGCAAATATTGCAATTGCACTTGGCACTGCTATTGGTGGGGCGCTCAGCGGAGCTGTACTTGCAGATAAATTTGGTACGCGCGTTCTTCAATTCGGCGCTCTTGCTCAAATAATTGGAGCATTACTTCTATTCAAAGCATTGCCAGATATGCAATCTTTCAATTTCTGGCACATTGCTCCTGGAATGTTAGTTTCAGGCTTTGGAACCGGCTTAGTTGTGGCTGCACTATTTGATGTAATCTTGCTCGCTATCAAGGATGAATTAGTGGGCTCTGCATCTGGAGTGTTATCAGCAATACAGTCCATTGGGTCTTCTGTTGGTGTTGCACTTTTTGGAACTATCTTCTTCAATCAGGTAACTAGTGGACAGATTGATAACGGATTCAGAAACGCCCTCCTTCTTCAAGTGGGTATGGTCTCGATCTTTTTACTGATCACTTTCTTCTTACCAAAGAAGGCAGTGGGCAATTCTGAGTATGCGAGCTAGTTTCAGAGTGTCTTAGGAGTAAGTCTTTCTAGGGTGGTGGCTAGTATTTCAAATGGATAAAACCTGCTTTGCGCCTAGAATATCTATGTTGCTGTCGTCAAAAAGAGGGATAAAAAATGTCAGATTCTGCAAAATGTCCAATCGTCCATGGTGCAATTACCACGGTGGAAAATTCCAATATGGATTGGTGGCCTAAGGCCCTAAATTTCGATATTTTGCATCAGCATGATTCCAAGACAAATCCACTTGGTAAAGATTTTAATTATCAACAAGAACTAAAGAAACTTGATATTCCGGCGCTTAAAAAAGATCTGCATGCGTTGATGACAGATACCCAAAGTTGGTGGCCCGCTGATTGGGGTCATTACGGTGGATTGATGATTCGTATGTCATGGCACGCAGCCGGCTCGTACCGCGTAGCTGATGGCCGCGGCGGTGGAGGAACTGGAAATCAAAGATTTGCACCTCTTAATTCATGGCCAGACAATGTAAATCTTGATAAAGCCCGTCGCCTTTTATGGCCAATTAAAAAGAAGTATGGAAACAAAGTCAGCTGGGCAGACCTATTAGTACTTGCCGGAACGATTGCTTACGAATCAATGGGTCTAAAAACTTTTGGTTTCGGTTTTGGTCGCGCAGATATCTGGCATCCAGAGTTGGACATTTATTGGGGCTCTGAAAAAGAGTTTCTTGCACCAAGTAACTTGAGATATGAGAATTTAGATGATCCATCAACATTGGAGAATCCACTTGCTGCAACTCATATGGGTTTAATTTACGTTAACCCTGAAGGTGTTAATGGTGTTTCTGATCCATTGAAAACTGCAGGCCAAGTTCGGGAAACATTTGCACGCATGGCGATGAATGATGAGGAAACTGTTGCCCTCACTGCCGGCGGACATACTGTTGGTAAGGCACATGGAAATGGAAGTGCGTCACGACTTGGTCCAGCTCCAGAAGGTGCAGATATTTCAGAACAAGGCTTTGGGTGGATGAATCATGAAACTCGAAGTATTGGTCGCGACACTGTTTCAAGCGGAATTGAAGGGGCTTGGACCACGAATCCAACTAAGTGGGACAACGGATACTTCTATTTGCTCTTCACTTATGACTGGGAGTTAAAGAAATCTCCTGCAGGTGCTCAGCAATGGGAGCCAATTAATATTAAAGAGGAAGATAAACCTGTAGATGTAGAGGATCCATCAATTAGATACAACCCAATAATGACTGATGCAGATATGGCGATGATAAAAGATCCAATTTATCGCGAGATTTCCGAGAAGTTCTACAAAAATCCAGCTTACTTCGATGATGTTTTCGCTCGTGCTTGGTTCAAATTAACGCACCGCGATTTAGGTCCTAAATCTCGTTACTTCGGTCCAGATGTTCCGAAAGAAGAGCTAATTTGGCAGGATCCAATTCCGGCCGGCAAAGCCGACTACAACCTTTCAGAAGTTAAAAATAAAATCGCTGCAACAGACCTCTCTGTCTCGGATCTTGTTTCAACTGCATGGGATAGTGCCCGCACATTCCGCGGATCAGATCTACGTGGTGGAGCAAATGGTGCGCGCATTCGCTTGGAACCACAAAAAAATTGGGAAGGAAACGAACCACAAAGATTAAATCGTGTGCTGTCGGTTCTGGAACCAATTGCAAAAGCAAGTGGTGCAAGCCTGGCAGATGTGATTGTTCTAGCTGGAAATGTTGGCGTTGAACGAGCAGCCAAGGCAGCTGGTTTTGATCTGAATATTCCATTTAGACAAGGCCGTGGCGATGCGAGCGCAGAACTAACAGACGCCGATTCATTTGCACCACTTGAGCCAATTCATGATGGTTTCCGAAACTGGCTAAAAAAGAATTACACCGTCAGTCCTGAAGAGTTAATGCTTGATCGCACCCAGTTAATGGGACTTACTGCACATGAGATGACAGTACTTGTTGGCGGTATGCGAGTATTGGGAACAAATCATGGTGAAAGTAATCATGGTGTTTTCACTGATCGAGTTGGTGTTTTAACCACTGATTTCTTTACAACTCTGACAGATATGAAATATGTCTGGGAGCCAGCGGGAGATAATCTCTACAAGATTCGAAACCGCGAAAATGGTGAAGTCACTTACTCTGCAACTCGAGTGGATCTAGTATTCGGTTCAAATTCAATCCTGCGTGCCTATGTTGAGGTCTATGCTCAAGATGACAGCAAAGAGAAGTTTGTAACTGATTTTGTGTCGGCCTGGACGAAGGTTATGAACGCTGATCTAGGATCACTCTAGATTTGTAATACAAATTCCCATAAGATCAGCAAGTGAAGATTTATCTCTGGCCTAAATCCCGCCAGAGATTTCTTTCTTCCTCAGCCTCTGCCTGGTTTAAAAAGTAAAGGCTGTGAATAACCGCGAAGCAATAAGTAAAAGTTTGCCCATCTTTATCGCTGCCATAAATATGCGGACCGGCTTGGCAATTATGAGCCCGTTGATACCAATCCTGAAAGAAGATTATCAACTGAGTTCTTTTGCGCTTTCGTTTCTTACCTCACTTTCGATCGTCTGCTTTGCCGGAAGCGCTTTTCTAATGCCACTTGTTGGAAGAATCGGAAGTACAAACCGAGTAATCGGAACCGCATTGTTGGTTCTTACCGGAGCAATGATCATCCGAGCCGTGGGCAATGTGCCGCTTCTTTATTTTTCTTCTTTAACGATCGGCATAACGATCGCAATCTTGAATTTTTCACTTCCAGTTTGGGTCAAAGAAAATGTCCCGCGACATTCGGGACTAGTAACTGGAATTTACATAACGCTTATGGGGGGCTTTGCAAATATCGCGATTGCTGTGGCAGTACCACTAGCAACTGCAACTTCATTGGGTTGGCGACTATCAATGGTGCCGTGGATTGTAATTGGAGTATTTTCATCAGCATGGTGGTTTTTGCGCAACGCCAAGATGCCAAGCCAGACTCATGTGCCTGAGCCAGCTAAATTTCACAGAGAGTTACTCCGTAAACCAGGAGCATGGAGCATTGCACTTTTCTTTGGCCTCCAAGCGATGATGGGATATGGCGCAACTACATGGATGCCAACAATTTTAGTTTCAAAGGGATTTTCACTCACTGATGCTGGTTTATGGCTTTCAATTACGGGATTTGCCGGTTCCACTTTTGGAATTGTGGCTCCGTATTACGGATCAAAATTGAAAGATTTTCGAATTTTGCTTTCCACAATTGCGTTAATTCTAACAATTTCCATGACCGCATTTACTCTTGATAGTGGCTGGCACTTGATTGTTTGGCTACTTATCTCAAATTTTGGATTTGCATTTGCATTTCCGCTTTGCTTGGTACTGACAGTTACTCGAAGTGTTGAAGCAGGGGAGACGCGCTCTTTATCAATCATGACGCAATCAGTTGGATATTCGATGGCTGCCTTTTCACCTGGAATTGTTGCTCTGATATTTGATATTTCCAATAATTGGAATACGGCCCTACTTTTCACTATCGGTATAGGGGTAATTTTGATTGGTGTTGGTTATAAAGCTGGAAGCCCTGAAAAGATTGTTATATAAGAAAGTACAACTTAATTTAACTCTTTCGTTTGCTAACTATTCATCTAAACAACCGCGTTTTTTTGTCTTAAATTAACTTATCTCCACAAGATTTCCCCCATGACAAAAAACCTACAATCGAAAGTCGTTATCGCCTCGCTGGTCATGGCAATTACCACAACTATGACACTAAATATCGTTGCCAATGCTGCAACAAAATCTGCCGCTAAGCCAGCTACCAAAGTTGCACCAAAGCCGGCAGTTACCACGACACCTGCAGCAAGCACGACACCTGCAGCAAGCACTACACCTGCAGCTACTCCTCAAGCCGCGCCAAACACATTTTCAATTGCGCTAATCGGAGATATGCCATATGACGCTCTTGGTGTTACTCAAGTACCAAACGTGATAAACGAAATCAACGCCAGCAAAATTGATTTCACTCTCTTTGGTGGTGACACCATGTCTGGCAAGGGAGACAAGTGCACGGATGATGCATACCCTGCCTTGAAAACAAATTTTTTCAACAAATTCAGCAAGCAAATCTTTTATTCCGTTGGTGATAACGAGTGGGTGGATTGCGACCGTCCGGTAAAAGGAGCATTTGATCCATTGACCCGCCTAGAACTAGTGCGTTCAAATTATTTTGGAAAAAATGGTGCATACATAAACCTTGGTACAACTTTATTGAATTCACCAGGTACAAGCACTCCAGTAACCATTCTTCACGACACTGCTTATCCAGAAATGCAGATGTTCACATACAAGGGAATAACGGTCATCATTCCGCATATCCCAGGTTCTGCAAATAACATGGCAATTGTTGATAATACAAAATGTAAAACTTATAACGATTTGGAGAAAGACGGTGATGCTGCTGAATTTGCAGCACGTGACGCTGCAAATGTGTTATGGATTAACAAAGGATTCGGCAAAGCCTACAGCGATAATGCTCTAGGAGTAATTGTTCTGACTCAAGCAAACATGGATTGGGAAGGTTACTTAGCTGGCCAGACAATGCCTAATACTGAATGCACATCGGCATACAATGCTGACAAGCAAGCGCTATTAACAAACACCTTGCAATTTAAGAAGCCAGTATTGCTCCAAAATGGTGATGAACACTGGTTCCAACTCGATATGCCCATGAATGAAACAGCTGGGAAGCTCGTCCAAAAAGATAAAGGCTCAATGGTTGAGAACTTCACCCGGGTCCAAACCTTTGGTTCGGCTTTTAATCACTGGGTTGAATTGGTTGTAGATCCAAGCTCTTCTACTTTATGGTCTTTTAAAACTCATATTGTGAAAGAGAATATAGCAAATCACGGACAATAATAAATAAGGCAATTACGAGCCTGAGGAGATCGACCTATCTTCTCAGGCTCGTATTTTTTTTGCTATCTTCGAAAGATTTAATTAACTAATAAGGATCTGTATATACTTTTAAAAAGTCAGATTATTGATCCATAATTGCATCATGAACATATTGAGCTAAACCTGTTACGCGCCCTTCATAGTATTTATGAAATCTAGGATCAGATAGATACAGTTGAGCTAATCCCCTTTGCATCTCGACTGAGCAGTGGTAAAACCATTTAGAAATAGCATCTCGGTGAGCGATCACAGCTTCTTGTACTTTCTCCGAATCTACTGGCAGGCTATTACCATAGGCGTAGACAAATAATTCTGTCGCTGCTTCTTGATCGATTTTGGCAGCAGCAAAATCTGCCTGAGTGTACTTAGCCGTATGGGACATAGATTGACGATATGCGTCTGTGTCACCCCAGCGTTCATCTACTTCGACTTCGTGATCATCCACTTAAAAATTTTATGCTAGTTTTGAAAACTTATCAAGTAGATTAATAATTTCCTAAAAATATGGCGTGGTGATCAGTAATGACACCATCAATTTCAAGGTCCTGCATTTTCTGATATTCAATTTCATCGTTTATCGTCCATACAAAAACCTTGATATCCATACTTTTACATTTCTGCACAAATCTTTTTGTCACAATTGGTAACCCGTATTGCATTGGGGGAACCATAGCAAAGTGCATTCCTTTAGTTAATCCCTTTGGAGTCCTACCAAGCATTATTGAGAGCACTTCCTTAGAGGTTAAGGCCGTTTTAATATTTGGGAGGGCATTACGGACTGCTTTAACTCGATCTGAAGAAAATGATCCAACCACCCAATTTTCGTGATTATAAGATTTTGCCATTTCTATAAATGGATAAACTGCCTCATCACTCTTCAAATCAATTGATATGTTTCCTAAGGGAAAATGATTAATTAACTCCTCAAATGTGCACCAGGGATCTGTTCCAGCAATTGGGTACAGCTGCAATTGATTTAATGTCAAATCTATTATTTGGTATGAGTTTCCAGTAAGTCGAAGCAGATCAGGATCATGAGATAGAACAAGAACTCCATCTTTAGTTAATTGAAGATCTGTTTCAAAATGATTTATTCCATTTTCCCACGCGAGTTGAAAACCAGATAAAGCATTTTCTGCACCAGGGTTTCCGCGGTGAGTCCAGATTGTCATTCCCATCAGGCAGCGATAATCGGCCAGCGATTTTTATTTGCAATCAAAGTTAGAGCTTTGTTTGGATTCACAATGTTTGGAAATCCAACAGAAACCAAGAGCGGTAAGTCATTAATTGAATCACTATAAGCAAATGATTTTTTCAAATCGTAACCGTGTTCAAGAGCGAGAGTAGCTATGGTTTGGGCTTTTCGCATGCCGTGCATCGGACCATCAGGCAGTTTGCCGGAGTAGTTACCATTAATAACTTCACCTGTAGTGCCAAATGCACCAGTCATATTTAGATCATTAGCGATAATTTGCGCGATTTCGATTGGGCTAGCGGTGACAATCCATGTGTCATGACCTAGAGATTTATGCTCCTCGATTTTCGCACGCATTGCAGGAATAAGGGCATGTGGTAAAAAATCATCTACGATTTTCTGACAGAGATCAATTAGTGGTTTTTGTGGCTTCCCGTGCGCAAACTCCAATAATTTGCGAGTCGCATGTGCAATGGCGCTATCACTTTCAGTTTTCTTCTTTTGGAAGCGATACTGATCTAAGGCAAAACGAGCAATATTTCGCTTAGTTATCTCACCGTGTTTCATGAGGCCTTTAACAAAGTAGTAAATCGAAGAACCATCGATGAGCGTATTATCTAAGTCAAAGAACGCTGCTTTAGGCTTCATGGAATAAAATGATGACAGAGCGAAGCAGATTGGCATCGTTTATTAGGTTAATGAAAAGTTAATTTAAGTTTGTTTTAAGTTCACCTTGCAAATCCTCGAAAATCCCCAATTCCTTCAACCTATACCTCACACTTAAATTATGGACTCCACTCGTGAAGCCTTAATTAAGTTAACTGCCGAACAAAGAGTATTTAGATTAAGGCACGTAAAAGGCTTAAATATCGTGGGTATGGGGGACAGTTCTGTCTTTGGAGTTGGTGACTTTGGAGACGATATCGGAACCAATGGGGCTGGCTGGACAGGTCGTTTAGCCCATGATCTGAAAGCTGAACGTTATATAAATTTGGCTAAAAACGGTTCAAGATTTAGACATGTGGTCAAAACACAACTCAATGGTGCTATCGCTATGAGACCCGATATTGCACTGATCTGCGTTGGTACTAACGATGTGCTCAGAGGTGATTTTTCTCCCCCTGAAATTGAATCTTGTGTGGAGCGAATTTCAAGTCAATTAACTGAAAATGGCACCGTCGCAGTATTTCTTGGCATTCCAGATCCGATGAAAACGGCACCAGGTCCAAAGTCGTTGAAGCAAATCTTGCAGAAACGCGTGATCATCATAAATTGGATTATTGAAGAGGTTGCTGCAAAAAATGGAGCGATCTATATTTCATTGTGGGATCTCCCGATGTCATATGACATGACAATGTGGCACATCGATCACATGCATCCTTCGGCAAAAGGTCATCAAGAGATTGCTGATTTTGTCCGCCGCTCAATGTTTTTACCTAGAAGATCTCGAACAAAACTTCCAACAGGTAGAGATACAAATAAACGACAAGAGTTTATCTGGCTATTCACAAATGGATTTAAATGGTTTGCCAAAAGAAGTATTGACCTAGTTCCTGCATTAATTTGGTTAATTATAAGTAATAAGTTTCCAAAGAAACATTTGTATTAGAATTTTTCTTGGAAGGATCCCTGAGAAATTTTAAACCTCGATAAGAGTTTTCGAGCACTTTCTTCCCATGAGAACTCTTCTGCTCTCCCTCTTGCAAATTTTGAAATTGCTACTTGATCCAGGTCAAAGTGGTTTCTTATTTGCTCAGCCCACCGAGAAGAATCCCTAGGTAGCGAATAACCACATTTTGAATCAATTATTTCAGTGATCGCTGATGTGTCCCGGCAAATAACCGGAGTTCCACTAGCTAGCGCCTCTAGCGCAGCTAGCCCAAAAGTTTCTATCGGCCCTACCGCTAGGAAGAGATCTGCGCTTGCAAGTAATTGGGCAAGATAATTTTTGTCACTTATAAAACCAATGAAGGAGACTGGCAGATCTTCTTTTTCTGCCCTGGCAACTAACTTTTTCGTTAAAGGCCCAGAACCCGCTATAACTAGTTGGATTTGCGTGCCATTGATTTTGCAGGCGCGGGCTATATCGAGAAGAAAATCTGGATCTTTTTCTTTTGAAAATCTGGTACATGCCAATAGAATTTTTTGTTCATTAGCATTTTTTACTTTTGACTCACTATTTGAGTTGTTGGGAGAAAAGTGAATTAAATCAACACCCAAAGGTGAGATTGCAAGTTTCGAATCTAAATTATTACTTGAACTTAGTCGGCGGAACTCCGTCGCGGCATATTCAGTTGTCGCAATTATGTGATCTACTTTATTTGCTATTTTTTGATTGGCATAATTTATTAAAGGTTTTTTAAATGGAAGAAATGGAAGAAATGCTGCGACTACCTTGTCTACTCGTTCATGGGCATAAAAGGCGGTATCAATAGATTCTGTTTTAGCCCAATCTGCCAATCTAAGTAAAGTTGTTCTATCTGAAATCTCCAGAAAGCTCGGCGCAAATCTTTTTAATTTCTCTTTAACTTTATTAGTATTAAATATGATCCGGTATCCGCCTGAAAATGGAATTATCGGTGCTTTAATCTCAACTACCGTTCCAAATGGTTTTTTGGTTTCCAAATTGCGCTCACCTGGCACTATTAACATGACGTCATGCCCAAGATTTGCATACTCCTGGGCGATTGAATTCATGGCAGTCTTGAGGCCGCCGCTCTTTGGTCCATAAAGATTGGCGATGTGAGCAATCCGCGCCATTAAGCGACGCTCTCACTGCTGATAGATGTATTTGAAAGAACGCTTTCGTAATGTCCTAATAACTTGTCACAAACTTTTGGCCAGGTTTTTGCCTCAACTATCGCCCTCGAAGAGCGACCTAGTGTTATCCGTAGTTGCTCTTCGTTTAAAATTTTATTAACCGATTCGACCATCCCGGCAACATCGCCAGGGGAGTATAAAAGTCCACTCTCGCCATCTCTAACTAGATCGCGTGGTCCTCCAATCGCAGGTGCAACAACTGGAACCGCAGATGCCATGGCTTCTTGAATCACTTGGCAAAAAGTCTCATTCTCACCGGGAGTGATGAGTAAATCCATAGAAGCAAGAGCAGCTCCTAATTCTTTTCCGGATAGATGGCCAGCAAAATGGGCTTCCGGCAATAATGCTTCCAAAGTTGGCCTCGAGGGACCATCGCCAATAATTACTATTTTTATTTTGCGGTTTATCTGATTTTGATTGATTAGACGTAAGGACTCCACCCGTTTCTCGGGAGCTAATCGGCCAACATATCCAATTACTAAACTTTGACTATCAGCACCCCAACTCCTGCGCATAACATCACTGCGATGTGATGGATTAAATTGTTCAGTATCAACCCCTCGACCCCATAGTTCAACATTTTCAATTCCTAATTTATTTAAGTAACTTTTTGCGTGAGTAGAGGGTGCAAGATTTAGGTCTGCTCTTGAATGGATTTTACGTAACCAATTTTCGAATAGAAGAGCCACGGGGGCGAAGCCATAAAAGTTTGCAAAACCTGCTACATCCGTTTGATAAACGGCTAGCGTCGGAATTCCTAGGGATTTTGCAGCTTTACCCATCTGATCTCCAAGCAAAAAGGGAGATGCAAGATGGACTATATCGGGTTGAAATTTGGTCAGTTCCCTTTTTAGAATTCTTATTGGAGCCCTTGAAAGATCTACTTGAGCGACAGAGGAAATTGCGATTGCTGGTGTGCGAAAAATGGGAGTATTAGAAACTTCGGAAGGCCCCCCACCTTGAGCAAAAATCATCGCTTCGTGCCCATTATTTTCAAGATGGCGAATTATCCGTAATACTGAATTCGAGACGCCATTTATACGTGGAAGAAACGATTCAGCAGAAATCGCTATTCTCATAAAACATTTATAGGCCATCTAATTTAGGGCAAGCCCAAATGATGGTTAAGTGTTGCTGAACCATTGGAGTTGTTTTTCAGAAATTGTTAACCCTTTGTTTACTATTTAATCTCAAGGATCCTTGCCTTAACCATGGCCTGTATAAGTTTTTCGTCTACTTTCCAATCGCTAGGCACAGCTATTCTCTTTTTCGTTACATTATAATCTTTAAGTTTTGGAGTAAATTTTTTAATTACATCGGCACTCCAAGGAGCGATAGAAATATGATTTTTTGCCACTGATAATCCAAATACATAGTGTTTGCCGAATGTAAGCATCGGCTGATTCCAGGCAATAACTAATTTTAGATCTGGGAACTTCTTGGTAATCGCTGAAAATATTGCCTTCACAGTCTTAGCCTTTGTTGGTTCTAAACTTTGAAAATACTTTGTTGGAGAAGTGAATCGCTTCGATGATTTAGAGCCGCGCGAATACATCACTAAGGCGTTTGCATGAGATTGAGATAAACCGTAATTTTCGCGAAGATGAGCAATTTGTTCAGGATATTTTTGGCCGGCTAGATCAGCCATGATGTTGTGCCAATATGAGATTGGCTGACCATGTTTTTTCTCAATCGCTGGGAAAAAGGCCGCTCGATTGCCATCGGTGCTGGTCATGAGGTAATTGTAGGCCTAAGGTCAAAGCACGGAAGGCGAGATGCAAAACTCTCAGTTCACCGCTTCGACTGATTTTGATACTCATTCAGATAGATTTCCCTTGAGCCCAGCAGACATTGGAGAGCGCCTTGGAGCGTAGAGATTTTTTAAAAGTGATGGGTGCATCTATCGCGACAGTCGCAACTAACGCGGTACCACAATCTTTCTTGGTAGTAGCAAACGCCGCTTCTGTTAACGCAATTGTCCGACTTCCAGCAAGTGACACAGCGCGCTTTGCATGGACCGTTGATGACGGCTGCAGTCATGATGCGGTTAAAAGTTATATAAATTTTGTGGCAGACAATGATCTTCGGTTGACTTTTTTTGTTTACGCAGGAGTATCACCATGGCAAACAAATGCAAAACTTCTCAAGCCTTTTGTTGAAAGTGGGCAGATTCAATTAGCAAATCAC
>RGZI01000038.1 GCA_010031635.1 Actinomycetota bacterium
ACTGACTGCATTAACGACTGCCAAGGGTTCAAATTGGGGAACAGTAGTTTCAGCCCGATCTGGAGATACTGAGGAAAATTGGTTGGTTGATTTAGCGGTAGGCAGCAACGCGGGCCAGATAAAAGTTGGCTCTACCCATAGATCTGAAAGAAGTGCCAAGTGGAATCGATTACTTGAACTTTCGCATTTTGGAACTGCGCCATATATTGGAAAAGACGCGCTATCTCATATTAAAAACTTAAATATTTAAACTTTCTCGATCGAAATTACTTCGACACCACCAATTGCATTTAAAACATTTAGTAAATCTGTTGGATCAGAGCCAGGAATAGCGACAACTAAATCATCAACACCTTCGCCATTCTCATTTTTCATGACTGAGAGATTGCGGATATCTCCTCCGGCAAAACCAATCGCTGAGGCAACTGTGCCGAGCGAGCCAGGACGATCAGGAAGTTTAATCTGCAACTGAAATTGAGCCATGGCTTAATGGTATCCCTTCATATTTCTACTGTGTAAATTAGAGATTAAGGATTTGAAAGAGCGCTACCAAGTTTCACCGTAAATGTTTGTTGACCACTAGTTGGTAAATCAACCAGAACGCTTACTGTGGCATTTGGAGCATATGAGCGAATTCTGACAATCGCTTCAACATCACTGTTGATTACAAAGCCATCGATTGCTCTGATCACACTATTTACTGGAATTCCAGCTTTATCAGCAGCTCCACCTGCAGTTAAACCAATTATTTTTCCACCAATCCCAGTGAAAGTTGGATCGATATTTACACCCATTAAAGGTCTGGTTGATTTACCAGTTTCAATAATTTCCTGATGTTGAATCAGCAAGTGATGCAATCGCAGAGTTAACGCCAATCATTTGACCTTGGCCATTTACCAGCGGTCCACCTGAGTTACCAGGATTTACAGCGGCATCAGTTTGAATTGCATCAATAAATGATTCGGTTGATGCAGAACTACCAGTACTAACTGGGCGATTGAGCGCCGAAATAATTCCACTAGTTACGGTTCCAGATAATCCGAGTGGTGATCCAACTGCAATTGATAAATCTCCAATTACTACTTTACTTGAATCGCCAATCTCCATCACTGGAAGATTACCTTTTGAGATTTGAAGAACAGCTAAATCATATGCAATGTCTCGACCACGAATAGTTGCGTTAACTTTTTCACCACTTTTTAACTCTACTTTTACAGTGCCACTCGAAACTGCATCGTTAATAACATGGTTATTTGTAATAATGTAACTCTTAGTTGTATCACTTTGGATTACTGAACCTGATCCAGTTCCAGAACCAGTCGGCGTGGTTACTGAAATCGAAACAACTGAAGGAAGAACTTTCGCTGCAATATCTTTTATTGATAAATTTCCAGAATTATCTTTGGTGATTCCATCTACTCCAGCAGGACCTGCGGCGCCTTGCGGGCCAGTAACGCTCCAACTAAGTAGTGAACGACCGACCGGACATTTAGCCGTTAATGAGTAGTACATAACTTTGGTTTTGGTATCAACACATGCTGCGACAGTGGGCGTGGCAGAAGTCACTGCATATGCGCCGCCACCGGCTACGGCAACACCAGTTTCTGAGAGCTTTTTGTGGGCTCCCTGACTTGGACTCGAACCAAGAACCTGCCGGTTAACAGCCGGCTGCTCTGCCAATTGAGCTATCAGGGAATAGGAGTAAACCTTATCGCAGGTGGCAACCTGAGTTAAATCTTGAAGCGGCTGCCCTTCCTAAAAAGCCAATTCCCCTAGACCGAGATCGTGCAATGCACGCCGCTTAGCCTCGAGAGCCACTAGTTCCCCAAAAATCCCCATGTATTGCTCTTCTTCGGGATCAATTCGTTGCAATTTAGATTTAATCTCAGCTACCTGGCGAGTGAGGGAAACTTCGCGCAACCGCGCAAAAACACTTTCGGCATATCTTTGATTGATCTCACCAGTTTGAATTGGTTCCACCAGCAACTCACGTAATAATCCTTGGATTACCTCATCTTGATTTTCAATTAACTGTGCCGGATTTTGCAATCCTCCACCGATTAGAGTTCGGATCACTTCATAAAGTGGATCACTAAAATCACGAGCTTCGATCTCGCTCCAAAGTGCACTTACTGCTGGTTGTTGCAAAATAATTTTTAACGCTTCTCGTTCTAAAGTAATTGTAGGGCTAGCTTGATCCGGTCTTGGCGCACGTGCACTTTCGCGCCCTCCTGAATTCCGGCCAACGGCATCTCTAACTGCTTCAATATCCATTCCTAACCAACCTGCAAGTGCTCTGGTGTATTCCGGACGGAGGGAACGATCACGAATTTTTGCAACTAGCGGAGCGCTCTCGCGTAATCCTGCCACTCTCCCTTCTGCTGTTGCTAAATCATAATTTTTTAAATGGGTTTTGATAGCAAATTCAAAAAGTGGTACCCGCTTAGCAACTAAATCGCGGACAGCAGCATCTCCACTTTTGATTCGAAGATCACATGGATCCAATCCATTTGGCTCAACTGCAACAAATGTTTGCGTTACAAATTTTTGATCATCACCAAAGGCCCGCATCGCCGCTTTTTGGCCTGCTGCATCACCATCAAATGTAAAAATTACTTCACCGCGAAAAGAATCATCATCCATTAAAAGTCTGCGCAATATCCGGATATGTTCATCACCAAAAGCAGTTCCGCAGGTAGCAACAGCAGTCGTCACTCCCGCCAAATGTGCCGCCATCACATCGGTGTAACCCTCTACAACTACAACTTGTCTGGTTTTAGCAATTTCCTTCTTGGCAATATCAAGACCATACAAAAGTGCGCTTTTTTTATAGACAATAGTTTCAGAAGTATTCAAATATTTTGGACCGGTATCTTCTTCAGATAATTTACGAGCACCAAAACCAACCACATCACCTGATATCTCATGAATTGGCCAAATTAAACGGTTGCGAAAACGATCAATAAATCCGCGTTGACCCTCTTTTGTTAAACCAGCCATTTCTAATTCGGCATCAGTAAAGCCTTTTGCTTTCAAATGCTTTGAAAGTGCATCCCATTCATCCGGGGCGTAACCAACTCCAAAACTTTCTGCAGCCGCGCGATCAAATCCACGTTGTTTTAAAAATTCCCGACCAACTTGGGCCGGCCCAGGACCATTTAATTGTTCTTTGTAAAAAGCCGCAGCTAATTTATTAGCTTCTAATACCCGTTTGCGTTCACTTCCACTGATTCGTGGCGAAGAATCAGATGAGCTTTCATAATTAAGTTGGTAATTCATTCGATCTGCTAAACGTTCAACTGCTTCCGTGAAGGAAAGATGTTCAATTTTCATCACAAAAGAAATTACATCTCCACCAGTTTGGCATCCAAAGCAGTGGTAATAACCTTTGCTTGGAGTAACATGAAAAGATGGACTCTTTTCATCATGGAATGGACATAAACCTTTTTTCTGACCGCCACCGGCACTTTTTAACTGCACATAATCGGCAACAACATCATCAATTCGACTGGTATCACGGATGTGAGCCACATCAGCATCAATTATTCGGCCGGCCATAAGCAGATCCTAATTCCCATCTATCTTGGCGAGTAGCAGATCAACCGCTGGATCGGTGAGTGAGGCTATTTGATCAACGATTACCCGCACTTTTTGATGATCTGAAGCCGCCTCTTGCCAACTAAGTTGAAAACTTCGGTCCAGGTATTTAGGTGCGTTCTCACTCAAAGCCGAAAAAAGTCTTTGGATCAAAGTGCGCTCACGCTCATATCGATCTAGTGAGCTTTGCGCACGGAAAATGTAATGAGCTGAAATTGCTTTAAGAAGTGCCACTTCTACTCGTTCATTTTGTGGCACAACTAAATTTGCTTGATAACGGTTTAATGGTGCATCCCCATATTTGGCACGTGTTGCTAGTTCTGCCCCATGTGCAAATCGACCAATTAATTGACTTGTCAAATCTTTAAGCCTTGCCATTGCACTATGTGAACCATCAAAGTTATTAGGCCAACAAGAAAGTGCTTGTAGACGATCTAGCCCTTTTTCAAATTCACTCTGGGTCAAATTCGGTAAATTTTCATCGGCACTTACTTGCCAAAGTTTTTCAATGTCAGCTCTAAATGAGTTGACTGAAATCAATCCAGCTTGCAGTGCATCCTCAAAATCATGAACTGAGTACGCAACATCATCAGACCAATCCATAATCTGAGCCTCGAGTGGTTTTGAAAACTTATTATCGGATGAATTAGTTGAAGTACTCGCCGATTTCGCCCAATTAAAATGTGCGAGATCATCTTGATAGACGCCAAACTTAGTGGGCAGTTTTTCATTTTCTCCAACGGCCCAAGGATATTTAATGGATGCATCCAAAGTTGCCCGAGTTAAATTTAACCCTGCTGACAAACCTTGATCCGAAATTGTTTTTGGTTCAAGGCGCACCAAAATTCGAAAACTTTGCGCATTTCCTTCAAAACCTCCACTTGCGGATGCAAGTTCGCTAAGCGCATTTTCACCATTGTGACCAAAAGGTGGATGCCCTAAATCATGAGATAAACAAGCAGTCTCAACTAAGTCTGGATCTGCACCAAGAGCGCCGCCAATTTCGCGACCAACCTGGGCGCACTCGAGTGAGTGCGACAAACGAGTTCGTGGAAAATCACTTGCCCATGGAACTGCAACTTGAGTTTTTGCTGCTAAACGGCGCAATGCCGCCGAGTGCAGTACGCGCGCACGATCACGCGCAAATTCAGTGCGTCCGGGCCGTTTTGCTGGCTCGTTAACATACCGTTCGCGATCAAACTCTGAATATCTCACAGCCCTCACCTTAGTAGAAGGCGCCGACTTGAGCCCAAAAACCAGAATAAATAGGTTTTAGTGATCGCTTAAATTTATGCCCGCTCTTCCTAATGTTATGTAGGCAAGATAGGCGACACTTTCGCGAAGTAAATATTTTGATGTCGCTGAACCTGCAGAATTTGGACCACTTTTGACTGGTGAGCAAGTGGCTGAAATTCCTAAATCTTTAGCCATAGTTGTTGCCCGAAGGCAGTGCCACGGATCAGTAACCACTAAAACTTTTTTGCCAGCCACAACTTTTGCATAAGCCTTAGTGCTCGCAAGAGTGTCTCTTCCTTTTGGAACCGAGATTGCGGCCGAGTTTTTAACTCCATGATTTACTAACCAATATCTACCTGCTGCGCCTTCGGTAGTTCGATCACCTGGCGCACCTGCTCCTACGGTGATGATTTGATCTACTAAATTCGCTTTATAAAGAATTCGCGCTTGTCTCAATCTCGCCTCTAGTACCGGTCCAGGACGGCCATTAAATTGAGCAGCACCTAAAACTATTGCTACATCTGATTTGCTTTCAAGTGGATGCGTTCCACTCCACCAAACTCTGCCCACTATCAATGTCGGAATCGCGATGACAATAATTACCATTAATGAAATTATTCGAAAAATTATTTTAAAAGGGTTCATCCTCCAGAGACCAGATCTTCAACTTCTATCTGTGCATACTCATCAGGATCATCTAGCCACTTATCTGGCAATGCAATTGTTCTAATGGATGAGGATCTTCCACGTGGTTGTTCACCTAATGCAACTGGATATGGTTGTTGTTCAATCTCTCCAAGTAAATTTCGCAACTGTTCGATATTTTCAATCATAGCGAGTGCGGCGCGAATCTCACTGCCAACTCGAAATCCTTTTAAATACCAAGCCATATGTTTACGCAAATCACGAGCAGCTCGAAACTCATCTTCAAAATATTCGCCAAGTAATTCACCATGGCGCACCATAATTTGGGCAACTTCTCGCAATGTTGGTTGCTGTGGAATCTCCCGGCCTTCAAATGCAGCAACTAACTCTGCAAATAACCACGGTCTTCCTAAACATCCACGGCCAACTACAACTCCGTGACAACCACTTTGTTCAACCATATTTATTGCATCAGCACCTGACCAGATATCACCATTACCCAAAACTGGTGTTCCATATGGCGCTAAATGCTCAACTAATCTTCCGATCGCATCCCATTGGGCTTTTCCCGAGTACATCTGTGCAGCAGTGCGCGCATGCAGTGACACCCAACTTGCGCCAAGTTTTGCGGCACTCTCCCCGGCTTCTAAATATGTGATGTGATCACTGTCAATCCCAATTCGCATTTTTACCGTCACTGGAATTCCAAATGGCTTTGCAGATTTCACAACTGACTCAACAATTGCCGAAAATAATTTACGCTTATACGGAAGGGCTGCTCCTCCACCTTTGCGCGTTACTTTAGGTACTGGACATCCGAAATTTAAATCAATGTGATCGGCTAAGTTTTCGCGGCCCAACATAGTTACTGCTTGACCAACAACTATTGGATCAACTGCATACAGTTGAACCGATCTTGGAAATTCACCTTTACCTGGTGTAATCATTCGCAAAGTTTCTGGATGACGTTCAACAAGAGCGCGCGCAGTTACCATCTCTGAGACAAAAAGTCCGGCCCCTTGTTCGCGGCAAAGCAAACGAAAAGCCGCATTAGTAATTCCGGCCATTGGGGCTAAAACAACTGGAGGGTCTATTTGAATCTCCCCAGTTGGGATTTGAAGTTTGAGCGGCTTTAACAGCCGAGTAGGCGTGGGGCTAACCATGTTTCCACTTGATCAATTGAGATGCGCACTTGTTCCATTGAGTCGCGTTCACGAATTGTGACCGCGTTATCTTCGAGGGATTCAAAATCAACTGTGATGCAAAAAGGAGTTCCGATCTCATCTTGACGACGATAGCGGCGACCAATTGCACCTGAATCATCAAAATCAATGCTCCAGTTTTTGCGTAATTGCGCAGCAAGATCCCGAGCTTTAGGCGAAAGATCTGCATTACGGGACAACGGCAATACTGCGGCTTTGATTGGGGCTAAGCGATGATCCAAACGTAATACAACTCGCTTTTCCAGTTCACCTTTTGCATTTGGTGCTTCATCTTCGGTGTAGGCATCCATCAAGAAGGTCAGTGCGCAACGATCAACTCCTGCCGCTGGCTCAATTACAAATGGGGTCCAATGCTCATTTTTTTCTTGGTCAAAATAAGAAAGATCTTTTCCAGAAGCAGCAGAGTGTGCTTTCAGATCAAAATCAGTTCGGTTAGCAATGCCTTCAAGTTCGCCCCACTCAGTTCCGGCAAATTCAAATTTATATTCAATATCAGCAGTGCGTTTTGAATAGTGCGAGAGTTTTTCTTTTGGATGATCGTAAATTCGCAGGCGATCTGGGTTGATACCTAAATCTTTGTACCAGGCCAATCTGGTATCAATCCAATACTGGTGCCAATCCTCATCGGTTCCTGGAACTACAAAAAATTCCATCTCCATCTGCTCAAATTCCCGAGTACGGAAAATAAAGTTTCCTGGAGTAATTTCATTTCGGAAAGATTTTCCAATCTGCCCAATTCCAAAAGGTGGTTTTTTGCGCGAAGTTGTCATTACTTGATCAAAATTTATAAAAATTCCCTGTGCTGTCTCGGGACGCAAATATGCCAAACCAGATTCATCTTCAACCGGCCCTAAATAAGTTTTAAGCAAACCTGAAAATTGTTTCGGTGTTGTGAATTGGCCTTTATTTCCGCAGGCCGGGCAATTTATCTCAGCTAATGATTCAGCTTTGCGTTTATTTTTTGCCTCATACGCTTCTTCTAAATGATCCGCGCGATAACGTTTATGACAAGCGGTGCACTCTGTTAATGGGTCTGAGAAAGTTGCAACATGTCCAGATGCTTCCCATACTTCACGTGCCAAAATTACGCAGGAATCAATTCCGACAATGTCTTCGCGGCCCATGACCATGTACTTCCACCACTGGCGCTTAACATTATTTTTTAGCTCAACCCCTAATGGGCCGTAATCCCATGAAGCGCGCAATCCACCATAAATTTCAGAGGATGGGTAAACAAATCCCCGGCGCTTGGCCAGGCTGACAATAGTTTCTAAACGATCGGCCATTTTGGTAGAGCTCCTTCATCCGGCTGGCTGTCGGCGAATACTTGGTTTACTCCGGGAAATCCGGGATCACACCAGGCTGGCGCAACGGGGTAATTCTACCTTCACGTGGGCTGATTCTGGTTAATCTCGCAAAAATCTCCCATCTTAACTGTTGGTAGGGTCTGCTTTATGGATGGGGCAAATTTAGCAATCGGATTAGCCGCACTTACTGCCCTTGCTACTACCTCAGGTGGAATTTTAGCGATTCGTTCGCGCGATCACTTGCATTTAATTCTTGGTTTATCAGCTGGCTTGCTACTTGGTTTAGTTGCTTTTGATCTATTGCCTGAAGTTTTCGTATTAAATAAAAATACTTTTGGAAATGTCCCTGTTGTCTCGCTGGCTTTTGTGGCTGGATTTTTAGCTTTGCACTTTGCCGAACAGATATTTGGTTCGCATGAACCAGCAGAATCTCATTACGGTCACGCTCATGATCACTCAGTAAATATCGCAGGTACTCTCGGGGCAATTGCAATGGGGGGTCATGTATTTCTTGATGGCGTAGCACTTGGATTGGCTTTCAAAGTTAGTAATGCTCTGGGAGCTGCAGTATTTATCGCAATTTTGTCCCATGCATTTAGCGATGGATTAAATACTGTTTCCTTGTTAATCAAAAGTGGACACTGGACGAAAAGGGCAATTTTGCTTCTGGGACTTGACGCGGTTATGCGAATCAGCGGAGCAGCGCTAGGTAGCTATGTGATGATCAGCGACCCGACTCTGGCAATCTATCTTGCAATGTTTGCTGGCTTTGTAATTTACTTAGCAACTTCGCATATTTTACCAGAAGCGCATTCTCGCCATCCATCACGCTTAACTATTTTTTCAACAATTATTGGAGTCTTGGCAATGTGGCTAATCGTTGGAAATATTGGAATGAAATAAATTATTTAGCACTACCAAATCTTCGATCTCTCTTAGCGTAAATCTCAATCGCATTCCAAAGTGTTCGTCGATCAACATCAGGCCAAAGTACATCTAAAAATACCAATTCTGCGTAAGCGCTTTGCCACAACATAAAATTACTGATTCGTTCTTCTCCTGAGGATCTTAAGAATAGATCTACATCTGTCGGAACATCTAAATATTTAGCAAAACTCTTTTCATTAACTTTATCTGGGTCTATTTTCTTAGCCTTAATATCTTTACCTAATTCGATTGCTGCATCAATAATCTCTGCTCTTCCACCGTAATTGACACACATATTTAAGGTAAGCACTTTATTTTTTGCAGTGATTTTTTCAGCTCGTTCTAACTCTTCAATAACGCTTTTCCATAATTTACGATCTCGGCCGGCCCATCTGACCCGAACACCTAGATCATGCATGTCATCTAGGCGACGGCGGATTACATCTCGGTTAAATCCCATTAAGAATTTAACTTCTTCGGGTGAGCGTTTCCAGTTTTCAGTTGAAAAAGCAAAAGCACTAATCTCTTTAACGCCAATCTCTATTGCACCTTCGACTAAATCAAATAAAGCCGCCTCCCCTGCCTCATGGCCTGCGGTTCGCGGTAGCCCTCTTTGCTTTGCCCATCTTCCATTTCCATCCATCACAACAGCAACATGATTTGGAATTAATGCATTAGAAAGTTTGGGAGGTTTTGCACCACTCGGATGGGGTTTTGGTTTTCTCATGCACGCTCCACCAATGGGAGTGAACGTAGAGAGCGCTCTAGGTGGTACTGCAAATATGCAGCAATCACTCCGCTTGCTTCTCTTCTGCTTTTAGGATCGCTGCTTTCGGCAACTTCCCATTGGCCAGATAACAGCGCACCCATTAATTCAAGAGTTGGTGCAGTAACAGTTGCAGCACCTGAAGTTCGGCAATTTGTACAAATACTTCCACCACCAGAAAGTGAGAAGAAGCGATGTGGGCCAGCCGCTTCACAAACCGAGCAATCTTCAAGTGAAGGTGCGTATCCACCCACTGAAAGGGATCGAAGTAAAAATGCGTCAAGAATTAAAGATGGTTCATGTTCGCTATTTGCAAGTGAACGAAGTGCACCGATAACCAATAAAAATTGTTGCAAAGAAGGTTCGTGCTCATTGAGAGTAAATCTCTCTGCTGTTTCCAAAATTGCTGAAGCAATAGTCCACTTTTGATAATCGGCCGAAAGGACATCTCCAAAATTTTCACGGGAAGAAACTTCGGTGACAATGTCAAAAGTTTTTCCGGTGTACAGCTGGATATCAAGGTAGCTGCCCGGCTCAAGACGTGCACCAAATTTAGATCTCGTGCGCCTGACTCCTTTCGTGCGAATTACGACCGCTTCATCTCGGTAAAGACCCATAAGCAGAACGGTAGTACCTCTGAGTGAGAACTACCTGATTGCGCGGTTGATGGCAGAAACAATTGCCTTCAGCGAAGCGGTGGTCGTATTGGGATCAATTCCGACTCCCCAAAAGGTTTCTCCATCGATGGTGCACTCAAGGTAAGCCGCAGCACTAGCGTCGCCACCAGATGCAAGTGCGTGCTCGTAATAATCCAACACCTGGACTGATACGCCATGGCTTGCTATCGCATTACAAAATGCCGCAATCGGTCCATTTCCAGTGCCATTCAAAGTATGTCCGGTACCGCGATCAGTAATTTCAGCAACAAGTTTTACATCTTCGCCAAGTGATGAACTTTGCGAAAGTCCACGCAAGCGGAATCGACCCCAAGGGGCGGTTTCGGTTGGTAAATATTCATCCTCAAATATTCCCCACATCTGGTCAGGGTTAATTTCGCCACCTTCGCTATCAGTTTTAGCTTGGACAACTTGGCTAAATTCAATTTGTAATCGACGCGGAAGATCAAGGGAATGTTCATTTTTCATTATGTAAGCCACGCCGCCCTTACCGGATTGGCTATTAACGCGAATTACCGCCTCGTAACTGCGCCCAATATCCTTTGGATCGATCGGTAAATAAGGAACAGCCCACAACATCTGATCAATTGTTTTTCCAGCTGCTTTAGCATCTCGTTCTAAATGCTCAAAACCTTTTTTAATTGCATCTTGATGCGAACCAGAAAAAGCAGTGAAAACTAAATCGCCTCCATATGGATGCCGTTCTGGCACCCGTAATTGATTTGCATACTCAACAACTCGGCGAACTTCTGAGATATCTGAAAAATCAATATGTGGATCAATTCCTTGGCTCAATAAGTTAATTCCAAGAGTTACTAAGCAAACATTTCCGGTGCGCTCGCCATTACCAAACAATGTGCCTTCAATGCGATCAGCGCCAGCCATATATCCAAGTTCAGCTGCTGCCACTCCAGTTCCACGATCATTGTGTGGATGCAAACTAAGTACGACTGAATCGCGATAAGCCAGGTTTCGGTGCATCCACTCAATCGAATCTGCATAAACATTTGGAGTTGCCATTTCCACTGTTGCTGGCAAATTTAAAATTGTTTTCCAAGACGGAGTTGGTCGCCAGATGTCATTAACCGCGTCACAAACTTCTAGCGCATAACTTAACTCTGTGCCGGTATATGACTCTGGAGAATACTCAAAAGAAATTTGAGTACCTTTAACTGAATCTACAAGTGACAGACAGTAGTCAGCAGCATCTGTGGCTATTTTCTTAATGCCATCTTTGTCTTGACCAAATACAACTCGACGTTGCAAAGTAGAAGTTGAGTTGTAAAGGTGCACAATGGCTTGCTTAGCACCTTTAATAGATTCAAATGTGCGATCAATTAAATGTGCCCGCGCCTGAGTTAAAACTTGAATCACAACATCATCTGGAATTAAATCCTCTTCAATAATTTTGCGCACAAAATCAAAATCAGTTTGGCTGGCGCTAGGAAAACCAACTTCAATCTCTTTGTAACCCATCTGCACTAGCAATTTGAACATCGCTAATTTGCGCGGTGGATCCATTGGATCAATCAATGCTTGGTTGCCGTCGCGAAGATCTACTGAACACCATTTAGGTGCTGCGGTGATTGTCTTTGCTGGCCAAGTGCGATCTGCTAAATCAATTGGCGTGAAGGGCTGATAGCGGTGAATAGGTGAATTACTTTTTACTTGTTTTGGGAAATTCATTTGAATCGGGGCTCCTTTTATTTTTTACTTCACGGCTAATGTTTGATGGATTAACCGGCACGTCAAAAACCCGTGACAGGGAGACCGGTTACTTGGCCCCGCCACGGCAGGCAAGGAGGAGTGCGCTGCGACGTGTCATGCGATAAGGGTAAGGCAGGGGCTAGAGAAGTGGCAAATAACGATCGAGTTCATAAACGCTGACCTGACGTTGATACTCAGCCCACTCAGCACGCTTATTTCGAAGTACATACTCAAAGACATGCTCACCTAAGGTTTCGCGTACCAATTCGCTCTGCGCCATGGCATCAATCGCTCCATTTAAATCCCGGGGAAGTGAAGTCAAGCCGGCGGCAGCTACCTCTTCAGCAGAAGTTAAATCAATTCCGGCTGGATCTTGTAATTGATATTTGCCTTCGATTCCCTTTAATCCCGCTGCCAATATCACCGCAAATGCCAGATATGGATTGCATGCTGAATCTGGTGATCTCAATTCAATTCGAGTTGAGTTAGATTTATTTGGTTTGTACATCGG
>RGZI01000039.1 GCA_010031635.1 Actinomycetota bacterium
ATTCCCCCATTTCCGCCAGTGATAACTGCCACCTTGCCAGTTAAATCAAAGAGCGCACTAGAGGTCAACTGATTTTCCTGAATCCATAGATGTATAAAGCGCTTCAATCATTTTCAAGGTACCAATATTGTCGGCAACAGATGATCGAAGTGGTGCGCCAGTTGAGATTGTCTTCATGAGAGAGCCCATTGTTCCGATAAATGCGTCAGGAAACCATCGTGTAGTCACTGGATATGGCAACCAACCATCGGTTGGTAAGACCTGTGAATTAACCTCAAGAGTATCGACGCGGCCGTTAGGGTAGTCATATAACAAACCGAAGGTTCCACGAATAGAGCCCTTGTCTCCATCTATTCGGTATTCGGCATAATTATCTCCACCACGGTTGACATGGTTAGCATGTACAACCGATGTCACCCCACTTGCATAGAGAGCGGTAGAAATTGTTCGCGTCTCACCAATAGGAAACTGACCAGGAGTTCGCCCTGCAGCACAAAAAACAGTCTTGGCATCGCCTAAAAACCAACGAATTAGATCGTGATAGTGAATCGAATGCAACATAACTTCAAGGCGATCAAGATCTTTAGCCCAAGGCCAGAGCTCCCACGGTGTAATTAAATTTACATTTATCGAGAAGTTGCTAACGGTTCCGATCCAGCCAAGTTCAACCATTTTATGGGCTGCAGCAACACCTTCTTCAAAGCGAAGTTGTTGATTAACAGCTGCAATAATTCCAGCTTCTTTGGCTTGCTTGACCATCGCCTCACCTAGAGCAACGGTCGTCGCAAATGGCTTCTGAGCCAAGATATGTTTCTTTGCCGCTGCAACTTGAGCAAAAATCTCAGGCTGGGCATCTGCTGGAACTGCGATATCTACGATCTCCACATTTGCATCAGATAGAAGCTCGCCAAGTGTCTTATAAACGGTAGGTATACCGTGGCGCTTTGCCACATCTTGAGCTTTAGCGTTATCGGTATCAAAGATTGCAACTACCTCAAGGCCAGCCTTCTTATATGCCGGCAGGTGCGCACTATCAACTATTCCGCCAGCCCCGCAGATACCAATCCTCTTGCGATGCTGCGGCAGCACTTCCAGTAAAACTGCATTGGCCACTACATTAAATTGATCAATCATGATCTAATCCTTGACCTGGGCTGCAATATTTTCAGCTTGAGATGTTCGATAAAGAACAGTTTGAAGGTGTTCGGTATAGAGCACTAACTCTTCATTATCTGCTCGAAATATTTCATAGCTAACTCTAAATAGTCCCATATTCTCATACTTAGGGGTCTTCTCTAAAAGTGTACGC
The DNA here is from genome assembly GCA_010031635.1 of Actinomycetota bacterium. Lineage (GTDB taxonomy): Bacteria > Actinomycetota > Actinomycetes > Nanopelagicales > Nanopelagicaceae > UBA3012. The sequence continues at coordinate 1,310 of RGZI01000039.1, forward strand.
ATTCCATAAATAGTGTCACCAATAAATGTTGGCTTTATAAAGCGCAATTTGTCGTAGCCATAACTAAAAGTATTGACATTATTATGAGCAAAAAGACCTAAACCGTAGCTAAATACCATCGCTCCCGGAACCAGTCGGCGCTTGAAAAGGCCCTGTTCGCGTGCCCAGATATCGTCACCAACGTATGGATGCATGTCTAGTACAAGAGAGTTAAAGAGCATGACTTCGCCCTCGGAAATGGTTCGGCGCAGAGAACGATCGACCGCTCCCACCTGATAATCCTCATAGAGCTGAACATCCTGGTTCCATACTGGAATCTCATAGCGTGCAATCGGATCTGGATTTGGATTCTTCATTTTCTTAGCCTTTCTACATCCCAAACTCTTGGCGGATTTTTTCAGTATCTTCCCCCACGTGAGGAGCACCCTTTGAACTCTTTACGGGATGCCCATCGATTCGGATCGGTGAGCGTGTGGTCTTAATTGCAATTTCTTCTGAGCCATCGATTGACCTACGGGTCACTGTTTGCGTCATATCTAGCTCTTTAAAACCATCATGAGCGATTAACTCTGGCAGGCTTAAAACTGGGGCACACCAAATATCGGCAGCATCTAAAATCTCTAACCAGTGATCAGTGCTCTGGGTTGCGAGCTGCACTGAAAGGATATTTGTAATTTCCTCCTGTTTGCTCCACCAACTCTTAGGATCTTCATACTTATTCAAATCGATACTGAGAAGTTTGCCCAAAGGTGGAATCGGTGTCATCGCTATTGCCATGTATCCATCCGATGTTTGATAGATTCCATAAGGCGCTGGAAGAAATGCATGCGCTCCACTACCTCGTTTGACTATTACGTTTGGATCAAAAAGATTAGCGGTAATAAGCTCAAACTGTAGATCTAACATTGATTCAAGCAGGCTTGATTCAACTAGACCGCCTAAACCAGTTCGTTCGCGGCGTAATAGAAGTGCAGTTATACCATGTGCTAAATGCGTTGAAGTAAAAATATCTGCGACGGCTAATCCAACTGGGACTGGCGGATCACCGGCTTTACCGTTGAGCCAAGGTAGCCCTGAGATTGATTGAGCTAACAAATCTTGTCCTGGTCGATCTTTAAATGGTCCAGTCGATCCATACCCTGTGGCACTTCCATAAATAATGCGGGGGTTTCGCTTCTTAACCTCTTCATAACCCAGGCCAAGCCGCTCAATAACTCCTGGACGAAAGTTCTGAATAATGACATCTGCCTTTTCCACTAGCTTCCATACGTCGTGCAGGTTTTGTGAGTTCTTAAGATCAGCCGCATAGCTCTCTTTATTACGATTCATCATATGAAAAGAGAGGGTGTCCCCGTCACTTGCTAGACCGGCAAATGCCAAAGTGCGGCCAATATCTCCGACACCTGGTCGCTCGATTTTAATAACTCGCGCACCCAAGTCGGCAAGTCTCATCGCTGCGACTGGTCCAGCCAAAAACTGACTAAAATCCAAAACAAGGACCCCGTCTAATGGAAGATCGGATTTTTTACTCAACGTGAAAGACCTCTGGAATTGCCGCCCACCACTCGCCTTGAGCGCGATCACTTACTGGAGTTTGTAATGGTTTGCAAACATCCCACCATTTTTGTGTCGTTGGATCTTCACCCATTTTTGCCATATCAGCATCAAAATCATTACCTACATACTCAAAGTATGAAAAAAGTAGCTCTCCATATCGATAAATTGAATAATTACGTATATTGCTCTTGGCGATTTGGGCTAATACATCCGGCCAAACAGCTGCGTGCAGGCGTTCGTATTCTGCCCGGTTTTCCGGTTTAATTCCAATTACTGAAGCAAAACGTTGCACTTGTATCTCCTTGGCTAGTTATTACAGGCTGTAGAACTTTTCGGCGGTCTTATAGCAAAGCCAATCTTGATCAGATTCCGAGAATCTAGAAATGACATCTAATTGGGCTTTCCAGACCTTCAAGTAATCTCCAGACAAGATACATACTGGCCAATCACCACCCATCATCGTACGATTCGCCCCGTAAACTTTGACTATGTGATCAACATATGGCTGCCAATCCGAATAACTCCATTCAGGCGATGATGCGGTATTAAGCCCTGATAACTTTGCATAGATATTTGGATATGTTGCGCACTCTGACATAAGTGATGCCCATGGCTCCATAACTTTGCCAGCGATATCTGGCTTTGCAAAATGATCTATCACAATCTTTAAACGAGGAAACTTCCTTGCAATGATAGGTAGATTTTTGATGTGATCGCTATTGATTGCTACATAGTCAAAGCTCAACCCAGCTTTTTCAATATGCCCGATACTCTCCAAAACTTCTGGGCGCAGAATCCACGCTGGATCTGAACCATACTTCGGATTGCCATAGTCATGTGACAAGTTTCTAAAGCCTTTTATGTAAGGGTTCTTGGCAAAGAGCTCTATTGCAGTGCGCGCTTCATTTGATCGCTCAAATGGCACCCAACCAACGACACCGATAACAAAGTCAGAGTGTGCAGCTACGTCGAGCATATAGAAAGTATCATCATACGTATCGGCTGCCTGTACAAGAATAGAGGCTGTTACGCCAGATGCCTCTATCTCAGGGGCTAGGCGCTCGGGGCTGAAATCATCGAAAAGTGGCCCATATTCAGGGGCAATCCAACTATATTCACGCTCGCTCATCATCCATAAATGTTGATGTGCATCTATTAACTTCTTCACAGCCATCACTTACACCTCTTTCTCTGTAAAATTACAGAACACCGTAGGCATCCCATACTTCTCGCACTGACTTTCCTGCAAGTAAATCCGTCAAAACACTTTTTTCGCTCTGAGCACGAGCGTTAGCTAACTCAAAGACACGATTTATATGAACCTTAGGCACTACGACAACACCATCAGCATCTGCAATTACAGCATCCCCTGGATGTACCTGTACACCACCGCATGTGACGATAGTTCCAACCGATGCAACACGCATACGCCCCTTATAGTCAATGGGGCGCATCGATGCACCAAAGACACTGAAACCCAGCCCTGCTATGGCTTCGGTGTCTCGCAATGGACCATCGCAGACCATGCCAGTTGCCCCTCGACCCTTTGCTGCTGCGCTAAATAACTCACCCCAAAAGGCTGAATACTCCTTGCCACCTGTTGCAACAACTGCTAACTGACCCGACTGCAGCCCATCAAGAAAATCAATTGCTGCACCGTAAGGATTCCTCTGATCAAACTCAGTACTTGGCTCAAATTCAATGGTTGTAGCGATTCCTGCTGCTCGCATCTCTGGGCGCAATGCACGAATTGATGAGTTCATAACATTATTACGAACGCCAACTAAATCTAAGGAGTCGCTCACCATTGCTGTGCGAACGCGTGGATCGAGAACTGACTTACTCATTATTGCTTTCGACTTACCATATAAACATGAATAAACGCCAAAACAACTTCACCTTTTTGATTCGTAACACTAACCTGCTCATCTATCATGCCATATTCATTACCGCGCTTTGGGTGTTCACGCTTCCCAACAATTTCAGCCCGAGAAGTAATAGTGTCACCAATAAATACTGGAGCGATGAAGCGCACCTTGTCATAACCATAGCTGAAAGCCACTTCATTCATCTCCCGAGCCAACTGTCCAACTGAAACGATGAGGACCAAGGTGCCATATGCCACGCGCTCACCGAATACCTGTGTTTTAGACCATTCAGCATCCATGTGATGAGGGTAGAAGTCACCTGTCTGGCCAGCATGTAGAACGATATCTGTTTCAGTAATTGTGCGACCCATACTTACTTGAACTGTGTTTAATTCATATTCCTCAAAATAGCGTTTCATTTCTTACTCCTTTATATATCTCGAGTAGAGCCCAGCAATCTGATTTACTGTGGCTTTATTGAACTTTGACTCCATAAGCACCTTATGAATTACAAGCGAGATTTGAAATTGTACATCGGGCCAACCTAACAAACGAGGCCGTACCCAAGATCGCTCGAGTGTTCGTAATGTATTGCTGTAAAAGCCGGCAGTTACTTCGTTCAGACGATGGTTCTTCCAAGCCATTAGGTTACCTGGCTGCCCTCCACTGAGCCCATATGTAGTTGACTGAATCTCTGGAAGACTGAGCAGAAGCGAAGCTCGTGAGGCAGCCGTAGGATTAGAAGTTGTACTAGAAATAGCGATACCTGCTCCGCCAATTTGAGAACCACTTGCTAGTCCATCAAAGGAAGGGACATCTTCATAAACCAAACGGTGTTTCCTAAATCCAGTATGTGAATAGTTGCTGTACCCATAGAGACAGATTCCATGGCTATAGGTATCACCACTACTTAACTCCTCTGCGATGTCAATAGGGTTACTTTTGCTACAAAAATCAGGGACTAGCGCCGCAAGCTCTACCAGCATTGAAAGAACCTCTAAAGCAGTATCTTCTTCAATAAATAGTTTGCTAGCTGCGAGAGGTGCGCCTTTTTGTGCCATCAAAGTTGCAAAAGTACTATATGCATCCACTGGCTTATATGGCCATAATAATTTCCCTGTCTTGGCAAGGTCTAAAACGTCCGACCAAAAAACTGGAGATGCATCAGACATATCTGGTCGAAATGCACTCACTTGTGCCGCAGTATCTATCGCTAGCGCCCAATGCTTCCCCTGGTAGAAGTAGGAATCATGAGAGGGTCCAACACTTGTCCTGGCCAGAATCGCTAATTCATCTGCACTTAATAACTCTTCAAATGGGAGCACTGCGCCTGCATGTACCGCATCTGGGACATGTGGATGATCAATAATCATTAAGTCATAGTCTTTATAAAACTCGGAGATGTGTTGATCGCCGAAGGCAAGTAGTGAGCGTGCATCCCAAGAAATGCTAATACCCAAGCTGGACTTGAGGAGGTCATTGGATGCGACTAGAGAATTAAGGGCCCGAGGGTGATCCCACGTCATTCCTTTTAGTTCGGTGACGGTCATCTATCCTCCAAGAATTCGGTTAATTTCATCGGCAAAGTATGTACGTATATTAATTCCTTCGTCGATGTACTTGCCGTGGTTAAAGAAACCGTGAATCATGCCGGGGCAATCTTTATAGGCTACCGATACACCCGCCGCGATTAATTTATCCCGATATGCAATCCCATCCGATCGCAGTACATCGAACTCGGCAGTAATCATTACTGTTGGAGGTAATCCAGTAAAATTCTTTGCAGCATGTGGTGCGGCATATGGGTTAGCTCGATCTGATGGAGTTATGTACTGATCCCAAAGCCACTTCATTCCGCGTTGATCAAGTCCATAATTAAGAGCGTTTGGAACATCTGGAGAATCCACAAACTCTGGTCCGTTACATGGGTATACAAGCCACTGATAAGCCAATTTGACTGTGCCCCGATCTCGAGCTGCTAATGCAACGGCAGATGCCAAATTCCCACCTGCACTATCGCCGCCTACTCCAATCTTCGCAGTATTTATGTTGAGCTCTTTGGAATGAGCAACAACCCATTCAAGGCCCTCATAACAATCATTAAAGGGGATAGGGAATTTATGCTCGGGAGCTTTCTGGTAATTAATAGAGATAATTACAGAGTTTATCTTTTCGGCCATGTCACCTAATTGGGCATCATATTTGCCAACAGAATTAAAGACCCAGCCCCCTCCATGAAAATAAACTAATGCGCTAAATGGACCAGAGCCTTGTGGTATATAGATATGTATTGGAATATCGGCCGTGCTAGAAGTAAAGAAAGCATCTCGAATTGCAACACGTGGGTTGAGCGCTCCACCTAAATCTGGTTCTGCATGCGAATAGCAGCGCGCCACATAAATTCCTTGATCGACTAAATGTGGCAAACCCGCAGCCGCTCCCCGGGCTAAAAACGCCTCTGCTTGATGATGTATTGGCATAGGCAGCGCTCTACGATTCTAAATAACTGTCTGCAAGGTCTCGCCAGACATGTTCTGGAATGAGAGTGTCAAAGGCAGCCGTGTTATCAATGACTTCTTGACTGCTCCTGCAACCAACGAGGACGCCTTTGACGCTGGGATGACGTAGAGGAAATTGCAACGCCGCGCTCGTCAAAGAAATTCCATAACTATCCACAATGTCTTTTATCTTCAATGCCTTTGCGAGCATCTGAGGAGACGCCGGGGCATAATCAAATGTTGCCCCAACAACAGGATTTGCCAGAATTCCAGAGTTCAAAACCCCGGCGGCAATAATATCGACGCCTCGCTTTAGCGCTGCCGGTAAGAGATCCTCTGCAGCAGATTGATCAAGGAGCGTGTATCGACCGGCAATCAAAACCATATCAATATCTGTTTCATTTACGAAACGAGTTGAAATTGCGCTCTCGTTCATTCCAACACCAATTGCCTTGATAAGACCTTCATTACGCATTTTTTCCAACGCTGGATAAGCCTCTTCAATACATTGATCGATATAGCTTAGATTTTCGGGGTCATGAATATAAACAATATCAACATGATCCATCTCAAGTCGTTCGAGACTCTCGTTTATAGATCGCTCTACCCCAGATGCTGAATAATCTAACTGTCTAACAACACTCGTATCGGAATCAGCAAACTCGAAATCCAGGATATCAACAGCTGGTATCAATAATCTTCCAATTTTCGTGGATAGATGAAAATTATTTTTATTTGAAAGTGCCTTAGCCAAACGTCTCTCTCCACTGCCTTTACCGTAATGTGGCGCTGTATCTATGTAGGTAATGCCAAGATGAAGTGCCGTTTCGACCGTTGATATTGCATCTTCGTCAGTCATTGACGTGTAAAGACCTCCAAAAGTTGCCGTACCTAATCCAAACTGGGAAATCTCTAAACCAGTTCTTAGTTTTACTAATGTGTCGTGATACATAATTACTCTTTGATTGACCCTGAGAGCATTCCCCGGACGAGACGTTTTTGGGAAATCATAAAAACAATCATGATTGGAAGTGCGATAAGGACACCTGCTAATGCAATCTCTGGCTTATAAATTGGTACAGACGTGGCACCCACAGATGGATTAATTGCTGGAGTAGCAGAAAAAAGAAAGCCTAGCCCTATTGGAAGTGTGTAGTTCACGCTCGAAGGAAGAAGTATGTACGGCAAAAAGTAATTCGCCCAGTTGCCAATAAAAGCAAAAAATGCCAGTAATGAAACTAGTGGCCATGAAAGTGGAAGGGCAATTTTCGTAAAAAGTTTAAAATCATTACAACCATCAATACGACCAGCTTCATAAAGTTCTCGTGGGATTGTAGTTGTGAAATAGATATAAGATAAAAATACTCCGAAAGGATATAGTGATGAAACAAATATTACTGCAAGAGGGTTATCCATCAAACTCAACTTATCCACTAAAACAAAGACTGGGACTACAAGTGCCATTGGTGGTACAAGCATTGTGATGAGAGTCGAAATCAAAATTGACTTCTTGAACTTAATACTTGAGGCTGAAAGTGCAAATCCTGCTAAAGTTGCTGTAACAGTCGCAATAATTACAATAGTGACTGTATACAAAATGGAATTAAGTAGCCATCTAAAAATTACACCTTCATCAAAAAATTGTAGGTTATCCCAAGCATTTTTATAACCACTAAACTGACCAAAAGAAAGTGCATGACGATTAGTAACATCAGCATCATTTTTTGATGGAGTAACTAATAGCCAAATCATTGGAATAATGCTAACAAATGCAAAAAAAATTAACCAAGCATTGATAAAAAATCCAGCAATAGGGTTTTCCTGACGTAATTTAGAGCTCTTAAAATATTTAGTGAGCATGGACATCTACTTCTCTCCTTTCTTGGATGTTACTTCAGCCTCTTCAAACATGTCAGTCTTAAAGATAACAATGAGGGCTCCCAGTAAACTTGGAAACAGGAGCAGCAACGAAAGCGCTGCCGCTCCGCCAAAATCACCGGTGGTGAAGGCTAATTCAAATGAAAGTTGATCCAGTGACCATGCTTCCGCAATCCCTTGGTAGGCGCCTTTGTTCAACAATTCGGGTTCAACAAATAACTGAAGACCTCCGGCAAAAATGAGAACTCCCATATAAATAATGTATTTTTTGATCAAAGGAAGTTTGATTCGGAAAGCAAGTTGAAGAGCCGAGCACCCATCTACACGCGCTGCCTCTATCACTTCAGTCGATATGCCTTGTAGCGAACCATACTGAATCAAAATCCAGTAGCCGCACACCGCAAAAAAAGCCATTAAAGCGAAAATGAAGACCAGATTCTTGGTCTGCCAAATCTGAGTATTTGAAGTTAAGTGGAAAAATTTTAAAGGTCCCTTAAAAGGGCTTATGGTAGGTTGCAAAATTGCATACCAAACTAGGACTGCCACAGGCCCGGAAATGGCGGCAGGAATGATGTAAGCGAGGCGTAAATACTTCTTCCACTGAGAGATTTTTAGATCAAGCATCAGTGCCATTCCAATCACAAAAATTATTGTTAGAGGAACAAAAATCGCCATAAAACCTAATACGTGCCTGACCGCTGGCAAGAATCTAAAGTCATGTAGCACGATATTAAAAGCATCCCATCCACCATCTGGGTTAGTGCGAGACTCATGTGGCACTTCCAGGATTGCCATCACAACTGGAATAGCACCAAAAATTAGTAGTAGTAAAAGATACGGCGCCAGCATCAACCACATATGTAAGTTCTTAAATCGATGTCCAAAGTGCTTTTTCATTATTTGTTCCTAAATTCTCTCAGAATTTTTTATAAACTTTCGCCTTTGGCAATGGTATGAATAGATATAACCAAGTTAGCCGTTGAGGCGGCTAACTTGGTTATATCGTTGAACTAATTACTGAGTAACTTTGTATCCTACTTGCTTTGCGAGATTAGTTACATAGGTTGCGAAAGCGTCCAAAGCAGTTTGTGCCTTCAGAGTTTTTCTCAACTCATTCGAATGAGTGCCTTCCATGGCAGCATTTGAATCGTAGCTCACTGGTTTTTCTAGAGGAAAGATCTTCGTTGACTGTTCAAGCATCGCTGGATACGGATCTTCTGAATAATACTTATCCGCAGAGATCTTTGCTTTCCACAGAGCATTACCGATCTTAGAGGCCGGGAATGTAGGGGCACCTGTCGAGCCATCAGGATTCTTTACTGTGACAACATTTCGCTTGTCACTAACCATAAAGATCGCAAATGCCAGAGCTTCCTTTGGATACTTTGAATGAGGTGAAACTGTGTAAATTCCGCCGCCCCATTCGCCTGAGTAGTTGACTTTTTCACCAGCCCACATAGGCATTGCTTTAGCTGTTATCTGTCCAGCAGGAACAGCCCATGATTCAGCAGGACGAATAACGAACTCGCCGAACCATGATGGTCCGATAGTCATTACAACCTTGTTAGGTTTTCCATACTTGGCAAGAAATTCGGCATCCCAAGGGGCTTCGGTAGATAGAACCCCGGAGTCAATCATTGGCTGTACTAGTGCGGTTGCACGAGTGCACTTAGAATCTTTGGGAGAAATCTTTACAACATTGGCACCTGTGGCTTGATTGACCGGACATTGTGATGGCCAAAGAAATGACGAATACATACCTAGGTTACCAAGAGATCCGAGTGAATATCCTGGATGATTCTTTGCAATATCTGCGCCAATTTTGGCGAAGTCATCCATTGTCTTTGGAACCGTATACCCGAAATCTTTCATTAACTTTGTGTTAACCCACAGTACTGTTTGTGCTAGGTCATTCTTGACGCAATAAGTCTTACCATCAGATCCACGGCACCAGGAGTTTCCATCCTTCATATCAGCCCAAAAAGAGGCAGGTGCATACTTATCAAGTTGAAGCACATTATTTGCGCCTTGCAGTACTGCCACGTCGTTTGGGTTGCCAAATACTACGTCAGGCCAACCCTTCTTTACTCGATTAAAGAGTGCAACTTTCTGGACTAGGTCTGCAACATCGTGAAGCTCAACTTTGACATTGACCTTACCCTTCATGATCTGTGCATAGAGTTTTGCTCCAGGTAGTCGAGGAGCATCTGCCCATATGGTGATGCTTGGAATTGCTGCCTGTGTCGGCATTGCGGTGAGAGTTGCACCAACAACTGCTACAGCACCAGCTACGGCAACCCATGAGTACTTCTTCTTCAAGGTATCCCCCATTTCGTTTCTGGTGTCTGCAAGGTCTTGCCGACTGGACCAGTTGCATAGATACTAGGGTGTGAAATACTATTTCGTATAGTATTTCCGAAAAGATTTTTTGGGGTTTCTGGAGCTACCAAGGTAGGTGTAGTAAGCGTTATAAAGAAGTTATAAACCAGGCCAGGAAGGGGTAGGCAGGCATGAAGATAACCAATGTCCATGTTGTGCTTGTAGAAAACCCTGGCTTTAGCCCGGCCTTTGTATGGCGCAAGAATCTACCTGGCTCTGATCCTGCCACCACCGGTGGGTGGCTGGTCATCGAAACCGATGCCGGTATTACTGGATTCGCCTCGGCTCCACGAGGTGTAATTTTGAAGGACTATGTAGATCGGCGATTTAGAGCCGAGTTAATCGGGCAAGACCCTCTTCAACGCGAATATCTATGGGAGCGTGTGTGGGAGCTCGATCGAATAGAGAGATTTGCTCCTAATATGGCACATATTATTGACGTTGCCCTATGGGATATCGCCGGAAAACAAGCTGCACTGCCGATTTATAAACTACTCGGCGGCTTTCGTGAGTCGATTCAGGCCTACGCATCAACTGTTACCTATTCGAGTATTGAAGAATTTTTAGATATCGCCGATCAGTGCCTCTCTCTTGGCTATCCAGCAATTAAACTCCATGCTTTTGGAGATGCAAAAAAGGATGCATTACTAGCTCAGAGAT
>RGZI01000040.1 GCA_010031635.1 Actinomycetota bacterium
AGAGATAGATCTATCTCTACTGCTATCACTATTCGGCCAAATTATGATTTGCTTTGTAATCCTCTCGTTCGTGCAAGAAACGAAATTACAACTCCCCAAAATTGGGCAGCGCTAAGAAGAAAATGCCAAGAGCAATACACACAGATCGTAATAGATGGTGGCATATTCGAGTTCGAAGAGGCGTCACTTTTACAAAAATATTTTATTAGTCGTGCCGAAAAGATTTTTCTCATTGGTCAAGCTGATATTTTTTCTTTACTAAGGTTAAAGTTGATGTTTAACTACATTCAAGATCTTAATAATCCTGCCAAAATATCAATCGTCGTAAATAAATCTAAAGCTAATGCCAATGCCAAATCAAATCTGCAGATAAAGAATCAATTAGCGATATCGGGTGATTCAGATATTCTATTTTTGCCCAGAGCTGACCGACTTTTTGCGGAGTGCGTTAGAGATGGCGTGCTCATAAGTGAGGTTAAAGGCAGTAAAGCCGCTTCGCAATCAGCGCTACTCAAGCGGCTCCATTCCTGAAGCACAACCAACGTGAATGGTAATTCTGTAGGCTGTGCAGATGCGAATCTACCTGCCTGCCACACGCTCCCATCTTGAAACTTTGGTGAGTACAGGTCTAATAACGATTACAGCAGGGGTTGCAGTTCCAGATAAATTCGATATTGAATTATCCGAGGAAGAGTTGGAGTACGAAGCCAGTGAACGTGCGCGTGATCTTTCGCGCGGCAGTGATCAAAATTCACATGGCTATGTGTTGGCAGTCGAGTTGCCAAGGAAAGATACTGAACAAGGTGTAAATGGAGAGATCACCCTCAGCAGACCGATAGCAATCGATGAAGTTGATTCGCTTTTACTTTCACTGCCTGGAGATGATGAGTTGCAATGGTTTGCCACCCAAGAGATTGATTTATATTTAAAAGGGCAAGTAGGTTAAAGATGTCAGGCATTGAAGAGTTGACGAGTGCTAGTGCACTAAGTGATTCAGATCTAAAGAGATTGCAATCTTTGATTGCAGAGTGGCAGTTGTTGGCCGATTTGTCATTCGCTGATTTATTGCTTTGGGTTCCAATTCGCGAAAAAGTGAATAGTTGGCCTGAGGGACATGTAGTAATCGCACAGATGCGACCAACCACCGCAGCCACAGTTCATCCCCGAGATTTGATTGGCAACAGAGTTCGGTGGGGACAACGCGCAAGAATAGATTCAGCACTTTCTCAAGGCGAAATATTTTTAGTTGGCGAGCCTGAATTAGTTGGGGAAATTTTAATCAAAGAAGAAAGTATTCCAGTTGTAAATGATGACCGAGTAATTGCTGTCATCTCACGGCATAGAAATGCCGAACTCTCGAGATCTTCTGGTCGACTCGAAGGAGTTTATCGAGAGACTGCTAATGATTTAGCACGAATGATAAAAGAAGGATCATTCCCAATTGAAGCACTCGCTTCTGAAGTAACTCCTCGTGTGGGAGATGGTCTAATAAGATTAGATGTAAATGGAATGGTTACTTTTGCTAGCCCAAATGCGATTTCAGCTTTTAGGCGGTTAGGTTTACAGGGTGATCTTGAGTTACAAAATCTTGGATTAATTGCAGAAGAGTTATTAAGCGAAAGTTCGGCTCGACTGCCGCGCGATGAATCCTGGCAAATAATTTTGAGTGGGAAAAATGCGCGAGAGGTAGAGCTAGAGAATAAGCAAGGAACGGTTGATTTCTACATACTTCCGCTTGTCGCAGGAGCGGACCGAATCGGTTCATTAGTTTTAGTACACAATGTCACAGAACTTCGTAGGCGCGACAAGGAGTTAATCTCAAAAGATGCAACGATTCGTGAGATTCATCACCGAGTAAAAAATAATCTTCAGACAGTTTCTGCGCTTTTGCGGCTTCAGGCAAGACGTTCCGACAATGAGCAAGCCGAAGCAGCAATTGAAGAAGCGGTCAGACGTATCGCCTCAATTGCATTAGTGCACGAGACTCTTTCGACCAGTGCTCAGGAAGTTGTTGTATTTGACGACGTGTTAGATCGATTGATATCTGGATTAAAAGATGTCGGCACCCGCCGAGAAGGTGTGGAAATTTCACGAATTGGAAAATTTGGAAACTTACGTCCTGAGATTGCAACGCCGTTAGCTTTAATACTTACTGAATTGATTCAAAATGCGCTGGAGCACGGTTTAGTAAATACCGGGAAACAATTAATTGTTTCAGTTAGTAGAAATGATCAAGAATTACTTATCGAAGTTATCGATGATGGCTCGGGATTGCCTGAGAATTTTTCAATGTTGACTTCCACAACTCTTGGATTACAAATTGTTCAAACGTTAACAACCAATGAGTTGGCCGGAGAGTTAAATATAAGTAAAAATCTTCCAACTGGAACTAAAGCAGTTATTCGATTAACGGTTTTCTAGATTTTCAAAAGGATTTGGATTTTCAATTCCACGTGCCCGATTACGAGCAGCTCTACGCTTAAGAGCACGTCTCTCATCCTCAGATAACCCACCCCATACGCCAGCTTCTTGCCCGCTCTCTAATGCCCATTTAAGGCAATCAGCGGTAACAGTGCAACGCGCACAAACTACTTTTGCTTCTTCAATTTGGGAAAGCGCTGGACCGGTATTTCCTACTGGAAAGAAAAGTTCGGGATCTTCATCGCGGCAGGCTGCCTCATGGCGCCAATCCATCATGGCTCACCACCGCCTTGTCTCGTTCAATTATCGAGCGTTGTAATTCAACATATTTAAATGCTTCAAAAGAGTATGCGGCACTCAAGTGAGTATTGTCGCGCTCAATTTGGTCCAGTTCAAGGACATTTTGATATGAAGAGTGGTAATCCCTCTCACATATCCGACATATATCTTTATATCTGGTGCCCCCGGCAGGATTCGAACCTGCGCACCCGCCTCCGGAGGGCGGTGCTCTATCCCCTGAGCTACGGGGGCAACTAATTGATCAGGTTATCAGCCCAAAGTGTGCGCTCTGAACTCATATGGCAGAGTTAGCAATTATGAGCCAATCATTGAGTAAGGCGTACTTTGGTACAGGCTGTTTTTGGGGCGCTGAAAGGCGTTTTTGGAGGATGAGCGGAACTTCAAATACCGCTGTTGGTTATATGGGTGGCCAAAGGGCAAACCCAACTTATGAGCAGGTTTGCACTGGGGCAACAGGTCACGCTGAAGTCGTGATGGTGGAGTTTGATTCAACACAACTTACCTATCTGGAATTACTAAAAGAGTTTTGGAATATGCATGACCCAACAACTTTAAATCGCCAGGGTGGAGATATTGGCACTCAATATCGCAGTGCGATTTTCTATACCACCGAAGCACAAAAGGAAATCGCTCATAAAACTTTTTTCGAATATCAAGAAGTGTTAACGAAAAATGGTTTTTCAAAAATTACCACTGAAATTTTACCAGCGCCTGAATTTTGGTTTGCTGAAGAGTACCACCAGCGATATTTAGAAAAAAATCCAAATGGATACGATTGTCATTCCACAACTGGAATTGCATTTCCTGAAACTGCTCATGAAAAAATCTAGTCCCAAGAATTATCCAGTAGTTCTCGATGAGAAGAAATTAAAAGAAGAGCTAGATCCAATTTCTTATTCAGTTTTACGAGAAGCAGCCACTGAGCGTCCATTTACGGGTAAATACACAGATGAAGAACGTTCAGGTATATATCGTTGCAACGCTTGTTCTGCACAACTTTTCACAAGCAAGGAAAAGTTTCATTCAGGTTGTGGCTGGCCAAGTTTCTATGCCCCAAAAGAAGATGATGCCGTAGAACTGATTTCTGATTTCACTATGGGAATGAAACGCACTGAAGTTAGGTGTGCTGCCTGTGGTTCGCATCTAGGACATGTTTTTGAAGGTGAAGGTTATGAAGTCCCAACAAATCAAAGATGGTGCATAAATTCAGTATCGCTAGATTTAGAGTTGAATGATTAACGATTATCCAATGCACGCCAGCAGTACCAAGCCACAACGCTTCGATATGGTCGCAATTTTTCTCCCTTAACTCCTAACTCTTTTGGAGTTAATTCTTTCCGTGAGTTGTGAATCAATTCCCAACCTTTTCGAACTCCAAGGTCGCCTGTGGGCCAGATATCTAAATGACCAATTTGAAAGATCATAAACATGTGCACCGTCCATTCACCGATTCCCCAGATTTCAGTTAGTAATCTTAGAATTTCTGCATCTTCAAAATTATGCAACTCTTCGATTGGCAACCCAGAGATCACTGAATCTGTTAGTCCTAAAATAGTTTTAGTTTTTGCACCAGAAAGTCCTACTGCACGAAGATTCTCGACAGATTGCAATTCAATTTTTTGTGGTGTTATTTCACCACCAACTAATTCTTGTAACCGCCCATGGATTGTGCTTGCCGCCTTCCCTGATAATTGCTGGGAGACTACAGATGAAACCAATGATTGAAAATTACTCTCTTCAGAATCTGCTCGGCCAATTGTGCAAAGTGGATTGATTGAAACTACCGCCTCGAATTTCGGATCAATCTCACAGATAGTTGCACTTATTGATTTCATTTTCCGTGCTGAAATTAGCATTTACCTACTCTAGACTTAGCCACCATTACTTACCAGGAGAGAAATGACACCAGTTAGCGTTTGGGTTATAACGATTGTGATTTTGCTAGCTGTGCTTGCTTTGGATCTAGCATTAGCGGTAAAGAATCGATCTAAAGTTACCTCCACAAAAGAAGCTGGAATTTGGATTAGTTTCTATATCTTAGGCGCAATAATATTTGGTGCGACCCTAAGCACCAGTAATAATCCAGCATCACATAGTGAATTTTTTGCTGGTTGGTTAACTGAATATTCTCTCTCAGTAGACAATGTATTTGTTTTTATTATTATTCTTACCAAGTTAAAAGTTGATAAAACTCAAGCCCAACTTGTTTTACTTTGGGGAATTATCATGGCGCTGGTACTTCGCGGCGCATTTATAGCAGCTGGCGCGGCTTTGATTCACAGATTTATTGCAATATTTTTCGTCTTCGGACTCTTCTTGCTTTACACAGCTTGGCATTTGGCTTCGGAGAAAGCAGATAATGAAGACGAGCAGTGGAAGGAAAGTAAATTAATTACCTCTCTGAGAGCTCGAGGAGCGTCAACTTTTAAAATTGCCCTAGTTGCCGTTGGAACGACAGACGTCTTATTCGCCCTAGATTCGATTCCAGCTATTTTTGGTTTAACAAAAGACCCTTATATTGTCTTTACTGCGAATGCTTTTGCGCTAATGGGATTACGTCAGCTTTATTTTCTACTTGGAGATTTCTTAAATAGATTGATTTATCTATCTAAAGGTCTTTCCATAATTCTTGGATTTATTGGCCTCAAACTAATTATTGAAGCGCTACATGGAATTGGAATTCATGACATTTTAGGATTTCACATCCCTGAAGTATCGCTAGCGGTAAGTCTCGGTGTAATTGCTTCAGCATTAGGCGTCACCACACTAATAAGTTTGGCGGTTACTTCAAAACGTAACTAGAATTTGCCAGATATCTATGGGGGGAGTGAAGTGGCTACTACGACAGTTTGGGCTATTACAATCCTTGGATTACTTGGGGTACTAACACTTGACCTGCTTTGGGCGATCAAAAATCGGAATAAACCAACTGCTACTAAAGAAGCAGGCGCTTGGATCATTTTCTATATAGTTGGCGCGATAATTTTCGGGTACTACTTGGGAGTTTGGAAATCTACTCAAAGTCGTGAAGAGTTTTTCGCAGGATGGTTAACTGAGTACGCACTTTCGGTAGACAATATTTTTGTCTTTGTAATTATCTTATCTAGGACTCGCGTTGAAAAAGAAAGACAACAGCTGGTATTACTGATTGGAATTTTATTAACTATTCTGATCCGCGCTTTATTTATTCCAGGCGGCGCAGTGTTGATTTCAAAGTTTTCAAGCATCTTCTTTATCTTTGGTGCTTTTTTAATTTATACGGCATACCAACTATTTATTGAAAGTGTGGATGAAGAGAAAGAATGGAAAGAAGGCAAGCTAGTTACTGCTCTGCGCAATCGAGGAGCCAGCACCTTTAGAATTGCTCTAGTAGCTTTAGCGGTGACTAATATAGTGTTCTCTTTAGATTCGATCCCAGCAATATTTGGATTAACTAAAGATGCTTACATAGTTACAACTGCAAATATTTTTGCACTTATGGGGTTGCGCCAACTTTACTTTTTAATCGGTGGTTTATTGGAGCGATTAATTTATCTATCAAAAGGCCTATCAATAATCCTTGGCTTCATAGGAGTAAAGTTAATTTTTGAAGCTTTCCATGGGGTAGGAGTTGATGCGATTCTTGGCATTCATATCCCTGAGATCTCTTTGGCAGTAAGTTTAAGCGTGATAGCAGCCTCATTAGCTGTCACAACAGCAGTAAGCCTTTCAGTAACCCGTGGCGCACATAAAAAGGAGTAATAAAGATGTCTACCAAAGAGTATGCAGTAGTTACCGGCGCAAGTAGCGGGATCGGTGCAGCAACAGCACGACTGCTCGCAAAAAATGGTTATCACGTGATCGCCGCTGCTCGCCGCGAAGATCGATTGATCGAGCTTGCGAAAGAAGATACAAATATCGAGCCTTTTATTTTGGATGTTACTGACCAAAAGAGTATTGATGGATTAACTGCCCACTTAAAAGGTAAACCAGTATCTATACTGGTTTCAAATGCTGGTGGAGCTTTTGACGGATTGGCCGTAACGGATGCAGATCCAGAACTTTGGATGAAGACTTATGAAGTTAATGTTGTTGGATCAGTTCGAATGGTGGCCGCAATAACTCCGATGATGAAGAGTTTTGGCCGTGGACATATTGTGATCATTTCATCAACTGCCGGACATATTGTTTATGAAAATGGTGGTAGTTATACATCTGCAAAAGCAGGTGAAACTGCGCTCGCCAGAACGCTGCGACTGGAATTATGTGGAGAGCCAATTCGGATCACTGAGATTGCGCCGGGCATGGTCAAGACCGATGAATTTGGAATGGTGCGTTACGGTGGCGATGTAGAACGGGTGGCCAAGACTTATGAAGGTGTTGACGCGTTAACAGCCGAAGATATTGCAGAGGCGATCAGGTGGAGCGTGATGCTTCCACATCACTTCAATATAGATTCGATGGTAGTGCGACCGCTTGCGCAAGCCGCCCAACATAAAGTGCACCGGGTGCCATCAACCAAATGAAACCTATAGAGGCAGATTCTCTGGCTCAACTTCGCCAACGTAAGAGTGCGAAGTGGCGGGCGTTTCCAGCAGATGTGCTTCCATTGCCAGTTGCTGAGATGGATTTCCCGATTTCAGATTCAATTAAAAAAGTTCTTCACGATTTAGTAGAACGATCGGATTTAGGTTACTTGGCTGCGGTTCCTGAATTGCCAGAAGCTTTTGCAGCTTTTGCAAAACGTAGATGGAACTGGATAGTAGAACCTGAGCATCTGCATTTAGGGACTGATGTTGGTGTAGTTATTGTAGAAATTTTAAGATTGCTCGGAAAACCTGGTGATCGTGTTGTGATTACCACCCCTGTGTACCCTGCTTTTGCCTATTGGATCAAAGAAGTACATCTGGAAGTTGATGAGCGTCCGTTAATTGAAGAAAATGGCAATTGGCGTCTAGATTTCGAAGCTATCGAAAAAGCTTTTGCCGATGGTGCAAAATTTTTCTTAATGTCTAGCCCGCACAACCCACTTGGATTAATTTTTGGAAAAGAAGATCTTACTAAACTTGCTGAATTGGCAAAAGCCTACGGTGTTGTAATTATTAGCGATGAGATTCATGCACCACTTACATATACGTCTGGAAAATTTATCCCCTTTTTAAATGTTAGCGATTCTGCCAGGGAAGTCGGCATCACTGTTACTTCGGCAAGTAAATCTTGGAATTTAGCCGGATTAAAATGTGGTTTCTTTTATACCCAAAGCGAAAAATTACGGGAAGATTTAGCGCCGCTTGCAATGGGTATTCATCATCGCGCCTCAATCACGGGGGCGTTCGGAATGGTGGCCGCATTTAATGATTCAGATGAATGGTTAGATTCCGTAATAGCACGACTGGAAATAAATAAAAAACTTATCGATGAATTAGTTAGTGGTACTCCACTCAAAGTAAGCAATCCACATAACAGTTATTTATCTTGGATTGATTTCAGATCCACGGATCTAGGTGATGATCCCGCTGCTGTAATATTAGAGCGCGCGAAAATTGCGGTAAATAGTGGTTTAGCTTTTGGTGAACCAGGTAAAGGTTTTGTACGGCTTAATTTTGGAACATCAGCTGAAATATTGCAAAGTGCATTTTCCGGAATAAAAACTCTTCTCTAGCCATGATTTATGATGTGATAGTTGTTGGTGGTGGCCACAACGGATTAATTGCTGCTTCTTATCTTGCAAAAGCTGGAAAATCAGTTCTTTTAATCGAAGGCAAAGACCATCTGGGTGGTGCATCTATCAGTTCTCGCACTTTCCCAGAACATGACGTTCGGTTATCTAGTTACTCATATCTGGTCTCATTGCTTCCCGATAAGATCATAAAAGATTTAGGCATTAAATTCACCACAAAATCTCGACATATCTCTTCCTATACTCCAGATTTTCGCGATAACAAGGATTGCGGCTTGCTTGTAGAGCGAAATGTTGGAGTACTCTCGCAAGGATCTTTTAGAGGGTTAACCGGATCAGATCATGATTTTTTTGCATGGAAAAAGTTTTATAGTGAAGTTGAATCTATTGCAGAAGTGATTGCACCAACTTTGCTAGAACCGCTTCCATCCGTAAAAAGTTTGAAAAGTGAATTGGGAAGTGACCGGTTATGGCATGAAATTTGCGAGCAACCTATTGGTCAAGTCGTGCGGGAGCGGTTCTCAGATGATTTAGTTAGAGGCGTAGTACTGACAGATGCTTTGATTGGAACATTTACCTCCGTTGATGATTTGCAAGCAAATATCTGTTTTCTTTACCACTTGATTGGCAATGGAACCGGAGAGTGGAAAGTACCTGTGGGGGGCATGGGCGCACTTGCTGAGGAACTCGAAAGAGTTGCTATCTCATCAGGAGTTCAGATAATTAAAAATACTAAAATTGCCAAAGTACTTCCCGATGCAAAAGGCGTTGAGTTGCAAAGTTCAACGGGTATGAATTACGCCGGGCGAGATTTAATTTGGACTGCATCACCCACCGCTCTTGCTTCGGCTCTTGGAAACCAAAAGCCAAATTTGCGTGATGGCTCACAGATCAAAATAAATATGTTGTTGAAGAAATTGCCAGAATTGAAATCTGGAGTGGATCCCAAATTGGCATTTGGTGGAACTTTCCACATAAACGAGAGATTAAGTGATCTTGAGAATGCTTTTAATGTTGCAAAGCAAAATCTATTACCTGATGTCATTCCATCCGAAGTGTACTGTCACTCGATTACAGACCCATCAATTGTTGGAGAGAGTGGGTTGCATACTTTGACTTTGTTTGCACTCCATACACCTGCTGCACTTTTTGAAAAGGATAGAGTTGCAAATACTAATTTGGTAACCCAACGAATTTTAAATGGATTAAATCAATATTTAGTAGAACCGATAGAAACTGTCTTGGCCGAAAATTCAGATGGAAGTAAATGCTTTGAAGTAAAAAATCCACTGGATTTAGAAGCGGAGATTTTTCTTCCACGTGGAAATATTTTTCATGCAGATCTAACGATGCCATTTGCAACTGATGAAAGCATGGTTGGTGAATGGGGCGCGCAAAGTGGGACCCCACATATCTACCTAGGCGGGGCTGGTGGTCAACGCGGTGGCGGTGTTAGTGGAATTCCAGCGCACAATGCGGCGATGGCCCTACTTTCAAAGAGTTAATCACCTCAGATAGGCTCACTGGGTGAGTAAATATCATCCTGAAACTGAGGCCATTATCGGTGGCCGCCCAGATCGCGCACCAGGTGCAGCAGTTAATGGTGGGATTCAACTCTCCTCAACTTTTTACGTCGGTGGGGAAAATAATTACGGACGTTATAACAATGAAACTTGGCAAGATCTTGAAGCTGTCTTAGGAAAATTAGAAAATGGGCAAGCATTAATTTATGCCTCTGGACTAGCAGCGGTCACTGCAGTCTTGGATTTGATTCCTGGAGGCGGAAAATTTGTGATCCCAACTGCTTCATATTTAGGAACCGGGGCGCTAATTGCAGAATTAGAAAAAAAGGGGCGGGTAAAACCAATCTGGGTTGATATTACAAAAACTGATGAAGTAATCGCGGCACTCGATGGTGCACAAATGCTTTATTTTGAATCACCTACAAATCCATTACTTGATGTCGCTGAAGTTCAAAAATTTATTGACGCAGCACGGACGCGGAAAATATTAGTAGCAGTTGATAATACTTTTGCAACTCCGCTAAACCAAAAGCCTCTAGACATGGGCGCAGATGTGGTTATTCACTCACTCACAAAAGCAATCTCTGGACACAGTGATATTTTGCTTGGTACTGCTATAACTAAATCGGTAGATCTTTATGAAAAATTGTTGGTTCATCGCAAATTTCACGGCTCAATCGCAGGGCCTTTCGAAGCATGGTTGGCGCTTCGTGGTGTGCGGACTTTCCCGCTACGCCTGCGACAGGCAAGTGAGAGTGCCGCTATTTTGGTGGAGCGATTAAAAAAAGATCCAGCTATTTCACGGGTACGGTACCCAGGTTTTGGTTTTATGATCTCAATTGAATTCCATGGAGGAGCCGCAGCTGCCGACAAAGCTTTAGCGGCCGCAAAAATTTGGAGCAATGCAACAAGCCTTGGGGGAGTTCAATCTCTTTGGGAACGACGTCGGTTGCATCCAGAAGAACCAGATACCGTTCCAGAAAGTTTGATTCGAATGTCAGTCGGCTGTGAACATGTTGAAGATTTATGGAGTGATTTAGCGCAAGCATTACTTAGTTCGAAAAAATAGTTAGTAAAAACACTAGAGAGGATACAAAATGAGTCAAGAGCCATTTCGTTGGGGAATTTTAAGCACCGGAGGTATAGCTCAACAATTCACCAGAGATGTTCAGCGGTTACCCGATCACAAAGTTGTTGCAGTTGGTTCACGTACCCAGGCTAAAGCTGATGAATTTGGCGATATGTTTCATGTGCCAAACCGTCATGCATCTTATGAATCTTTAGTAAATGATCCTTCCGTTGATGGAATCTATGTTGCTACCCATCATCCAATGCATAAGCGGGACACAATATTGGCCCTTAATGCTGGGAAACCTGTTCTTTGTGAGAAGCCATTTGCAATGAGTGCAGCAGAAACAGCAGAGATGATCAGTGTTGCTCGTTCAAAGAATTTGTTGTTAATGGAAGCTATGTGGGCAAGGTTTTTGCCACATATGATTCAAGTTCGTGAAGTTATTAAAAGTGGAGTGCTCGGTGAAATCATCAGCGTTCGTGCAGATCACGGCCAATGGTTCCCAGCAAATCCAGAGTTCCGTTTGTATAAGCCAGAACTTGGCGGCGGTGCGTTATTTGATCTTGGAATTTATCCAGTTTCATTCTCATCAATGGTTCTTGGTACTCCAAGTCGAATCACAGCGCGCAGTACAAAAGCTTTCACAGGTGTCGATGGACAAACTTCGATTTTG
>RGZI01000005.1 GCA_010031635.1 Actinomycetota bacterium
TTCATCGATCCGGTCAACGCGTCCAGAGAGTGAAAGAGTTTCAGTAGTTGCACTTACCGTTCTTTCAAGACCTCGTGGTTCATCATTTACATCAACTGTTTTTAAATAATTTGTAATCCAGGCTTTGGCTCTTACAAATGATCTTTCTGCTTGTTCATCATCTTTAAATCCATCGGTGCGCCAAAACTTAGTGAGTAACACCTCGCCTACCTGGGTAGTTCGCTCCTCTCGTGGTTTGGTCCACCACTCACGCAGCGCGTTATGAACAGCTGCCCCCATGCTGGCATGGGCCCAAGGACCACCTCTAGGTGGCCGCGGAGTATCGATGTAGGTATATCGGTACTTTCGTGGGCAATCTAGCCAGGTATCTAATCTTGAAGGAGTGCAGGAAAACAACTTTGTCGGCATACCCTCAAAAGTTGGTTGATCACTCATAAGATTTTTCGCATTTTCAGCCGGCAATAAATGCGGTTACTGAGTTAGCAATCATTTGAACTGCAATTGCAGCAAGTAATAGACCAGCAATTCGGGCAATCAAAGTACTAAATGCAAAACTCCAATTGCGGCAAAGAGTGCAATACCCATTTCAACGCCGTCGATCTGCTTAACAAAGATAATTGTTGCCACAATCGCGCCAGGACCAGCAAGTAGTGGAGTACCCAAAGGAACTAGAGCAACATTTACATCACCATGTCCGGGTTCTTCACCTTTTTTCTCATTTTTGCCAGTCAGCAATTCAAGTGCGACCAGCAGCAATAGCAACCCTCCGGCACCTTGCATTGCCGGAAGTGAAATCTTTAAATATCCCAAGATAAATTGGCCAAATAATGCGAAGGTAATAATTACCGTAAAAGAAACAATCGCAGTTTTAACTGCAAGTTTCCGTCTTTCCTTTTCAGTGAATGGAGAAACTAAACCAAGAAAAATTGGAACGACCCCAGGTGGATCCATAATTACAAAAAGAGTGACAAATACTTGCACTCCGAAAGTCCACGCATTCATCGAGTGAATACCTCATCTCCCCTTGCCTTGCTTGCTAAATTCTCCCAGAGATCAAGTGGAGTTTGCTCTTCTCCCAATTGATTTGCGCGCGCCGAACCGTGGTAATCACTTGATCCGACTTTAATTAAATTGTGATCACTGGCTAATTGATCGATTTTTGAGTGGGCTGCTTCGTCCTGGTCCCGCTTATTTCGCTCAATTCCATTTAGTCCAGCAGTAGCAAGTGCGCTGACTTCACCAAAAGTTAAGACCGGTCCGCGTTTTTCAGCAAATGGGTGGGCCAAAATCGATACCCCTCCAGCTGCCGCGATTGCTTTAATCGCGTCGATCGGTGATGGAGCCCAATGCGAAACATAAAACTGGGAATTGTTATGTAGCAACTCTTCAAATGCCGCATCCCGCGAAGCCACAATTCCATTTTTAATTAAAGCATCCGCTAAATGTGGGCGGCCAAGTGTGGCCCCTATTGGTTTTACATCCTCGACATCTTGCATCGAAACTTGATAGCCCGCAGCTTGTAATTTTTCCACCATTTTTTCCATGCGCGGAATTCGATCATCTCGCGTATCCGCTAATAATTTGGCTAATTGTGTATTTTCAGCGTCAAATAAAAGCCCAACAATATGAACACTCATTCCTAATTCAGTGCGAGTCGAAACTTCAGCACCCGGAATAATGGTTAAACCGTCTGGGATTAGATTTCGTTGCGCCCTAACCTCACGCCAGCCTTCTGTGGTGTCATGGTCAGTCATTGCCACCATGGTTAATCCGGCTTTGCGGGCATTTTCCAACATCTCAAAAGGTTTATCGGTTCCATCACTAGCAGTTGTATGTGTATGTAAATCAATCATTTTTCTGCACCTGAGCAACCTGTAGAGAAGCTGATTTTGTAGCCACTAACCCTGATCCAATTAACAATAAAAGCAAGCCTGGGATTACTCCAGCCGGTGGGATTTGATCTAACCACCAAACAGCTAACAATGCACCGACCGGAAGTTCAAAAAATACAATCAAAGAAACAACAGTTGGTGAAACTCTTTGCAACACCTGATTAAACATGGTGTGCCCCAAAATTTGTGCGCCTAGTATCAAACCTAAAACTAACAACCATTCATATCTTGGATAATCAATGATTGGCGCATTAGTAAATAGCACCACCACAAAACAAGTTGCGGCGCAAACAAAATAACAAACAGTTGTATATGTAGTTGTGGAAATTTCGCGAAGTACATGTCCACCAGAAATTACATAAGCTGCCGATAGTGCAGCTCCTAGCAAAGCAACTAAATCCCCAACTACAGCTCTGGTTGACAACTGCCAATCAATCCCAGTAATTATTAAAACACCAACCATCGATATGGCCATACCAAGCCAAACTTGTATTGCTACTTTAGCGCCGCGCATGCGCACCCAAATTGCGGCGAATATTGGCTGCACCGCAGTTATTGCAACACCACTTGCCACAGTTGTTAAACGCATGGATGCAAAAAAACAGATGAAATGCAGAGCAAGAAATACACCAGCAATCACTGACCAAAGCCAGGCGTTTCGACTCATCTTGCGCCATTCACCACTCTTTAATGCAAAAGGAAGTGAGAAAAGTGCGCCACCTAAATTGCGCCAAAAAATTGCAACTGGAACTGCCATCTGGCCCAACGCAATCAATGGCCCCGAAGTACCGATGCCAAAAATGCCGATAATTAAGCGGCCAATATCAGCCGGTTTTATACCTTTAGCGCCGCCGGTAGCGATCTCTGGAGCAGACATGAGTCTGACCCTAGCGGGTACCCTTAGCCTTATGAGCGGCGTAATCAATCTATCGAATCGAATTAATCGAGTCTTTATCGCCCGCCTATCCGGAACCGCAGTTTTTGACCCTGCCGGTGACCAAGTCGGAAAGGTGCGCGATGCAATCGCGACCCTACAAACAGGTTCAGCTCCACGAGTTTTGGGATTGATTGTTGAAGTACCTCCACGTCGACGAATCTTCATTCCAATTACCCGAGTAACTTCAATTGAATCAGGGACTGTCGTAATTACTGGCTTGCTAAATGTGCGCCGTTTTCAACAACGTCCAGGTGAACTTCTGGTGCTCGGTGAGTTTTTAGATCGTGCTATTAATTTAACTGAAACTGGTGAGCGAGTTGTAATCGAAGATATCGCGATGGAACAAAATCGACGTGGTGATTGGCTACTGAATAAAGTTTCCGTTTCGCGTAAACATTCTGGATTGCGTCGTCGCGGTCCAAGTATGACTTTGGATTGGAGTGAAGTTTCAGATTTCACAATCTCTGAAACAGATCATGGCGTTTCAAATTTACTTTCTACTCTTGTTTCACTACATGCGGCCGACCTTGCAAGTGCACTTCAAAATCTCTCTATGCACCGCCGCATTGAAGTTGCCCGCGCCCTTGATGATGAGCGCCTTGCTGACGTACTTGAAGAAATGAATGAAGAAGAGAGAGTCGCACTTATTGCTCAATTAGAAGGTGAGCGTGCTGCCGATGTGCTCGGTGAGATGGATCCTGATGATGCTGCCGACCTCTTGCGCGAAGTTGGCAGTGAAAAAGCCGAGACTCTTTTGCAATTGATGGAGCCAGAAGATGCTGAAGATGTGCGCCGTCTGATGACTTACGAAGATTATTCAGCAGGTGGAATGATGACGACCGAACCTATCGTTCTTGCTGCTGATAACACGGTTGCAGAAGCACTTGCTGCGCTTCGAGAAAGTGACATTACTCCAGCACTGGCTTCGCAAATTTATGTAACTCGCGCACCGTATGAAACTCCTACTGGAAAATTTCTTGGTATTGCGCATTTCCAACGTTTATTGCGTGAACCTCCAGCAACTTTGCTAGGTGCCGTAATAGATACTGAGAATGAAGCGCTATCTGCTGATAAAACTCTTGCTGAACTCTCTTCATACTTTGCTACATATAACTTAGTTGCAGTCCCAATTGTCGATTCTAATGATCGGTTGCTAGGAGTTGTGACTGTTGATGACGTACTTGACCACTTACTCCCTGAAAACTGGCGTAATGCAAATGATGGCCATTTAATGGGCAGAACGGAGACACCCTCATGAGCAATCGTTTAGATATGCCGCGCTCAATGAAGCGCTCTTTCCGATTTGGGTTTAACTCAGAAGCGTTTGGTGTGCTCTCAGAGCGTTTCGCACGTTTCCTAGGCACTGCAAATTTCCTGGTATACATGAGCGTATTTGTTATTTCGTGGGTCCTTTGGAATTCACTTGCTCCAGCACACCTTCGTTTTGATGATTACCCATTTATTTTCTTAACTTTGATTTTATCTCTGCAAGCATCATATGCAGCACCGCTTATTCTGCTCGCCCAAAATCGCCAGACTGACCGCGATCGCATCCAATTTGCTGAAGACCGCGCACGTGATGAGCGCAACTTGGCTGATACCGAGTACATCACCCGCGAAATTGCATCTTTACGTACTGCATTAAATGATGTGGCAACTCGTGATTTCATCCGTGGTGAAATTCGCGACTTACTCGGTGAAATTAAAGAGGTTAAAGAAAAAGATTAAATTACTTGGTAAAAAGCGGAAGCGGCTTACCGGCCAGAGTTTTATTTCGCTTCAACAATGCATCCGCCAATTGATAGATTGCTTGTGCCGCTGGAGTTTCTGGATCACCTAACACAATTGGTTTGCCACTATCTCCACCGGAGCCAAGGCGTGGATCAAATGGAATTTGGGCAAGCAGCGGAACTTCGAAACCAGTTAGAAGTGAAAGCCGGCGCGCGCTTTCGGCGCCTCCACCACTTCCAAATAACTCAACAACAGGCCCACCTGGAATCAAGGGAGCTGGTGACATGTTTTCAACTACCCCAGCAATATGTTGCTTTAATTGGTGCGCAATTCTTCCAGCTCGTTCGGCGACCTCCGCGGCAGCAACTTGTGGTGTTGTAATGACAATAATTTCAGATGATGGGATTAGCTGTCCGAGTGAAATCGCCACATCACCAGTTCCTGGTGGAAGATCCAAAAGTAAGAAATCTAAATCTCCCCAATATGCATCTGCTAATAATTGTTCTAGCACTTTATGCAACATCGGTCCGCGATATGCAACCGCATCATCACGTTCTGGTTTAAACATCTCCATTGAAGCAACACGGATTCCATAATTCTCAGGTGGAATAAAGGTGGTGCTATCAATCGCAGTGGGTCTCGCGCCAAGCATTCCGAGCAATCGTGGAATGGAGTGGCCATAAACATCCGCGTCTAAAATTCCAACAGTTTGTCCACGTTGGGCTAAAGCCACAGCAAGGTTGGCAGTCAGGGAAGATTTTCCAACTCCGCCTTTGCCAGATGCAATTCCAAAAACCCGGGTAAGTGATGAAGGTTGCGCAAAAGTAATTACTCGCTCTGGGGCGCCTCCGCGAATAATCTTTTTTACATTTTCGCGCTGTGCATCACTCATTACATCGTACTTAACTCCGACTTCGGTGACTTCGGGAACATCGGCTAGCGCTTTTTGGATTTCACTAAAAATCCGATCTTTCATTGGGCAGCCTGAGATTGTTAAGTAAATTTCAATTTGAGCGATGCCTTCTTTAAACGCGACACTTTTTACCATTCCTAATTCGGGAAGTGGCTTGTGAAGTTCAGGGTCAATCACCTTATTTAAGGCAAGATGAATTAAATCAATCACCGAATCCGACATTGATTAAGGCGCTTCTGGATCTAATTTTGCATTATTGACCGGCTGATCACTTTCATTGTTTTCATCTAAAACAGAATCCATTTGCTTACGAATAAAAGTTTTTGGATTTAAATCTGCGATATCCAAATTTTCGAAACCTGGCCCAAGATTTTCACGCAATTCAGCGGTTGCATTTGCGGTAAATCCTTTGACTTTATGCAGAAATTTGGCAGCGTCAGAAGCGAAAGTTGGCAAGCGTTTTGGCCCAAGTAGCATCAGCGCTACTACGCCAAGTCCCAAAATTTCACCCGCACCAATATCGAACATGTTGCCATCTTAATCCTTATTCTGAAGAAGCTGCCAACGTAACCTTGACGGTGCGCTTACTGCCATTGGCTAGTAACAATAATTTCACTGAATCACCTGGTTGCTTGGCTCGAACAGCCACGATTAATTCATCAGCGGTATTAACGGCTCTACCGTCAATTCCCACGATCGTATCTCCCACAACAATTCCAGCTTTATCCGCTGGGCTGTCGGCCAACACCTGTGCGATACGCGCACCACCACCTGAATATCTAGTATCAAGCGAGACTCCGATTACCGGATGTGAAGACTTACCACTCTTTATCAATTGTTCTGCTGTGCGACGAGCTTGGTTAATAGGAATCGCAAATCCAAGTCCAATTGATCCAGTCTGGGAAGAAGAAGATGAATCTAAAGTTGCAATCGCTGAATTAACGCCAATAACTGCACCAGATTTATCTACTAATGGACCGCCAGAGTTTCCTGGATTAATCGCAGCGTCGGTTTGTAATGCGTTTATAAAAGAGCCTTCACTAGTACTGCTTCCGGCCGTTACTGCTCGATTTTTTGCACTAATGATTCCTGATGTCACAGTTCCTGCTAAACCAAGTGGCGACCCAATCGCAATCACACTATCTCCAACTTGGACTTTCTCACTATCTCCAAATTGCAACGCAGTCAGATTTTTTAACTCAACTTTGATTACTGCTAGATCGTATGCAGAATCTGTCCCAACTATTTTTCCATCGACAGTTTTACCATCATTAAATGAAACTCTAAGTGATCCACCGCCGACCACACCTGCTACAACATGGTTGTTAGTTAATAAATATCCATCAGATCGAATTACAAAACCTGTTCCTGTTCCGCCTTCTGAACCATTTCGCGTGGAGATTGAAACTACTGAAGGCAAAACTTTTGCTGCTAATGCTGAAATTGAATCAGGGGCACGCTCAATTGAATTACTTACTGAAACAAATTTTGCCCCTGAATCGAAAAGAGATCCGCTTCCCGCATTTCCGACTACACCACCTATGGCTCCGGCAATGACGGCCATCGTGACTGCGACATTAAATGGAATATAACCCTTGCGTTTTCGTGATGATCGTGACGGCTGCGAAAAATTGTTTGTGTATTTTGCCGGCAGTGAATTAGTGACAGTATTTTGTGGCACGGCAAATGAACGGGGCACTTCCGGCAGATCTGCACCTGAGTTTGGATTGCTCGGTGTTGACCACCAACCGGGTTCACTCATTTGAATCTCCTTACTAATCTCAAGAAATTTAAAGTGAAGGTAATTATTGGGGGAAAAAACTAAAGAATCATGAGAGTTTGCTGGGTGCTTTAAGGGCAATTAGCAAACCATCCCCGATGGGCAGTAAAAGGGTAAGCCAACGTACCCGGTCACTGCGAATTCCACGGATCGCCTCCCGAAGTGAGACAGTCACCTCATCTCGCTGCGAAAGATCGGCCACTTTTCCATCTCGCATTGCGTGGTCAATAACTAGCGCACCTCCTGGGCGCAAAATTCGGTATGCATCTTCAACCAAATGTTCACTACCTATTTCGCGCAGAACGACCATGTCATAACCTTCATCAGTCAGTCTGCGTAAAATTTCAGCACCTTCTCCATTAATGAGTCGCACTCGGCTTGGAGGGACATCTTCATCTTCTAGCGCCGCACGTGCCATCTGTAAATGTTCAGCTTCTGCATCGATTGAAGTAATTACTGAGTTCTCATCGCACCCTCGCAATAGCCACAATGTTCCAACAGCACTTCCACAACCAACTTCAACAATTGCTTTAGATTGCAACGCTGCTGCTAGAAATTTTAATGTTGCCCCAGTTCCAGTTGAAGTTTCATTACTTCCTAATTCAACTCCACGTGCACGTGCTTCTTGAATAATCTCATCTTCAGTTATAAAACTTTCAGCAAAGGTATGCATCTGTTCAATTTTCATAGGGAACTTATCCATTCCACAAGCAACCGAACTCCAAAGCCAGTTCCACCTTTGACATTTTCGCCGGCATCTACTTCAGAGCGGGCAGTTCCGGCGATATCAAGATGCACCCATCGACTATCGCCCGCAAAATGCTCTAAGAAAAGCGCTGCGGTAATTGAGCCGCCAGAAACATGTGGCTTATCTCCTAAATGATTGAAGTCCGCAATGGGCGAAGCAAGCGATGGAATGTAATCATCAACCAATGGCATATGCCAAACTCGATCTCCAGATTTTTCGCCGATCTCTTGTAACTGTTTTGCCAGTTTTTGATCGCGGGTATACATCGCACCATGTTGGCGGCCAAGACCGAGTGTTGCGGATCCAGTAAGAGTCGCGATATCTAACAAATAATCAGGTTTTAATTTTGCATTTGCATAAGCAAGTCCATCTGCTAACACTAATCGTCCTTCTGCATCTGTATTTCGAACTTCGACAGTCGTTCCACCGTAATGGGTAATTACATCTGATGGTCGTTGCGATGTTGCTGAAAGTAAATTTTCGGCACATATCAATAAACCAGTTACTCGCACATTCAACCCAAGTGCGGCAATCGCTTTCATTGTTCCGATTATCGCTGCAGCTCCTGCCATGTCACTTTTCATCGCAACCATGGTGTCGTAAGGGCGCTTCAATGAAACACCACCGGTGTCAAACATAATTCCTTTACCTACTAAAACTACATGTGGAACTTTCCGTTTAGTTTTGTTATAAAAAAGTTCAATCATCACAGGTGGGCGTTTTGGAGATGAGTTTCCTACTGCACGCAACCCACCAAATTTTGCTAGATCCGCTCCTGTATGCACTTTGATTTCAATTTCACTACGCGATAGCGCGCTCTTTGCTTGCTTTGCCATCCATTGCGGACTTTTCAGATTTGCAGGAGTATGAATCAAATCTCTGGTTAGCCAAACTGAACTCAAAATAGTTTTTGCGCCTGCTAAGTCTTCAGCCGACATCCCAAGAACGCCGATAGTCGGAACTTTTACTTTTGCTGCAGCTCCAGTTTTTAAATGCCATGAGTAATTTGCAAGACCAGCACTAATCAAATGTCTTTGTTGCCCGTGGGATCCTGATGCGCAAGCACTAAGCAATACTTTTTCGCTTCCCCGGGCTTTGCGACCTAATGCAGCACCTACTTTTGCAAAATCAGCGGGAGTTGCTTTGCCTATTCCAACAAAATAGATTTTTTCCAACTTCGGATATTTTTTACTACTGACCGAAAGTTCGGTAATTTCTCCAACCTTCCCACCATGTTCACTTTTTTTAATTTCAGCATCTATTGCAATTTCAAACTCTTTTGAAATCTGCTTAAAAAGATTTGCTTGTCCTGCTAATTGCTCAGTTGGCAAAGCCAGAATATGGGCTTGGCTAATATCTACATTCGTCAAAGTGGGGGCCAACATGCTCCAACGCTAGCGAAGATCAGCAGTAGGGGGCGGCATTTAGATCGAGTTAGTTAGAATTAGAAAGTGGCTATAGCGAGAGGTTTCTCAAACTCGATTCGAGCTTTCTTCCGTACTGAGAGTTCTGGCGGAGTTTTCTTACTCATTGCGGCATTAATTGCGCTGATCGCGGCGAACTCCCCTTGGAGTGCTGGCTACTTAACTTTTTGGCATGAGTATGAAGTTTTTATCAACGATGGCTTAATGGCAATATTTTTCTTTTTAGTTGGCCTAGAAATCCGCCAAGAGGCGCGGTCTGGTCAATTTCGTGATCCAAAATCTGCAGCACTTCCAATTATCGCTGCGATCGGCGGAATGGTAACTCCCGCATTAATTTTTGTAATCTTTAATTCAGGATCAGCCACCTCTAACGGCTGGGCAATCCCAATGGCTACAGATATCGCGCTTGCACTGGGAGCACTTGCGCTTTTAGGTAAACAAATTGACACCTCTTTAAAAGTTTTCTTGTTGACTCTTGCCATAGCCGATGATTTGGGATCAATTTTGGTTCTAGGGATTTTTTATAGCGATGGATTAAGCCTGATTAAAGTTGCTTCCTCAATTGGAGCAGTACTTCTTGCTTGGATAATTCCGCTCAGGGGCAGATTTAACACGGAAAAATTAATCAAAATTATTCATCCCTGGAGCGCATTTCTCGTAATTCCACTTTTCGCACTTGCCAACGTTGGAATCCAAATTAACTTACCAAATATTGATCAAATGCTTTCTGCGCCAGTAGTAATTGGAATTATCATTGGGCGTGTAATTGGAAAAGTAGTTGGAATTACATTTTTTGCTTGGGCAGCAGTTAAATTAGGATTTGCAAAATTACCTGCTGCTTTATCATTTAAGGAGATTGCCGGAGCTGGCGCATTGGCTGGAATGGGATTAACTGTTTCGCTCTTCGTTGCAAAAGTAGCCCTTACCGATCAAAGTGCAATTGCGGAAGTTAAATTTGCGTTATTACTTGCCGCATTGATTTCAGGAGTGCTTGGATTAACGTTGCTGCGAATATTCTCAACTAAACAGGATTAAAACTACTTCTTAACTAGCGCAACCGCTCCAGCAAGAACTTCTGCCAAACGGGTAGCTTCATCTGCATTTAATTCCACGACTAATCTTCCGCCACCTTCAAGAGGTAGGCGCATAACAAGGGACCGGTTTTCCTTGGTGCACTCCATTGGGCCATCGCCCGTACGCGGTTTCATCGCTGCCATCTTCGACCTCCCGCTGTCTGATCTGAACCTGAAATGCCCAGTGGGCAATTATCTCGCAAATTGGCCGATAGTGGGAAATTAGCGCTGGGAATCTAATCCTGATAGGACAAGAGTACTGGTCAGACGGGTGCGGCCCGAGGTCAGCACTGCAGCCACAGCACTTTCAGGTACCTGAAGCAGGCCGGCGATCTCATTGAGGGTTTTGCTGCGCAAGTAGAACAGGGTGAGCACGACCCGCTCCTCCTCAGGGAGTGCGGCAATCACCTGGACCAGAGTGCTCATAGGCTAAAAGGTACCGCCTATAGGGTTTAGACGGAGGCTGCAAACCGTCTGAGTGAGAGTTTCACACCAAATAATAAGGATGGCGCTAGAAATGGGAGGTACCAACCAACCAGATCTTCGCTCCAATTAAATCGAGTCAAGGTGGGCGAGATTTGGTACAACTCAAAAGTTCCACTGCCACGTAACCAGCGGCCAGTATGGATCACATCGCAGCGGTTCGGCGGTTGCCACAAATTAACCTCCATTGTGTCCAAAATTCCAAACAATTTTTGTTTTGGAAAGAGTCCGGTAAACGCTGCGATCTTGGTTCCTACGCCATCAGTTTTTCTTTCCACCACAACATCAGTTGCCAACATCCAACTGCCTTGGCTCTCCCAATCAACCATTTTGTTCCAAACTTTATCAACTGGTGCAGCAATCTCTATCGTTAGTTTAAGCAACATTTCTTAAACTCCTAACCTCTTTGAAAGTTACTGGCGTTAGTACAGCTATAGCTGTCATCAGTGCTAGGAGGCGCGAAGTTTGTACCACTCCGATTGCTTCAATGATTGGTCCGATTACAACTAACCCAATTGGCGCAAGTGCATATGATCCAAGTGCGTCGTAAGAAATAACTCGTGAATACGATTCACTCGGAATATGTTGTTGCATAGATGTACTCCAAGCGACATAAAAGATTTCAAGTGAAATCCCAGTTGCAAATGCCACCAAAAGCGTCGCAACAAGTTGGTTTGGAACTCCAATCATGAAAATCCAAACTCCAACAAATATTTCAGGAAGAATTCCAATCAAAAGTGGACGGCTAAAGTGGACTCTTAGCGCTAGAACTCCCCCAACGATCATTCCTAAAGTAATCGCTGCTATTACCCATGACCATTGTTTTGGTCCACCATTGTGTTCTTTAGTGGCAATTGGACCCAGTACGCCTAGCGTCGCCTCATAAGCAAGATTGACAAAGCTAAAAGCAATTACAACAACTACAACCCATTTCCGGGAAATAAATTCACTCCAACCTTCTCGTAATTCGCGCCACATCGCTGGAGGTTTTTCATTATCACTTGTACTAATTGACGGTAAATCAATTCCCCAAACAAGAACTCCAGCAATCAAAAAAGAAATCCCATCAATTAAAATTGCCCAACCGGCTCCAAATGATGCAACCAATATTCCGGCCACCAATGAACCGGCTACATAACCAAAATTAGTCAGTAAGCCAACAGTTGCATTTCCTTTTTGTAACTGCTCTTTTGGAAGAATTTCTGGAAGCATCCCCGAAAATGCCGGCCACCAAAATGCATTTAAAACTCCAAAAATAAATCCGGTAATACATAAAAGTGCAATTGAAGTAAAGCCAAAAATAAAAGAAGCAGCGCTCAGGAAAACAAATAAACTTCCAATTACATCTGATCCACCTACAATTTGATTTCGTTTGAAGCGATCCCCAGCCACACCACCAAAAATCATAAATGCAATTGTTGGCGCTAATTGCACCCCAAGAACCAGACTTACATCAGATGCGCTTCCTCCAGGCAAGGCAAGAATTCCAAAAGAAAGCGCAATCGGCATAAAACCATTTCCAAAATTGGAAATCAGACGCGCGCTGATCAACCTGGTAAATCCAGGATATTTTCGCAGGGTACGCAAGTCGCCAAACATCTTATTAAACTGACTTAATGCATGCGTCAAGAGCCTCATCAATCGTTTTTGTCCAAATTAATGCCTCTAACTGGTGTGGCTTTAAAAAATTTTCACTTTCTAGGTGAGTTAAGAATCCAGATAGTGGGCCATAAAAATCTGTTGGATCTAAAATGATTAACGGCTTTTTACTAAAACCTAGAGATTTGCCAACCCAAATTTCGAAAAACTCTTCCATTGTCCCAGCACCACCGGGCAAGGTAATAAATGCATCGGAAAAATCATCCATCAATGCTTTTCGCACTCGCATGTCATCGACAATATGCAACTCGTCAGCCTGTCGGTCTGCAAATTCGATATCAGCTAACTTTTTAGGAATTACGCCTACTGTTCGGCCCCCTGCTTCTCTACATGCGCGTGAAACTGCACCCATCATGGAAATCTGGCCACCACCCCAAACTAAACTCCAACCTCTTTTTGCAATTGCTTCTCCCAATG
The DNA here is from genome assembly GCA_010031635.1 of Actinomycetota bacterium. Classification (GTDB taxonomy): domain Bacteria; phylum Actinomycetota; class Actinomycetes; order Nanopelagicales; family Nanopelagicaceae; genus UBA3012. The sequence continues at coordinate 13,058 of RGZI01000005.1, forward strand.
CACCAGCCAACTCGACGTACTTACCATCGATTGCCTCTGAGGCGGAACAGTAGACACAGATTCGCATCCACTCAGGATAGAGGGAAAGCGGTAGCGTTTGCCCCATGAATGCGACGGGTTCTGGAATTGGTATTGCCACGGTTGCCAGTTCAGGCGCAACGCTAGATGTTTGGTACCCAGCGCCAAATCTTGGCCCCTTAATTAAAAGTGCGAAAATTAAATCAGCTTTAGAGTCGTTAGCGGTTCCAGATGAAGTTCGTGGAGTCACGAAAAAAGTTATTGAAATTGAAATTGACTTAGCAACACCTCCTAAGTCAACAGAAGATGCCTATCTGCGCTTGCACTTACTCTCACACCGACTAGTTGCGCCACATGGCCTAGCACTTGATGGCATATTCCCATTACTTGCTAATGTCGTTTGGACGTCGCAAGGACCTTGTGAAAATCTTGATTTTGAAACTACGCGGATGCGAATGCTCGTACGTGGTCCGGTGATCGTTTATGGCGTAGATAAGTTTCCGCGGATGGTTGATTACGTCATACCGACTGGTGTTCGCATAGCTGACGCTGATCGCGTTCGACTTGGTGCGCACCTTGCAAGTGGCACAACTGTTATGCATGAAGGTTTCATAAATTTTAACGCTGGAACTCTGGGAACTTCGATGGTTGAAGGTCGCATCTCTGCTGGAGTTGTTGTTGACGACGGCTCTGATGTGGGTGGTGGAGCATCAATCATGGGAACACTCAGCGGTGGTGGCAAAGAAGTTATCTCAATCGGAAAAGGATGCTTGCTTGGTGCCAATTCTGGACTAGGAATTTCGCTCGGTGATAACTGCATTATTGAATCAGGCACTTACATAACAGCGGCCTCAAAAGTATTACTTCCAGATGGGCAGATCGTAAAAGCTCGTGAATTATCTGGTGCGAATGGATTGCTATTCCGCCGTAATTCACAAAGCGGTGGACTCGAAGTGATTCCACGCACCGGAACTTGGGGCGGCTTAAACTCTGTATTGCACGCGAATTAATTAATCCCCGCATAAAGATTCGCAGGGATATCTGAGCCGATAATCATGACCGCTGCGATTGTTGGATATAAATTTAAAATATCTCGAACTACTTCAATGCTTTGTTCATCAGAGATTTCATCGCTCAAAACAACTATTGGTGAGCGCCATGATCCGCTTAGAATTGCCGCTGCAAGCGAACGGGTGATTATCACCTTGCTCGGTGCGGGATTTTCAACTACTTGATACGGATAAATGCCAGAACTTTTTCGCTTCGCCAAAAATTGTGAAACTGACTTGCTTTCACGTCCTAAAGAGTGCCAAATAATCGGCGCATTTGCTGAAAGTAAAGTATTTGATTGAGTTGCCAGCCAATTACTCTCTTCATTAAAAACTATTAACGGATTGCCACTCATTTTTTGGCCAAGGGTAAGCCCCACGCTTTCAAAGTTAGTACCCGAAATGAAAGTTGGTACAACTCCGGCTTTCTTCATGGTTGTTTTTGATGGAAGTGCATCAAGAGTTCCTACTAATGTTACTTTTTTGATCTTGCGACGTTTTAGTTCAGAAATTGTTGCCTCACTTAATTTTCGCCCAGTAGTTACAAATACTGGGGCCTTTTGTGAGTTAGCAAATGCTAAAGCTGAGATTGCAATCTCAGGCTCTGCTTCAACATTAACTAAAATTGCATTTTGCGAAGTAGTCCAAAAATTCTTAGCGATGGAAATTGCAATCTCATCTATGGCATCTGTATTAATCAATTTGGCGTTTAATTGAATCCAAGCTGAAGGCAATTTCAATAGGGATCTAAATTTCTCGCCCGTTAGCTGAGTACTTTTTCCATCTGTGCTAAATGCAGAAATACTTTTTACAGCACCGCCCCCTGTGCGTGCAGTGACTTCATATCTAGCAACATCTGGCAAATTAAAAGCTTTTGCCATATTTGCCTGAGTAATCGACCGCACCCAACTACTATATGAAGGATTAAGCGTTGGATCTAAACTCCACGGATCTGGCACCGACAAAAGGTATGGGACTGCCGTTCCCCAGACATCTTGCACATTTTCAGTTACGCCTCCCGTTGAGGATGCGTAATAGGCAAAAATTGGTTTTCCGTTATACAAAATTGCCAATCCAGTCGTCGTATCAGGTTGAGTGATGGAAACCGCCTCCACCCATTTTTTGCCATACACCGCTTCAATCTCTTTAGACCAACCAACAAAATTTTGATCTTGAACTGAAGAATATAAATTACAATCACAAATTTTCCGTAAATTATCTTTTTTGGCTAACCCAAAAGTGCGCGCTGCGATTACTTGGGCTTCGAGTGCGGCACTTGGCCAAGAAGATGAAACCTCTCCGATACCCCTTAAATACTCATCATGTAAACGTAAAGTATTTGTGACAATAATTGCGGCAGAGGTTAAACCATCTGGGATTAACTTAATTTGCGCCTGTCCATAACGATAACGCTTTGTGGTTGTGCCAACCTTCATTCGCAGCAGTGAATTTTCACCCGGGAAAGCGGTCGTTCCACTCCAGCGAATCGTCCAAATTCCTCCTTGCGGAAGAGGTGAATTAGCCCCTGACGCCGGGTCTGTCATCGAAGTGATTAAAGATTGACCTAGTATCGAAAAAGTTAGTGAACCTCCGATAGGAAGCGTTGTACCTTGCGTTGCACTCTCAACCACACCTGGAGCCAGATCGCCAGGGAAAATCTGAAGAACACTGGGAGTCGGCGTTAAAGATTCATTGGTGAAAGTTACTGATTGAATTTTGTCAGCAATATTTATTCGTAAAAATGCTGAGTCATCAACAGGTGCAACCTCTACTCCAGAGTAGTAATGATTCAAAATTTCAGTAGCGGTTTTCCCTTCTCGAGCCATTCCAAATGCTCCTACTTGACTCATTCCAACTCCATGGCCATAACCTGAACCGCGGAAATCAAATTTTTCGGGCAGATCCGTTGCGAAAGATGCCACTGGTGAAAGAGTTTGAAAGATTAGGAGAAAAGTTAGCGTAAATGAAAAGCGACTACTAAAGATCTTCATCAGCCGACGATGATTTTGCAACTTGTAGTGATTCCTTATAGGCCGCAACCACTTCGTCTGGATTACCGCGCATCACAATTTTACCTTTATCTAACCAAATTATATCGTTGCAAATCTCTTTAATTGTCGCAAGCGCATGACTTACCAAAATAATTGCTCGATTTTCACCACGTAGTGTTTTAATTTTTTCTAATGATTTCTTTTTAAATTTTGCATCACCTGTACTTAATGCTTCATCTATGATTAATACATCTGGTTCGACAATCACTGCTACAGCAAAAGCTAAACGTGAGTACATGCCAGCTGAGTAGGTTTTCATCGGCGAGTCGATTGCTTCACCAATATCTGCAAAATCGGCAATCGCGGGAAATTGCTTTTCAATTTCGGCTCGCGTTAATCCAGCAGCCAATCCACCAAGAATTACATTTTCGCGTCCTGTTAAGCGCGCATTAAAGCCCACTCCTAAGGAAAGAAGAGTGCTTACCTGGCCATAAACTTCTACTCTTCCAGCTGTTGGTGGAACGATTCCAGCAATTACCCGCATCAAAGATGATTTTCCGGCGCCATTTGCTCCGATTACTCCCAAAACTGATCCGTATGGGATTTCAAGATTTAAATTTGTTAGAGCATTAACAGTTCGGATTTTGCGACCCGTGCGAGTTAGCGCTTGTCGAAATGTAGGTTTCTTTTGAACAGTCGTTTTATAAGTTAGATTTAAATTTCGAACAGAGATTGCTACCTGTCCTGATTTGTGGGCTTCAGATTCGAAGAGCAAATTCGCGCTCCCGTCTCATAAACATAAACACTGCAATCAACAAAAATGCAAATGCCCACGAAAACATCGTGATGAAATTCGCTAGCGACGGGGCGACACCTTTGATTAAAATATCAGTCCAGGAGCTAATAAATGTATATAAAGGATTTAAATATGAAATTGGTTTTAACGATGGTTTTAATTGTTCAGTTGTATAAAGGACTGGTGAGAGATAAAGCCATGCACGAGTAAAATATGGCAAAAAGTTTCTTGTATCGCGGAAATACACATTTAAAATTGAAGTAAGAATCGCAATTCCAAGTGCAAAAAATATTGCTGCGATCAAAACTGGTATCAGGTAAAAAAGTTCGGGACCGATTGGTAGCCCAAGTATCAGATCAATAAAGCCTAAAACAAAAAAAGTTGGTAGAAATTTAAAAAACGATATAACAGTTGCGGATATTGGAAGGATTATTCTTGGGAATGCGGAGTTAAGAACCAATTTTCCGCCACTAGTGATTGATTTTGATCCAGCCATCATCGAATTTGTAATGAAATAAAATAAAAATAATCCCGCAGTTAAATGAGCAAATCTTTCCGAACCAGCATTTCCTCCAATAACTATTATCAATAAATAATAAACAAATGCAAGAATGAGAGGATTAAGGATTAGCCAAAGCTGCCCGAAGACTGATCCAAAATTTTGCGCACGCAACTCTGATCGGGAATAAGCACTAATGAATTCACGGCGTCTCCAAACATCAGAAAAGTAGGGTTTGACCGGAGGTAGTCCTCCTTTAAATGGCTCATATATCTGTACTTTTCCCATTTGCTTATCGTACCGGCTAGCCTCGACGTAGACCTCTTTTTGAAGAGGTAAGGAAGCCCAAGCCCCAAGACATATGCATCGTTAACAGCACTATCGGCAGCATGAGCTTTGTCGCAAAACTCTTTCCTACAATAAATCCGCTAACTACCACTCCCACTAAATATCCAATTGGTGCGATAAAAAAGATGGATGAGAAAAGAAAGCCCGCAAAAAATCCAACTGTACTTATTGCCAAAGTTACTGGCGGTGCCAAATATCTTAAGTTGATCGTGCCAGGATGTGTTCGCATGACTTCACGGCGCCATCTTCCATATTCAAAATACTGCCTTGCTAGCGCGCGAACTGTTGATCTTGGGCGATAGGTAACATGTAAATCTGGTTGAAAAAAAACTACTCCACCATTTTTTCGCAATCTGAAATTTAACTCCCAATCTTGAGCGCGAATAAAAGCTGGATCAAAACCACCAATCGCATCAATTGCGGATTTTAGAAAAACGCCAAGATAAACAGTGTCTGTGGGTCCGGCTTCTCCCCCTGTGTGAAAACGTGAACCTCCAACACCAATAGGTGAGCGCATTGCTAACGCCACACTTTTTTCAAATAATGTTTCACCTTGCGCTGCCATGATGCCGCCAACATTTACCGCACCAGTTTCAAGTAATGTTTTTACTGCAATCCGAATGTAATCTTTTGGTAAATGAGCATGACCATCTACTCGAACAATAATTGGATGAATTGCTGCAGCAATTGCAGCATTTAAAGCTGCTGCTGTTTTGCCACTTGGGTTTTGAATCAATTTAATTCGAGAATCTTGCTGAGCTAATTGGGCAGCTATCGCATTTGTTTGATCTTTTGATGGTCCCAGCGCCAAAATAATTTCAAAATCACCTTTGAAATCTTGTCCCGTAATGGCAGCCAAAGTTGCCGCTAAGTATTTCTCCTCATTTAAGACGGGGAGGATTACTGAGACGGAGTTCTCATGAGCATCGGGCGTGGTCATATAGGTAAGAAGGTACCCTCCGTTTAGGCTGTGCGCTGTGAAAGCCACCGAAACTTTGCTCGCAGGTCGCACTTCTGGGCAACGCCGGGTGGCCTTGCTTTCAACAATTATTGTGCTGATCTCAGCAGTTTCATGGGGTTCCTTTTCATTAGCATCAGCGAGCATCAAACGTGTGGATGTATTTAAAGGACGCGTAGAACGTCCAGATCGCCTTGCGGGGTCGGCGATAAATTACTTGATAGTTGGTTCAGATACCCGAGTCGGGTTGACCAAGGCCGAGATTAAAGAGTTAAGAGTTGGTTCAACTGCAGTAGCTGCTGGCAAACGTGCCGACACCATGATTTTGGTGCACATAAGTAAATCGCGAGACCGCGCAACAATTATTTCAATACCGAGAGATACTTACGCAACTGTTCCAGAATGGACTGACAGCACCGGAAAAATCCACCCGCCAAGCCATTCCAAGATTAATGAGACTTTTGGAAAAGGCGATGCAAAATTACTAGTACAGACTTTAGAGGGAATGACAAACTTACGTGTTGATCATTACGTTGAAGTAAGTTTTCTGGGATTTAAAAATATGGTTGACGCACTTGGTGGTGTAACAATTTGTAATAAAAGAGATATTAATGATCCAAAGAGTTATTTAGTTCTTAAGGCCGGCCTCCATAAATTAAATGGAATCGATTCGCTTAAATATGTTCGAACTAGGTACTTTGATGGAATGGGTGATTTAGGGCGCATGCAAAGACAGCAGCAATTTGTAAGTGCAATGATTAGAACTGCTGCAAGTAAAAGCACGTTACTAAATCCAGTAAAAGTAGTTAAATTTGTAAATGCTGGGCTTGCCTCTGTTGTTACCGATCCTGATTTAACGCAAGATGATTTGATCGTGCTTGCCGAACAGTTGCGTGGCATCTCCACCAAAAAGGTACGAACTTTGACAGTGCCACTTTCAAATACTTTCTATAACAGCCACGGAGTCCGCGGTTCTGTTCTCTGGGATAAAAAATTAGCTCCCGCACTTTGGGAAACATTAATAAAAGATGAAGATTTGGTTAAGGAAGTAGCAGCAACTCCGTCAGAAAGTGCAGCACCCACTGATAGTTCTAAGAGTTCTGCTGCTCCAAGCACAAAGCCAAGTACAGAGATCATTGATCCCTTTAAAACTCGTACAGCAGAAGCAGATACTTGCGGCTCGCTCCGTTAATTCTGGGCGAATCATGCGCTAATCTTGAAGGGTGCCTGAAACTTTGAAAATCTCGGTAATTGGTACCGGCTATTTAGGTGCAACACACGCGGCCTGTATGTCAAAACTTGGATATACCGTTGTTGGTGTTGACTCTGATGGTGCAAAAATTTCAGCACTTCAAAAAGGTCAACTACCTTTTTATGAGCCAGGGCTGGCAGAGTTATTGATTGAACAGTTAGCAACTGGTCGTTTAACTTTCACAACATCTTTTGAAGCAGCACAAGATGCAGATATCCACTTCTTATGTGTCGGTACACCGCAAAAAGCTGGAAGTAACGCTGCCGATCTCACCTATGTAAATGGCGCATTTGATCAACTGCTGCCACATTTAAAAGTTGGCTCCCTGGTTGCTGGAAAATCTACAGTTCCAGTTGGAACCGCAGATTTGCTCGCCGCTAAATTGGATGCACAAGCCCCACACTCTGATTTGGCATGGAATCCGGAATTTCTTCGCGAGGGTTTTGCGATTGAAGATACTCTTGAGCCAAATCGTTTGGTTGTTGGCGTTCGTAAACCTGAAGCGGAAAAATTACTTGCCGAGTTATATGCACCTCTTATTGCCGCTGGTGTTCCGTGGATATCTTCTGATTTACGTACCGCCGAACTCGTCAAAGTTGCGGCAAATTCATTCTTAGCCACAAAGATTTCATTTATAAATGCAATGGCCGAAATTTGTGAAGCGGCTGGTGGTGATGTCACTGTTCTTGCTAAAGCAATTGGATATGACCCACGAATTGGAAGCCGTTTTCTTCAAGCTGGAATTGGTTTTGGAGGTGGTTGCCTTCCTAAAGATATTAGAGCATTTATGGCGCGTGCTGAAGAAATCGGAGCAAACCAAGCAGTTGAATTTTTACGTGAAATAGATTCGATAAATCTCCGTGCACGTACCCGGATGGTTGATGTAGTTAGCTCTGAATTGAGTCAAGGATTAAATGGTGCCCGAATTGCAGTTTTAGGTGCAGCGTTTAAACCAGATAGTGATGATGTACGTGACTCCCCAGCACTCGATATCGCCGCCTCCCTACTTGCAAAAGGTGCCAGTGTTGTAGTTCATGATCCAAAAGCGATTGACAATGCTCGTTTACGTTTTCCCAACTTAGAGTTCGCTACTGATATCAAGAGTGCTCTTACTGATGCAGATATAACTTTGCACTTGACTGAATGGAAGATTTATCGTGAACTTGATCCAGTTGAAATAAAAAAGTGGGTAAAGAGTGCAAAGATGATTGATGGTAGAAATGCTTTAGATAGCGATAAATACTTACTGGCCGGATGGCGCTTCCGGGCTTTGGGACGCAATCTTTAAGGCTTTTGCTTTTATTTTTACATTTTCATTTAATTTAACCATCTGATTTTCTACTGCTTTAACCAAATCTGGATTGCCAACGCTCAACATTCTTACCGCCAATAATCCAGCATTTTTTGCATTACCAATTCCAACAGTTGCCACAGGTATTCCGGCAGGCATCTGCGCAATTGATAATAAGGAGTCAATACCTTCCAACGCTTTAAGCATGATTGGTACGCCAATTACCGGTAGTGCGCTAATTGATGCGAGCATTCCTGGAAGATGTGCGGCGCCACCTGCTCCAGCAATAATTATTTTGATTCCCCGACTTGCCGCACTTTTTCCATAAGCCATCATCTCTTCTGGCATCCGGTGTGCAGAAAGTAACTCAACTTCGTAAGCAATTTTGAACTCGGCGAGTGTTAATGCGGCTGCTTCCATTATTGGCCAATCAGAATCTGAGCCCATCACAATTGCAACTTCTGGATTTAGATTACTCATTAAGGCTCCTCTTATTCATTCTTATTCATCTACAACTCCACTTATGTAATCGATTGCATGCGCTGCTCGACTACGTAATTCTGCCAAATCATCTCCAACAACAGTTGCATGGCCAACTTTACGACCAGGTCGTACCTCTTTGCCATAAATGTGAATTTTGAGTTCAGGATCACGTGCAAAGAGATGCAAATAAGGTCGATATAGATCTGAATTCTCGGTACCCAAAATATTTGCCATAACCGCCCAATTAGCGGTCATTTTTGTTTCACCCAGAGGTAAATCTAAAACTGCGCGCAGATGTTGTTCAAATTGGCTAGTGACTGAACCTTCGATACTCCAATGACCTGAATTATGTGGTCTTAGCGCAATTTCGTTAACAATTAATTTATCTCCAACTTGAAAAAGTTCGACCGCCATTACTCCAACTAATTTAATTGTCATTGCGATATCACTCGCAATTTTTTGGGCAAGATTTGCAACTTCTTCAGAGAGATTGGGTGCCGGAGTTATTGTTTCGATACAAATTCCATCGCGTTGAATCGTCTCACTCACTGCCCAAGTGGCTACTTGATTATGAGGGGAACGCGCAATCAAAATCGCAAGTTCCCGATCAAATGGAACTACCTCTTCATAGAGTGCTTTGCCCCATTCAGCGATAACTTTTTTAGCAGAATCTTGATCTTCTACTAATTGCACTCCGCGACCGTCATATCCCCCAGTAATTGATTTTAGAATTGCCGGAAACGCCGGAATAGCAGCGGCGCTATCTATAACTTGCCATTTCGGACAAGGAATCTGGTTTTCTGTAAAAACTTTTCGCATATGTGCTTTGTCCTGGGCCACAAGGAGTGAGTTAGAACTTGGTCTAATCACAAAACCTTCAGCTTCCAGAGCCCGTAGATGTCCATTTGGAACTAATTCATGTTCGAAAGTTAAAAAATCACATGTTTTAGCAAAGTTTCGCAGCACTTCTAAATCTCGGTAATCGCCAATCTCTACTTTTGCAATCTTTGCCGCGCTATCAGATATATCTGCTGCCAAAATCTTCAGATTGATTCCAAGAGCGATCGCTGGAGCCAAGGACATCTGCGCAAGTTGACCCGCCCCAATCATTCCGACCGTTGGCGCGCTCATAGTTGTAATCCTACTTGAAGATTACTGGATGGCTCGAAGATGAGTTATGTCAGCAGAAACGATAGTTTCACCGCTGGAAATCAGCAATCCACCATTTTCTGCAATACCAGTGGCAGTACTTTCTTTTGTATCTCCATTTTGAAAATCCAATTTAATCTCTTTTCCGAGAGTCGCTGATAACTTTGAATATTTTTTGAGAATTTCAACATTATCGTGAGCTAGGTTCCAGGCATCGAATTCACTTCTAACCTCTTGCAGCAAATAGGCAATCAATTGTTCGCGGGCATTTATCGCATCTTCTTCACATTCCAAAAGTAATGAGGTTGCAGTCGGGACCGGAAGTTCATCAATATTTTGTAAAACATTTATTCCAATTCCAATAACAACACAATCTTCAACCTGCTCTGCGATGATCCCGCCAACTTTGAAATCTCCAATCAAAATATCATTTGGCCATTTCAATACTGGCGCTAATCCACAGTATTTTGAAATTGCATTTGCAGCCGCAACACCAGCAATTAATGGGATCCATCCTTGATCTGCTGAATTTCGGATTGGATATAGGACTGTAGAAAGTAGGAGTGCAACTTGGGGTGGAGTTTCAAATGTACGTGTTAACCGTCCGCGTCCAGCGCTTTGGTGATCGGCAATAAAAACAGTACCTGCAGGTATTTTTTCGGTCTTTAACACTTCGACCAATTTGATCTGAGTTGAGGGAATACTCTCAAAGAGGCTTACTCGCCAGTAACTATCACCAAGTAGTGAGATGATTTGTTCCTGATTTAATGGCGCTCGCTGCCAGTTGCTAATCATGAGAGGTACGGTACGGGTATGAGCGGTGACATTCACACAACTGCAGGAAAACTCGATGATTTACAGGCACGAATCAATGCAGCCACACATGCTGGTTCTGAACGCGCAATTGAGAAACAACATGCCAAAGGCAAAATGACCGCACGTGAGCGGATCGCTGCCTTAGTGGATGTTGATTCATTTACCGAGTTTGATGAATTAGCCCGTCATCGCAGTGTCAACTTCGATATGCCACAAAATCGGCCATATGGTGATGGTGTAGTTACCGGTATCGCCACAGTAGATGGAAGACCAATCGCACTCTTCTCGCAAGATTTCACTGTGATGGGTGGAAGTCTTGGTGAAGTTTTTGGTGAAAAAATTGTAAAAGTAATGGATTTTGCATTGCGAACTGGCGTTCCACTTATTGGAATCAATGATTCGGGTGGAGCCAGAATCCAAGAAGGGGTGGTTTCACTTGGTCGCTATGGTGAAATTTTCCGACGCAATGCCCGTTCTTCTGGAGTAATACCGCAAATTTCATTAATTCTTGGACCATGCGCGGGTGGTGCGGTTTATTCGCCAGCAATGACAGATTTCACAATTATGGTTGATCAAACTTCACATATGTTCATCACTGGACCTGAAGTAATTAAAACGGTCACAGGAGAAGAAGTTGAGATGGAAGAACTTGGGGGCGCACTCACTCATAATTCAAGAACTGGAAATTCTCACTACTTGGCCGCTAATGAATTAGATGCAATTGATTATGTAAAAACCTTGTTGTCTTACTTGCCAAGCAATAACACTGACAAGCCTCCAGTATTCCCAGTTAGCAGTTCAGATTCTTTGCACTCAAGTGATGTTGCGCTAAATACTTTGATACCTGATGCACCTAACCAGCCTTATGACATGCATCAAGTTATAAAAGCTTTACTTGATGATTCTGAATTTTTAGAAGTTCAAGAACTTTTTGCGCCAAACATAATTATTGGATTTGGAAGAATTGAAGGACGCTCTGTTGGTGTTGTTGCTAATCAGCCCATGCAACTGGCAGGAACTTTAGATATTAACGCGAGTGAAAAGGCGGCAAGGTTTGTTAGGACTTGTGATGCGTTTGGTGTCCAGATATTAACTTTGGTTGATGTGCCTGGATTTTTGCCTGGTACCGATCAAGAATGGAATGGAATTATTAGACGTGGCGCTAAATTGCTCTACGCCTATGGAGAAGCATCAGTTCCAATGGTCACTTTGATTACGCGAAAAGCATATGGCGGCGCATATGACGTGATGGGATCTAAACATTTAGGTGCTGATATCAACTTCGCTTGGCCTACTGCGCAGATTGCTGTGATGGGTGCCCAAGGCGCAATAAATATTTTGTATCGAAAAGAGCTCACAGACTCTAATAACTCTGAAGAGTTACGTAAAAAACTAATAACAGAGTATGACGACACACTTGCTAATCCTTATCTTGCGGCAGAGCGTGGCTTCATTGATGCTGTTATTGAACCGCAGCAAAGTCGAATTCTGATCACACGAGCGTTCCGTGCACTACAAAACAAAAAAGATGTGCTTCCTTATCGTAAGCATGGAAATATCCCACTCTAATGGGCACTATAAAGATTATTAAGGGTGAGGCAACTGTTGAAGAAATTGCTGCTATCGAAAAGGCATTATCCCAACGGCAATCTCAACTTATCAATAATAGTAATTACGGAAAAACGGAAATAATTCGTGACTAAAGTAATACTCGCATCTGCTTCCCCTGCTCGCTTACAATTATTGAAAAGCGCGGGAATCTTTGCTGAAGTGAAAATAAGTGGAGTCGATGAGGAGTTGCCAGAATTTTTAAATTTGCCGCCGATGCAAATGGTTGTCGCGTTAGCAAAAGCCAAAGCACAAGCAGTTGCCTCAGAGTTCAATGGTGACCAATTAATAATTGGCGCTGATTCAACACTTGAATTTGAAGGGAAAAATATTGGGAAACCAGCAACTCCCGATAAGGCTTTTTCACTATGGCACTCCTACCGAAATAAAAGTGGGGTTTTATATACTGGACAAGTTGTAATTGATGCTTCAAATGGAGCCACAGTAGAAAGAGTCTCATCAACTAAAATTACTTTCGCAAATATTAGCGATGAAGAGATTAGTGCCTACATCAAAACTGGGGAACCTCTTCAAGTCGCTGGCGGTGCAACGCTGGATGGAATTGGATCTGCATTTATTTCTCGAATTGAAGGGGATGCAACAGGTGTAATTGGATTAAGCATGCCCCACCTTTTTGAGATGGTGACCTCCCTTGGACACTCTTGGCACAAGTTACGCCAGATAGGATCTGCAATATGAAGAGTGTGTTAATAGCCAATCGCGGTGAAATTGCGATTCGTATTGCGAGAGCAGCCCGTGACCACGGAATCAAATCCATCGCGATTTACGCTGATGGTGACCGTAACGCGCTGCATGTAAAAGCCTGCGACGAGGCTTATGCACTTGGTGGAGTAACGGCAACAGAATCTTATTTAAATATCGAAAAAATAATCTCAGTCGCCAAAAAAAGTGGTGCTGAAGCAATTCATCCTGGCTATGGATTTCTTTCTGAAAATGCAAAATTTGCCCAAGCGGTAATCGATGCGGGTTTGGTTTGGATTGGCCCTCCTCCTGCTGCGATTGCGGCTTTAGGAGATAAAGTTTCAGCCCGAAAAATCGCAGCACAAGTTGGAGCCCCACTTGTTGCGGGAACTGCAGATCCGGTTGCCAGCAGCAAAGAAGTTTTAGCTTTTGCTAAAGAGTTTGGACTTCCTGTTGCCATCAAAGCTGCTCATGGTGGTGGTGGACGTGGCTTAAAAGTTGCATTCACAATGGAGGAGATTCCAGAACTTTTTGATTCAGCAGTTCGTGAAGCAGTTTCTGCATTTGGTCGCGGTGAATGTTTTGTTGAAAGGTATTTAGACCGTCCGCGTCACGTTGAAACTCAAGTTCTGGCAGATACTCATGGAAATGTAGTAGTTGTATCAACGCGCGACTGCTCTTTGCAACGCCGTCACCAAAAATTGGTCGAAGAAGCTCCTGCTCCATTTCTTTCTCAAGCTCAAGTTGATGAGTTGTATCGTTCAAGTAAAGAAATCATTCGTGCTGCTGGTTATGTCGGAGCTGGAACTTGTGAGTTTCTAGTCGGAGTTGATGGAACTATCTCTTTTCTCGAAGTTAATACTCGTTTACAAGTAGAGCATCCGGTCAGCGAAGAGGTTTCTGGTCTTGATTTGGTAAGAGAACAGTTCAGAATTGCCGATGGCGAGAAGATAACCTCAATTGATCCGCAACTACGCGGCCACTCCATTGAATTTCGAATCAATGGTGAAGATCCTGGGCGAAATTTCTTGCCCACTCCTGGTGTGATAACTGAATGGGAAGAACCTTCAGGTCCTGGAGTTCGCGTAGATGCTGGTTTCACCAAAGGTGATGTAATTGGTGGAAATTTTGACTCCTTGCTTGCAAAATTAATTGTTACTGGCGCAACACGAAAACAGGCATTGGAGCGAGCCCGTCGCGCGCTTGCTGAATTCAAAATTGAAGGAATTGCAACTGCTTTGCCTTTTCATCGTGCGGTAATAAATGACAAAGCCTTTATTAATGAGCCTTTTGCGGTTTATACGGGATGGATTGAGAGTGAGTTTAACAATCAGATTCCACCATATGGAGCCAGCAGCGAAGCAAATGCAACTCCAGTTGTAGAAGAATTAGTTGTTGAAGTTAATGGTCACCGTTTTGAGGTTGGCGTTTTGAGTCCAATTCCTAAACGCAAACGGGCGCTCAGTGCTAGAACTGCTTTGCAAACCGGGGATTCTTTAACTAGTCCAATGCAAGGAACAGTTATAAAAATCGAAGTTACTGAAGGACAAAGTGTAGAAGAGGGTGATTTAATTGTGGTTTTAGAGGCGATGAAAATGGAACAGCCACTTAAAGCCCACAAGAGTGGAAAAATAAGTAACTTAAATATTTCCGTTGGAGATACCCTTGCCAGCGGAACTTTGCTTTGCAAAATTATTTAACTACCAAATTTCGGTAGCTCGATAACTTCCCCATTCGCCTCGAAGCGCATTGGAAATTTCTCCAAGAGTTGCATTTGCAAGTAGTGCAACCTTCATTGGATAAAGCAAATTTAATTCACCCTTAGCTGCAGCGCTTAAATCAGCTAAAGCCTTGGTAATTTCATCCTGATTTCGTCCAGCACGCAATTTTGCCAACTTTGCACCTTGCTCTTTTGCAATCTCAGGATTTATTTCAAGGGGTAAATAAGTGCTTGCCTCTTCAACAAATGCATTTACACCGACAATAACTCGATTACCTGATTCAATCTCTTGTGAGATTCGATATGCACTTTTTTCAATTTCACTTTTTTGGAATCCAGCTTCAATTCCTGCGACAGCACCACCCATCTGGTCAATTTTTGCAATTAACTCTTTAGCGGATGTTGCAATCTCAGTTGTCATAGCCTCAATTACTGCGGATCCTGCAAGTGCATCAACTGTTGCAGCAACATCACTTTCATTCGCAATTACTTGCTGGGTACGCAGTGCAAGGCGCGCAGCTTTCTCAGTTGGTAATCCAAGTGCCTCATCAAATGAGTTTGTGTGTAGAGATTGCGTGCCGCCAAGAACTGCGGCTAAAGCCTGAAGTGCCACACGAACTAAATTTAATTCAGGTTGTTGAGCAGTTAATTGGACACCTGCGGTTTGAGTGTGAAAGCGAAGGTGCATCGCGCGCTCGGAAGTTACCCCAAATCGTTCTTTCATGATTTGAGCCCATAATTGGCGTGCCGCTCTAAATTTAGCAACCTCTTCTAGCACGGTAGTTCTTGATACAAAAAAGAAGCTCATCCGCGTTGCAACATCTTCAATAGATAATCCGCGCTCTTTTGCACAATCTAGATAAGCAATCGCATTTGCAAAAGTAAAAGCAATCTCTTGGACTGGATTAGCGCCGGCTTCGGCCATGTGATAGCCAGAAACTGAAATGCTATTCCACTTAGGTAACTCTTTTGTACAGTATTCGAAAATATCAGTCGTTAAACGTAATGATTGTTTTGGCGGATAAATATAAGTTCCTCGAGAAATATATTCCTTTAACAAATCATTTTGGATAGTTCCTTGCAATTGCTCGCTTTGAATTCCACGTTCTTCAGCAATAATCTGATACATCAGTAGTAAAATTGCTGCTGGCGCATTGATCGTCATTGAAGTTGAAACTTTTTCAAGTGGGATATTGTCAAAAAGTTCACGCATATCTTCAAGTGAATCTATGGCAACCCCTACACGTCCAACTTCACCAAGTGATTGTGGCGCATCGGAGTCATAACCCATCTGAGTTGGTAAATCAAAAGCTACTGATAATCCACCGGTACCTGCGGCTACTAGTTGTAGGTAGCGCTCATTAGATTCTTTTGCATTACCAAAACCTGCATACTGACGCATAGTCCAAGGTTTTTGTAAATACATTTGTTCATAAATGCCACGCGTAAATGGGTAAACGCCAGCTTTCTCACCATTTAAATAATCTGCATTTATTGGGAACCCAGACTCTGTGATATCTCGCACAGGTTAATCCTACTCAATTCGGTGTGGCGGGTAATCGCATAGGATTTATCTCTCTATTCTTTAGCATCTATGCAACTCTCAACAATAAAAAAACGTAACCGCTTATTGCCGGCCGCCCTTCTTGTACTTGCGCTAACCGCCACCTCTTTCTCGACATTCTCGGCCAGTGGAGATGAAGTTATCGGCGGTGGAAGACTTGGGGAAAGTGGCGTAATTTTCGATGACACAAAAGGGGATGGAATTGCCGCTCCCCCAGATACTCTCGCTTCTTCTTTCATAATCGCAGATTTAGATTCTGGTGAAATTCTGGCTGCCAAAAATCCACATAAGAAATTGCCACCTGCAAGTACTTTGAAAACATTAACTGCTTTAACACTTCTGCCAAGGCTTGGTATGAATAAAATTTATGTCGGTACTAAAAAAGAGCCAGCAACAATTGGCAACAAAGTTGGCATCTATCCAGGACGAAAATATAAAATAAAAGATATTTGGTATGGCTTGATGCTGCACTCTGGAAATGATGCTGCTGTTGCACTCGCAAATGCATCAGGCGGAATTAAAAAAACTGCTGCACTAATGCAAGCTAAAGCTGAATCGATTCAGGCATTTGATACAACTCCTAAATCCCCCCACGGACTTGATACTCCTGGACAACTTTCAAGTGCATATGATTTAGCATTAATCACGCGTGCCGCTATGAATAGATCTGATTTTCGCAAAATTGTGAAAACTAAGAGATACACATTTCCAAAATCTGGACCAAAAAATCGAAATCGTAAGATTCACAATTTGAACAAATTACTTTTTACTTATCCTGGAACTTTAGGTGTTAAGACTGGATGGACTACTAAAGGGCAAAATACATACATTGGAGTTGTTAAACGTGATGGACACACCATCATCATAACTTTTATGCATTTAAAGTACGGACGGGATGCCTTAGCAAAAGAGCTATTCAATTGGGGATTTAAAGCAATTGGAGTAGTTGACCCGATTGGTAAATTAGTTTAAAACTAGCCTCTAGCCACTAGTCCCATCGCCGAGTAAACATTTCTAAGTGTTTGTGCAGCAACTGAACCCGCTCTTTGTCCACCATCTTTCAAAATACTTTGCAGCTGAGCCGGATCTTTTAAATAATCTAATGCGCTATTTCTGATTGGTTCTAGCACCCCAACAACGACATCAGCTAACTCTTTCTTTAAATCTCCATACCCTTTACCGGAATAATTTTCTTCCAACTGCTTAATACTCTGACCGGTTAAAGCAGAGTAAATAGTGAGCAAATTGCTGATTCCGGGCTTATTTTTTTCATCAAACTTAATTTCTCGCTCAGTATCAGTCATGGCACTTTTAACTTTTTTTGCATTTATCTCTGGTGCATCCATTAACTCAATAACTCCAGCCATTGTGGCAGCTGATTTACTCATCTTCGAAGTTGGATCTTGGAGATCCATAATTTTTGCAGTGCCCTTAATAATATGAGCATCAGGAATTGTGAAAGTTTCCCCAAAGCGTGAGTTAAATCTTTGACCTAAATCGCGAGTTAATTCAATGTGTTGGCGTTGATCTTCCCCAACTGGAACTTGATTAGCCTGATAAAGCAAAATGTCTGCAGCTTGCAATATCGGGTAAGTAAATAATCCAACAACAGTACGATCTGCTCCTGATTTCTGAGATTTATCTTTAAATTGGGTCATACGATTTGCTTCACCGAATCCAGTGATGCATTCAAGCACCCATCCAAGTTGATTATGTGCTGGAACATGTGACTGAATAAATAATGTGCTCTGCGTTGGATTTATTCCAAGAGCCAGTAATTGAGCAACTGAAGCAAGTGTGCGTTGATGCAAAAGTTTTGGATCAGTTTCGATAGTTAAGGCATGTAAATCGACAACACAATAAAAAGCATCATGGGTATCTTGTAAAGCAACCCATTGACGCAATGCTCCAAGGTGATTTCCTAGATGAAATGAATCGTGAGTTGGTTGAATCCCAGATAGCACTCTTTCTTTACTTTCTTCAGTACTCATTTGAGTTTTTCCTCTGCCTTTGATTGCCCTTGATCTGTGACAATCATACGGATTCGCCCAGCACGCTTACCCTCAATTGATTCAATTTCAAACTCAGCATTTGGTTGGGAGATCTGGTCCCCTACTTCTGGAATTCTGCCGAGTTGGTGCATTAAAAAGCCCCCGACAGTTTCATAAGGTCCATCAACAACTTCTACACCAGTTTCATCTAGAACATCATCAAGTGATGTAAGTCCGTCAAAGTGATACTCACCAGCGCGACCTGGTTGCACTTCATTTTTTTCATGTCCGTCGTATTCGTCACGAATTTGGCCAATAAATTCTTCGACGATATCTTCGAGAGTCACGATTCCATCAGTCCCGCCATACTCATCAACAACGATTGCTAAATGCTGACCTGCGGCTCGCATTTCAGTTAATGCCGGCAACAATCCTTTAGTTCCTGGCATAAATAATGCTTCGCGTACGAAATCTCCGACTCGAACTTGGCGCTCTCGCAAATTTGGATCTAACAAATCACGAATGTGAATAAAACCAACTATCTCGTCAAATGAACCTTTCACAACTGGATAACGTGAATGACCCGATTCAATAATTGTTTTTATGGCTTGTGAAATTGGTGTGTTTGAATCAAGAAAATCAACTTCGGTGCGCGGAAGCATTACTTCATGTACTTGGCGATCACCAGCGAGAAAAACCTCTTCTACAATTTCACGCTCTTGTTCGGTTAGCCTGGCGTGTCCGGTAAGTAAATCAAGGAGTTCTTCTTCAGACATTTTATCTCTGGCTTGTGCAGGATCAATTCCTAGTGTGCGAACAATTAAATCTGTTGACTTAGATAGTATCCAGATAATTGGACGAAATAAACGCGCTATCCGATCTACAGTTGAAGCTGCGGCGAGCGCAATGCTTTCGGAGCGAACAATTGCAATTCGCTTTGGTACTAACTCACCAATAATTAAAGTGAAGTACGCAATAACAATCGTAATTAAAATAATGGATATTAAATTCGCTGCCGCTTCGCTTAATCCAAAATCTTGTAATTGTGGAATTAAATATTTTCCAAAACGTTCTGCACCTATGGCCGCTGAAAAAAGGCCAAACAAAGTAATTCCGACTTGAATTGCGGCCAAGAAGCGATTGGGATTGCTGGCCAGCGCTGCTACTCGGGCGCCACGCCTACCCCTTTGGCCGATCGCTCGAATCTGGGACTCTCTAAGGGAGATCAAGGCGATTTCAGCCGCCACAAAGAGGCCGCCGAGCAGGATCAAGGTAGCTACGAGGGCGAGATCCCCAAATATCTGCACGGGATAAGGGTACTCAGGAGCGTCCCACTTCCCCTAAACCCTCTCTATCTAGTACTTTTCACCCGACCTCAACCGAGGTCACCTTCCTCCTACGGACCGTCCGGCACGTACCTGCCGGGAGAAGGAGTTACCAGCATGGCAACAGTTGTATTCGATAAAGCAAGTCGTACCTATCCAGGTACAACAAGTCCAGCAGTTGATCAACTAGAACTCACAGTTGCAGATGGTGAGTTTCTTGTATTAGTTGGTCCATCAGGTTGCGGAAAATCAACATCACTCCGCATGCTTGCCGGACTTGAAGATGTAGATACTGGATCTATTCGCATTGGCGATCGTGATGTCACACATGTGGCACCAAAAGATCGTGACATTGCAATGGTGTTCCAGTCTTATGCGCTCTACCCACACATGACTGTGGCAGAGAACATGGGCTTCGCGCTAAAGATCGCTGGCGTTAGCAAAGATGAGCGCGCACGTCGCGTTCAAGATGCTGCAAAGTTGCTAGACCTTGAGCCTTACCTAGATCGCAAGCCAAAAGCGCTTTCAGGTGGACAACGTCAGCGCGTTGCAATGGGCCGCGCAATTGTGCGCGAACCTCAGGTCTTCCTTATGGATGAGCCGCTATCAAACCTTGATGCCAAACTTCGTGTAGCAACACGTACGCAAATTGCTGCGTTGCAACGTCGTCTTGGAATCACCACTGTTTACGTAACTCACGACCAGGTTGAAGCTATGACCATGGGTGACCGCGTAGCAGTATTGAAGGATGGTCTACTTCAGCAAGTAGATACACCTCGCAATCTTTATGACAAGCCAGCAAATGCATTCGTTGCTGGATTCATTGGCTCACCAGCAATGAACTTAGTTGTCGCTCCAGTAAGTGGTGGACAAGCAGCTCTTGGCGCTCTCAAGATCGCTGTTCCTGCATCAGCAGGTGCAAGCGTGACTGTTGGTATCCGCCCAGAAGGCTTCCGTCCAACAAGTGCCGGTGCTGGTTTTGATATCAAGGTAAATGTTGTTGAAGAACTTGGTTCTGATGCATTTGTTTACGGAGTTCCTGCTACTAGTGGAGTAACTCTTGCTAACGCAAACGCAGAAGAAGGTGCTGAAGTTATCGTCCGTTGGGATCCAAAGAACCCACCAAAGCCTGGCGACACCATCACAGTTACTGCAGATCAAGCAGCAGTTCACCTATTCAATGCAACAACAGGTGCACGTCTCTAAAGTTAAAAGTAAAAAACCCCGCCAGATTATCTGGCGGGGTTTTTTATTGCGCACTAATTGATAATCAACTCGAAGAAGAGTGAAACCTAAGTTATATTCACGTTGTGCACTTGCGGAGTTCTCGACTTTCAATAACTTCTTTAATAACAGTGAGCCTTATGGTGCTGGGGACTTTTCAATTTCAAAGCGCGGTTGCTGAAAATATAAGTGATGAGCAGTTTGCAGTACAGCCACCTCCCGGTGTGGGCTATACCGGCTACCTGGTTAACAACACTAGGTCCTTAGTTCGCTTTAGCTCTTTTTTAGTTAATTTCAAAACAAATGGCGGGAAAATAACTGGCGTAGTCCCATGTAACAATTTAAGAAAATGCCCAACCAACTTTGGTGCGCAATACACAGACGTGAATCTTTCTTTATGTGAGAATAATGCCGACACTAAGGGAAATGATGGAGATGTAAATTGTGTTCGCGCAATTAAAACAAAAAATTTATTAACAAACAAGGAATCTGCGCAATTCATTCCCCGTCCAGAATTAACAGCCGAGTTCAATGCAATAGTAAAAGGGGATCGAACTCAAGGTTTGCCTAATGGTGGAAATCCGCTTGTAGTTTCCATTCCATCAGCACCTCACGAAGGTGGAAACTTATATCTAGTGAAAACCGACTTCTATGCAATGCGCAATTCGATAAACGAACCATTTAAATTAGATCTGATTACAAGTGGAATTTACCCAGTGACAATCGAACGTGGAAGTTTCCAGCCAGGTGGGGCAAATCTCACTCCAGACAATTATGTGGGTCAGATGCTGGCTGCGCGCGAGAGAGCAACAGAACCTCCATATATCGGCGGTTCGGCACCTGATCCCCATTGCTTAATGGCAACTAAAAAAATCTGCATAGTGCCACAAGCATTTCCAGAAAATATTGCATTTGGCTTAACGCTTAGGCTGCAAAAGGGATTCACCAGTTGGCTTTACGGACGCATGGCCAATCCGCTTATCTCAGTTGTTAAACCAGGAGCAGCAAACCCTGACAACATGTTAGTAAATATTTTTGCTGAACCAGTAAAAGTTCCAGTCCCGTATGGCTGGATTAAAAGTTCTGAGTTGCCACCTCCTTTGTTAGATAAATACAGCCAAGATCGAAGTGGAACTTTTTACGCTGGAAAAAATCGAGGTGCACCACTTGATTCAGTCTCTATCCTAAAAGGATTAAGCAATAATTTTGGAGCAAGTGCGATTGATGAATTATTGGGCTGGATGCCACTGCTTGGTGACAAAGCCGCAGCGATGCCAAGTCAATGGAGTTTTCAAACCTTAATTCTTGATAGCAGCACTGCTTCCGAAATCTCCAGATGTACCAATGAAACCAAAGGCCTTACTGGATTGATTTTCACAAACGCAACTGTCTACTCATCTGGCGCCCCTACTTATGATGCCAGCGCAGGATCGCTCGACTACCACGTTGCTGCGCCACACTTTAAGCCAGACGGCTCGCTTATGGCTGGTTCATATGATTTAGTTTTGAACTCTGATGTTGCGCGTTGTTTATACGGATTTACAAAAGCACCAGTTGGGGCATCTGTTTCAGTCACAAGCAATGACGGAATTGAGCAAGTGGCCACCGTCATTGTCAATGAGAAAGATGGCTTTTTGCGATTAGGTGCATATGGATTTGGTTTCTCAGCGCCAACAATTAAAATAAAACTTAATCAACCTAAAGCAATAAAGAAATAGAACTTATTAATTCATTGCTTTCTTTAAGTTCTCATCAATAGCAGCTAAAAATTCTTGAGTATTTAACCAAGGGCTCTCTTTGCTAATCAGTAATGCCAAATCCTTTGTCATTTTTCCAGTTTCCACTGTTTCAATGCATACTCTTTCAAGGGTGTCACTAAATCTGGCAAGTTCTGGATTGTTATCCAACTTAGCACGGTGTGATAATCCACGAGTCCATGCAAAAATTGAAGCGATTGGATTTGTAGATGTGGCTTTACCTGCTTGATGATCACGGAAGTGGCGCGTAACAGTTCCGTGCGCTGCTTCTGATTCTACAATTTTTCCATCTGGAGTCATTAATACTGAAGTCATTAATCCAAGTGATCCATAACCTTGTGCGACGGTATCTGATTGAACATCGCCGTCGTAATTCTTACAGGCCCAAACATAGCCACCTTCCCAGCGAAGTGAGGTAGCAACCATGTCATCAATTAAACGGTGCTCATATGTAATTCCAGCAGCGGCAAATTGATCTTTGAATTCAGCTTCGAAAATCTCTTCAAAAATATCTTTGAAGCGACCATCATAAGCTTTCAAAATTGTGTTCTTTGTTGACAAGAAAACCGGATATTTGCGATTAAGTCCGTAATTCATAGACGCACGCGCAAAGTCACGAATTGATTCGTCAAGGTTGTACATCGTCATAGCCACACCAGCGCCTGGGAAATCAAAGACGTTGAACTCCATAGGTTTTGAACCATCAGTCGGCGTAAAAGTAACTGTTAATTTTCCAGCACTTGGAACTTTGAAATCAGTTGCTCGGTATTGATCACCAAATGCGTGACGACCGATGACGATTGGCTTAGTCCAATGTGGAACCAAACGTGGAACGTTGCTAATGATGATTGGCTCCCGGAAAATTACGCCACCAAGAATATTACGGACAGTTCCGTTGGGGGACTTCCACATTTGCTTTAATCCAAACTCTTTTACCCGTGCTTCATCTGGAGTGATTGTGGCGCACTTAACTCCGACGCCATGCTTTTGGATTGCATGAGCACTGTCAATTGTTACTTGGTCACTGGTTGCATCGCGATGTTCGATACCTAAGTCGTAATAATCTAGATTTACATCTAGGTAAGGAAGTATCAATTGCTCTTTGATGAACTGCCAAATGATGCGGGTCATCTCGTCGCCATCAAGTTCAACAACTGTTCCGGTTACTTTAATTTTTGCCATTCGAAACGCTCCCTATTTAAATTATTTGCCTAAAGAGTTTTTACATCAGCTTGTTTTGCACGAACTGCTTCTGCAGCAACTTTCAACTCGGCAATTTCAGATTCAGTTAACTTGCTTTCAACTACGCGACGGATTCCCTCTTTGCCAATTTCAGCTTCGACTCCAAGGTAGACACCACTAATTCCATATTGACCTTCGACCCAAGCACAAACTGGAAGCACTGCACCTGAATCTTCAATCACTGCTTTTGCCATTCGGGCAGCTGCGGCAGATGGTGCGTAGTAAGCCGAACCTGTTTTCAGCAATGCCACAATTTCAGCGCCACCATTGCGAGTGCGAACTACCAGATCTTCAATCTCTTCCGCGGAAAGTAACTCGGAAAGTTGCTTTCCTTTAACTGTGCAACGACTTGGAACTGGAACCATAGTGTCACCATGAGATCCCAACGTTAAAGTTTGCACATCACCAACTGCAACATTTAATTTAGTAGCAACAAAGTTTGTAAAGCGCGCTGTATCAAGCATTCCCGCTTGACCCATTACGCGGTTGTATGGAAACGCAGATGCAATTTGGGCAAGTGCTGTCATTTCATCTAATGGATTTGAAACTACGATGATCACTGCATTTGGACTGTGCTTTGCAATATTTTCAGCAACACCACGAACGATTCCAGCATTGATGCCGATTAAATCCATCCGACTCATGCCTGGCTTACGTGGGATTCCGGCAGTGATTACAACAACATCAGAACCGGCAGTTTTTTCATAGCCGCCACCTTCGGCAGTAGTTGTTACACCGATAATTTCTGTCTCAAATCCTTCAATGGAACGGGATTGATTCATATCTAAAGCAATACCTTCTGGTTTGCCTTCGAGAATGTCAGTGAGGATGACCTCTTTGAAAATGTTGTATTCAGCTAAACGAAGAGCGGTGGTTGAGCCGTAAAAACCAGCCCCCACCACTGTGACCCGACCGCGCATGGGAACCCAATCTCTCTTGATATCAAGATAACTCTACCCCCCGTTTGGAAGCAGTAGCGCGAGGGTAGCGATCACTACCGCCAAGGTCACCAACAGGAGAAGATCAGTGCTCCGACTCCGCCAAACCGTTACCCCATTTCGGTCCCTAAACCGCTCTCCAGCGATAATCAACAAGGCAACTGATACCAACAGTGAGCCAACCCTTACAGAGGCGCTGAGCGCGATTATCAGCCCAAGCAGGGTGGTAAGGGCAGCTGCGAGAGTGGATTTCACTTAATCAGCGCCGCTTCCGCAATTTCCACCACATTGCGGAGCAGCATCGCCCGGGTCATCGGGCCAACTCCCCCTGGCATCGGGGCGATATGGCCGGCCACCTTTGCCACATCAGGGTGCACATCTCCAGCCAAGCCGGCTTCAGTTCTGGTGATACCGACATCAATAACCGCTGCCCCTGGTTTGACCAGATCTGCGGTGATGAAATGCGCTTTGCCAAGTGCGGCGACAACAATATCTGCGCGCTTAATGTGCGCGGCTAAATCTTTTGTTGCCGAATGGGTAAGTGTGACCGTCGCACTTTCTCGTTTGCGACTTAACAACAAACCAAGTGGACGACCCACAGTTAATCCGCGACCTATTACAACAACATCAGCACCTTTAATCGGAATGTTGTACTGCTCGAGTAGAGCCACAATTGCGCGAGGTGTGCAGGGAAGTGGTGCATGTTGATCAAGAACTAATTTTCCAAGATTAAGTGGGTGCAAACCATCAGCATCTTTATTCGGATCCATTGCTTCTAAAATTGCTAACGAATCAATTCCATTTGGTAAAGGTAATTGCACGATATATCCGGTGCACTCCTTTGAATTATTTAAATCTTTTACTGCGCTTAATACATCTTTAAAGGATGCGCTCGCCGGAAGATCGACCCGAATTGAAGAGATGCCAACTTCAGCACAATCGCGATGTTTCCCACCCACATATGAATGAGAGCCTGGGTCGTCACCAACTAATACCGTTCCAAGTCCTGGAGTAATTCCCTTTGCACTTAATTGTTTTACGCGAACCGCTAACTGCGCTTTAATAATCGCAGCAGTAGCTTTGCCATCAAGAATTATGGCCATCGGGTTCACTCCTAACTTTTAAAGTTTAAGCATGTGCAAAATGTCGCACTCCGGTGAAATACATTGTTGCTCCCAATTTATTAGCAGCCTCAATCACTTCATTATCCCGAACGCTACCGCCTGGTTGCACTATCGCGCTTACTCCCGCGGCTAATAAAATCTCTAATCCATCAGCAAATGGGAAGAATGCATCACTTGCCGCGACACTACCGCTGGCTCTATCCCCCGCTCGAGAAACAGCTAACCGTGCGCTATCAACGCGATTAACTTGCCCCATTCCAATTCCAACTGCTGCTAAATCATTTGCCAATAAAATTGCATTACTTTTCACAGCACGTACTGCTTTCCAAGCAAATTGCAAATCTTTTAACTGCTCAGATGTCGCCGCTTTGCCGGCAACTAATTGCCAATTGCCTGGCGCATCACCCTCTGCGTCAATTCGGTCAAAGTTTTGCACTAACGCCCCGCCCAGAATTGGTCTTAACTCTAAGAGTGGTGCCGTTGGCTCAATTGTAAGGATTCGGATTGAAGGTTTTTGACTCAAAATCTCAATAGCAGCTTTTGTAAAACTAGGGGCTGCAATAACTTCAGTAAAAACTTCACTTACTGCTTTTGCCATTGTTTCATTTACTTCACGGTTTGCTGCAATAACTCCACCAAATGCAGAAATTGGATCGCAGGCATGAGCTTTCAGATAAGCCGACTCGATGTTGGCACCAACTGCAATTCCGCATGGGTTTGTATGTTTGATAATCGCAACAGCTGGATCGGCATGATCATAAGCGGCCCTCCATGCGGCCTCTAAATCAACATAATTGTTGTATGACATCTCTTTACCGTGCAATTGAATTGCGCCAGCAACTCCAGTGCCAGTTAATTCACTCGCGTCGTTTAAATATAAAGCGGCACTTTGATGTGGGTTTTCGCCATAACGCAAATTTGCGCTGTGAGAGTACGAGTTACCGATCCACTCAGGTAAAAGTTGATCAGTACTTACTGAGTTGAGCCATGTTGAGACTGCAATGTCATATTTAGCGGTAGTTCTATAAGCCTCTATCGCAAATTGCCGACGCAAATTCTCATCGGTACCGCCATCTGCGAGAGCCGCAACTATCTGCGGGTATTGATTTGGCGAAACCACAACTGCAACAGAT
Organism: Actinomycetota bacterium; assembly: GCA_010031635.1. Classification (GTDB taxonomy): domain Bacteria; phylum Actinomycetota; class Actinomycetes; order Nanopelagicales; family Nanopelagicaceae; genus UBA3012. Next base: position 40,036 of record RGZI01000005.1, read on the forward strand.
GGATGATTCTTTGCCGCTCCGCGAACCATGCTTGGCCCACCAATATCAATCTGCTCAATACATTCATCAATAGTTGCTCCACTTTTTACGGTTTTTACAAATGGATATAAATTGACGACAACTAAATCAAAGGGCGCTATTTTTAACTCTACTAATTGCGCAACATGTGATGGCAATCTAAGGTCAGCTAAAATTCCAGCATGAATAATTGGATGTAAAGTTTTTACCCGACCATCAAGTGATTCAGGAAAGCCAGTTAACTCTTCGACTTTGACAACCGGGATTCCAGCCTTAGCGATAGTGGCTGCAGTTGAGCCTGTTGAGACAATCTCAACTCCGTGAGCATGAAGTTCTTTTGCAAACTCAATTAATCCATTTTTGTCGTAGACGCTGATCAATGCTCGCTTGATTGGTTGCTTCATACTGACTCCTCATCCCTCTCGACTAACTCTCTAATCGTTTGCACAAGTATTTTCCGCTCCTCTATTTTAATCCGTTCATGTAATTGCGCTTGGTTATCCCCTTTGTGTACTCGAACACTCACTTGCTTAATAATCTGACCGGTATCTACGCCCTCATCTACAAAATGAACCGTTGCACCGGTTACTTCCACCCCAGCAGCCAAAGCATCTGCCACTGCATGAGCTCCCGGAAATGCTGGCAATAACGCCGGATGAGTATTAATGGTGCGAAATTGATTTACAAAATCTGGCGAAAGAATCCGCATAAATCCGGCACTGATAACTAGCCACGGTTTTGATTTAGCGACCTCGTCTATCAACGCTTGATTCCACTCTGCCCGATTAGCAAAATCCTTAATCGGTAATGTAACTGTTGGAATCCCTGCTTGCTTTGCCCGATTGAGCACTCCTGCCTCAGGTTGATCACTAATAACTTTTTCTATCTTGATAACTCCGGCAAGTTCACCATGTAAAAATGCATCAAAAACTGCTTGAGCCACTGAGCCATCACCTGAGGCCATAACTGCGACAGATTTAACTTTATTCATTATTTTTACTTTGCAATTTTGTTATTTTTGTTATTTTTGTTATTCCAAAATATATTCCTGCTCCGATGCCAGCCTCTAATAAATAAATTAACGGAAAGATCCAAAGAGAGGGCCCTATGTCCGCTAGGCGTTCACCCAGCAAAGTTCCATTGCTGAAGTAGTTGATTATTGCGAGAACTACTGCGCTAACCACGATGAGTATCGGCATTGCTAAAAGATCATCTGCCCGTTCCGTCTTCTGCATTAATAAAGCGATCATGAACCCGGCACCAACTCCAAGCAGTACCCCAATAAATAAAAATTTATTTGTGTTAGTTGGTACGGCTGCAAGTAATGGGAAAGCGGGAATCTCACCAATTCGATGGACGCCTGGATTAATTAAAGTTCCAGAACCAATTGCAAAACCCGGGCCTAACAAATAAGCCAGGGCCGAAACAGCCATATTTGGAATTGTTACAATTACCAAAATAAGTAGCAGAATTCCACCAAGAATTCCCGGCTGCAACACGGTTATCAAATCCTTTAGTACTGAAAAATGGAGCGCTAAAGAAGCAGAGAAAAATATTAATGAGATTCCGAGCAGCATCCCTAAAACCAGCAAAAGAATCCGAATAACTTGATTAAGATAATTATTAGCTTTAGCTATTTGTTGTAATTGCGTCAAACTTGCAATTCCTAAAAGTACAATCATTGACAGCGGAGCGACATACCATCTTGGTGAGATTGAAATAGTTTTACTTGCCACGCTGAGTGTGATTAAAATGAAAATATAAAAAATTGCAAGTGAGAAAATAGATTGCCTAAGTTGCACACCTTGAAGTTCAGAGCGCAATCTTCGCAATGAACCGCGAAAAATGATTATCGGGAATAGCAGTGCTCCCAGTGGAATAAATGAAAGTGACCCAGGTAAGCCAGAGGGTGGAAGCGCCAAAGTAAAAGTTATGTGATGTACGCCAAGCCAGATCCAAATGCCACCGCGAAGTGCATCAGTTAAAACCCCGCTTGCAGAACCAGCCGTTGCCCATGCCATTAGCACGAACAACGCAATTGGGATATATGAAGTTAGCGCTGCGCGCACTGCTTCTGTGGCGCCGGCAATTAGCGGGCGCAAAATCTAATTACTTTCCGAGAATAGAGCGCAAAAGTTGAGCACTCTCACTTGGAGTTACACCAACGCGCACGCCAACCGCTTCGAGCGCATCGCGTTTTGCTGCGGCCGTACCAGAAGAACCAGAGACAATTGCACCTGCATGTCCCATAGTTTTTCCTTCAGGAGCCGTAAATCCAGCAACGTAACCAACGACCGGTTTAGTTACATACTCTTTAATAAATGCAGCAGCACGTTCCTCAGCATCGCCACCGATTTCACCGATCATAACTATTGCCTTTGTCTCAGGATCATCTTGAAATGCACGTAAGCAATCAATGTGCGTAGTTCCCACTACTGGATCTCCACCAATTCCTACCGCTGTTGAGAAACCAATGTCGCGCAATTCGTACATCATTTGATAGGTAAGTGTTCCTGATTTAGAAACTAAACCTATTGGGCCAGCACCGGTGATATCTGCCGGAATAATTCCAACATTGGATTTGCCCGGACTAATTAAGCCGGGACAGTTAGGACCGATCAATCGACTCTTTCCAGATTTTTGCGCATAAGCAAAAAATTCAGTGGTGTCATGAACTGGCACGCCTTCGGTAATCACAACAATCAGCGCAACTTGGGCATCAACTGCATCAATAACTGCTGCTTTTGTAAATTTAGCCGGAACGAAAATTACTGAAGTATCGGCATTAGTCGCAGCAACTGCTTCACTTGCACTATTGAAAACTGGAATTGCTAATCCATCAAAATCAACGACCTGTCCGCCTTTACCTGGAGTAACTCCACCAACAACTTTTGTTCCAGAAGCAAGCATTCGCTTAGTGTGTTTACTTCCCTCAGATCCAGTCATTCCATGCACCAAAACGCGACTCTTCTCAGTTAAGAAAATTGCCATTTACTTTGCCACCCCACTTGAAGAACTTGCTAATTCTGCGGCACGACTAGCTGCGCCATCCATTGTGTCTACTTGTTGAATAAGTGGATGTGCTGCCTCATTTAGAATTCGGCGACCTTCTACAACATTGTTTCCGTCCAATCGAACCACAATTGGCTTAGCTGCTTTAGGACCAAGAATTTCTAATGCTTGTAAAATTCCATTTGCTACAGCATCACATGAAGTAATTCCACCGAAAACATTTACGAAAACACTTTTTACATCTTTATCACCAAGAATGATTGCTAATCCGTCGGCCATAACTTGAGCAGAAGCGCCGCCGCCAATGTCTAGGAAGTTTGCTGGCTTTACTCCACCAAATTTTTCACCGGCATAAGCCACAACATCAAGTGTGCTCATAACAAGACCTGCGCCATTTCCGATTATTCCTACTTCGCCATCAAGTTTTACGTAATTCAAATCTTTTTCTTTTGCCATTGCTTCAAGCGGATCAGCCGCATCATGATCCACTAGCGCTTCATGATCTGCATGTCTAAATATTGCATTGTCATCAAAAGTCACTTTTCCATCAAGTGCAATTATTTTTCCATCATTAGTTTTTACAAGTGGGTTAATTTCCACCAGTGTTGCATCCTCTGCTACAAAACATTTCCAAAGGTCAAGCAATACTTTTGCCACGCTATCTCTAATGTCCGCCGGAAAATTTGCTTGTGTTGCAATAGCTAGGGCGTGCGCTTGATCAATTCCTTTAAGCGGATCGACTAATACTTTCGCAAGTTTTTCGGGGGTCTTGTGCGCTACCTCTTCGATATCCATTCCGCCAGAAACTGATGCCATCACTAAAAAAGATCGCTGGGCTCTATCTAGTAAAATCGCTAAGTAATATTCGGAATCTATTGGTGCGGCTTGGGCGACCATCACGGCATTTACGCGGTGACCTTTGATATCCATCCCGAGAATTGCACTTGCTTTTTCAAAAGCCTCATCTGAATTTTCAGCGACTTTCACACCACCAGCTTTTCCACGACCGCCAGTTTTAACTTGAGCCTTAATTACAACTCGTCCACCAATTGCATTTGCAGCAGAGCGAGCTTCTTCTGGGGTGCGAGCGACTTTAGCTGGCAATACTGGAATGCCATGAGCTTCAAAAAGATCGCGCGCTTGATATTCAAATAAATCCACTTGTGTCCCCCTGTGCTAAATCCTAGTGATTAGCCAACGCACTTTTTAACCATTCGGCGATTTCAGTTGTTGAGGCGCCGGGAGTAAAAATTTGAGCAACTCCCATCTCTTTCAATTTCGCGATATCCCCATCTGAGATGATCCCTCCACCAAAAACTAAAATTGGCTGTGATTCAAGTAACTCCATGATTCGAGCAAAAATTGTTAAATGCGCTCCAGATAGAACTGACAATCCAATTGCATCAGCATCTTCTTGACGCGCAGTCGCAACGATCTCTTCAGGAGATTGATGCAGGCCGGTATAAATAACTTCACATCCAGCATCACGCAAAGCTCGGGCGACTACTTTCGCACCCCTGTCATGGCCATCTAGGCCAGCTTTTGCGACAACTACTCTGATCGCCATAGGGCTACCGTGCCACGAGTTGGATCAGGGAGTCCAATCGTGTGGGATTAATTAGATCTTCTCAACGGGGGCATACCGCAGCAATAAGCGGCGATCCCCATATGTGCCGAAATTTATGGTGGCTTCGGCCTTGTCTTCTGCGCCAGTTAGCGCAATTACAGTGCCCATCCCAAATGTTTGATGGAGCACTCGATCACCAATAGCTAAATTTAAATTTTCAATTGAGCCATTAAGACCATTAGAAGAAGTTCGTTTTCCAGTTGCGGCAACTTTTGGATTTACTTTTGATTTAAGTCGAATCTCAGGAGCTTTCCATTGAATTATCTCTTCAGGTATTTCACTTAAGAATCTTGAAGGAGAGTTGTAAGTTGGCGATCCAAATGCAAATCGGGTGCTTGCTCTAGATAGAAAAAGATTTTTTCGGGCTCGTGTTAATCCAACATACGCAAGTCTGCGTTCCTCTTCGATCTCACTTGGTTCACCTAGGGACCTGGAATGAGGGAAAACATTTTCTTCCATTCCAGTTAAGAAAACAGTTGGGAACTCTAATCCTTTAGCAGTGTGCAAAGTCATCAAGGTAACAACTCCACCATGGTCTTCACCATCAGGAATTTGATCTGAATCTGAAACAAGTGAAACTCGTTCTAAAAATCCAACAATAGAAACTTCTTCGCCTTCTAATCGTTCATCTTCTTCATACTCCTGGGCAACTGCAACCAACTCTTGTAAATTCTCTAAACGCGCTTCATCTTGCGGATCTTCACTATCTGATAACTCTTCTCCAAGTTTGCTTTGTTCCAGCACCGCCTCGGCGATAACTGAAGGGCGCACATTTGCTGCAACTAATTCCCGTAATGAAATCATTAAATTTGCAAAACCTTCAATTGCGGCTGTTGCCCTAGCGGTCGCACCAGGCGCATCTTTTGCATTTAACAGTGCATCCCAAAGTGGAATTCCCATCTGCTCCAAGCCATCGATTGCTTTATCGCCAATTCCTCTTTTTGGAGTATTAATTATTCGCCGTAAAGAGATCTCGTCATATGGATTAGCCAGCACTCTTAAATAAGCAAGAAAATCTCGAACTTCTTTACGCTCATAGAAACGAACTCCCCCAACAACTTTGTATGGCAATGTGTTGCGCATGAAGACTTCTTCAAATGCACGGGATTGGGAATTGGTTCGATAAAAGATTGCGGTATCACCGGGCTGAGAAACATTTTCACTTTGTAAGCGGAAAATTTCATTCATGACATACTCTGCTTCATCACGTTCATCCTCAGCAACATAGCCAGTTATTAAAGCCCCGTCACCAGAATCCGACCAAAGATTTTTAGCTTTACGGCTGGCATTATTTGTAATGACCGCATTTGCAGCGCTCAAGATATTTTGAGTTGATCGACCTACAACACAAAGTTCAGCCGGTTGGATGCCGTCAGCAGCAGTCCCGACCAATTCGCGAACCAAAATGTATTGGGCATGGTTTGTATCTTGATACTCATCTACCAATACATGTCTAAAGCGGGAACGATATCTGGCTTTAGCTTCCGGAAATCTTTGGAGAACTTCAACTGTCTTTAAAATAAGATCATCGAAATCAAAAGCATTGGCATCTCGCAGACGCTTTTGATAAAGACCGTAACACTCTGCGACTACTTCTTCGATATGGGTTTTTGCTTGGTTTGTATAATCTGCTGGCCCGATTAATTCATTTTTAGCATTACTGATCATTGCTGCAATTTGACGTGGTGGATAGCGTTTAGGATCTAAATTTAAATCTCTTCCGATTAATGTGACAAGTCGCACGCTATCTGCTTGATCATAAATTGAAAATGATGGCGAGAATCCAGCAATTGAAGCTTCTTGACGCAAAATTCGCACACAAGCAGAGTGAAAAGTTGTCACCCACATTGATTTAGCTCTTGGCCCCACCAATGCCGCTACTCGTTCACGCATTTCTCCTGCGGCCTTATTCGTAAAAGTAATTGCCATAACTTCATATGGAGCAACTCCACATTCGGCTAGCAAGTAGGCGATTCGATTTGTCAGTACTCGAGTTTTTCCAGAGCCGGCGCCGGCCACAATCAACAATGGAGAACCGGAATGAACCACTGCATCACGCTGGGAGGGGTTTAATCCATCAAGGAATGGGTTATTTCCGGTCTGATCACTCATAATGTACGAGCCTAGCCATAAGAGCCGTCAAGGAGAGTTCATGCCACCGATCGAAGACAGTGAAATCAAACGCGTTTTAGTCATCAGTGCTCATCCCGATGATTCAGATTTTGGAGCTTCAGGAACAATTGCGCAGTGGATTAAAAAGGGTATTGAAGTGGCATATGTTTTTTGCACTAATGGCGATCAAGGCGGCGAAGCATCAGGTTTCACTAAGGAAGAGATGCCCGCGATTCGCCAACGTGAACAAATTGCAGCAGGTGCGGTAATCGGCGTAACTGATATTACATTTTTAAATTATGTTGATGGACATCTTGAAGCAACACTTGGTTTACGAAAAGACATTGTTCGCCAGATTCGTAAATCTCAACCAGATCGAATGGTTTGTCAAAGTCCAGAAAGAAATTGGGATCGCATTGGTGCCAGCCATCCAGATCATTTAGCTGCAGGTGAAGCATCAATTCAAGCGGTCTACCCAGATGCTCGTAATCCTTTTGCATTCACCGATTTGTTGGACAATGAAGGCTTACAACCTTGGCGGGTTAAAGAAGTTTGGGTGACAGCTTTCGCTAATCCAGATCATTATGTTGACATCACTGACACTTTTGACTTGAAAATGAAAACATTGCACGCTCATGCATCGCAAACGTCACATAACCCGGAGTTGGAAAATTTAGTTAAAGAGTGGGGAACGCGAACTGCCGAGGCAGCTGGTTTTGCTGAAGGCCGAATTGCTGAAGCATTCCGAATCGTTAATACAAATTAATTTAATTGTTTAATTAATTTGCTGCAGGTGCAGCTGGTGCTCCTCCCCCTTGTCCGCCGCGTTGTCCGCCGCCACCTGGGCCGCCTTGTCCACCACCGAATCCGCCGCCACCTGGAAATTGCGCACGACATTTTTCAAATGCAGCGGAGATAGTTGGATCAGTCAGATCTGGTCGAGCACCAGGTGCAAATTCAATTCCTGCGTCAGTCAAACATTTACGGAGCTCACCGTTTCCGCCACCTGGGCCACCTGGGCCACCTGGCCCACCTTGCCCACCCTGACCGCCAGGTGCAGCACCATCAACTGCAGGAGCGCCATTTTGTGTTGTCGGACTCTTGCCGTTTTTATTTTTAGTTGTGGCTTTTTGTTTTCCACTTTTATTACTGGTAATTGGAGTTTGGTTTGCTTGAGTGCTGGTAATTGTTCCTTGTGGGGAAAGTACGCCGTTACCAGCGCCACTACGACCTTGGCCACCACCGAATCCACCGCCCATTCCACCGCCTTGAGTTAGTGCAATTGGAGTTATTGATCCATCAGCTGCGGTTTCACCTGTTGCAGTTAATCGATCGCCAACTTTAAGTGCTGCTATATCTTGGCGAGAA
>RGZI01000041.1 GCA_010031635.1 Actinomycetota bacterium
GAATTCCAGGATCAGCACATGCCCAAGCTGCTTCAGCCATTTTGCGGAATAGTTCGCGAGCTTTAACAGTCTCAATAATTTCACCGGTTGAGCGCGCGCGAAGACCGAAATCTTTGCTCTCTTCATAGGCGCGCATGAAGTCATCACTTACGCGAACTGAGTTGTTTGCGTTTTGGTATTGCACGGAGATGATGTCTTTTCCACCAAGATCCATATCAAAACCAGCATCGCGTAGTGCGCGAATCTTTTGCTCTTCAGAAACTTTGGTTTCAATGAACTCTTCGATATCTGGATGATCAACATCTAGAACAACCATCTTGGCTGCACGGCGGGTAGCGCCACCTGATTTGATGGTTCCGGCAGATGAGTCAGCACCGCGCATAAAGGAAACTGGTCCTGATGCAGTGCCGCCTGATTTCAGCAACTCTTTTGATGAACGGATGCGAGAGAGGTTTAATCCAGCGCCTGATCCGCCTTTGAAGATCATTCCCTCTTCGCGGTACCAGTTCAAGATTGAATCCATGGTGTCATCAACAGAAAGAATGAAGCAAGCGCTTACCTGTTGTGGTGCGTTGGTTCCAACGTTAAACCAAACTGGTGAGTTGAAAGAAAAAATCTGATGCAACAACATATGGGTTAATTCATGTTCAAAGATGTCTGCATCTTCCTCGGTTGCGAAATAACCTTCAGCTTTTCCAGCTTTGGTATATGTAAGTACTACGCGATCAATAACTTGCTTTAGAGACCATTCACGATTTTCATGACCAACTGCACCACGGAAGTATTTGGTGGTAACGATCATCGAAGCATTTCCAATTTGTCTGAACGACATCGCGTCGCTCCCAAGTGACTGCGTCATAAGGATGTAGACCCGGCGTTGTATAAATCCGCTCCATCTTCAAACCTGTTTTGTTTTTGCTTCCGGTGCGGTTGATTACCGTGTCTGACATTTTCGCTTCCTCTTTCTCTTTAGTCCTAGTTAGTCCTAGTTAGTCCTAGTTAGTCCTAGTTATTTGAATTGAATTAAGTTGTATTAAATTTGTTTTTTATTTTTGGGCTATTTATTTTTTACTACTTTTACTTACTACTATTTTCCGATCTTCGAAAAACGTCCGTTTCCTCATTTTCAAGGGCGGATGGAAGTACTCGAAGAAGAGCGATCTCTCCTTCGAAATCATCAAGTGAATTAAAATTGCGGTAGACCGATGCATAACGCAGGTAAGCAACCTCATCTAATTCACGTAGTGGCCCAAGAATTGCCATTCCGACCTCTTGGGTTTCAATCTCGGCTTGGCCAGTGGCGCGAAGTGATTCTTCGACCCGTTGAGCCAGCAGCGCAAGGTCATCATCATTAACTGGACGACCCTGACAAGCTTTACGGACGCCAGCGGCAACTTTTTCGCGACTGAAAGGCTCAGATGCACCGCTTCTTTTCACGACTGAAAGTGCTGAACTCTCTTGGGTGGTGAAACGCCGGCCACAGGTGACACATTCACGGCGGCGGCGGATTGAGGAACCATCTTCGATTGGACGGGAGTCGACAACCCGGGAATCGGCCTGGCGGCAAAATGGACAGTTCATCTCGGTACAACCCCCTTAGAGTGCGTAAATAGGTCTTGCTTAACCCAAAGCTAAATCTCTTTCAGCCCTATTTCGCGCTGCCTTGGGGATAAGGCTGTGGAGGAACTGTGGAGCAGTAAGCACAATCTGTGGACGAACCAACAGGTTGTTAGTACTACATCTAGTGGTAACAGTAGAGCAGGGGTAGAGGGTTCGCAAGAGATAATGCGGCGTGTCGAAAAAGTATTTTTTCTGATCTGGATATTCCGGCTAAGACAAATGCATTTACCTTATTTAAGTAATGGCACCAAAATCTTTGTTCCGGCTTGGAGCGTACTGCCCTCAAATGGGTTGAGTTGGTGGATCTGATCAATTACATCTTGGGGCGAACGCCCTGGAGCGATTGCTCGAGCGATAGACCAGTAACTCTCACCAGGTTGCACAATTACCTCTTCTGCTGCGACAGGTGCAGCTGAGATTGATGTAGTGGACGCCGCTGCCCCGTTAAAGGCGGAGAAGGTGGCCGCGAAGGATGAGGTCGCCACAATCAGAGCGGAGACCATTATTACGGTGCGACCGCGGTTGGTCAGGGTAAGGGCGGCTGGGGAGGCTGGGGAGTTAGCCATTTTGGTTCCTGCTTTCTACTCTTTAATACTTACCGCGTTCTAGACGGATTAGAACGCGTGTTCGAATTAAACTCCACCCCACTGACATATGTCAAGAAAATTCGAACAGATGTTTGAATTATTTTCAATTTCAAGGTAAAGTTGGGCCATGGCTACCAAAAAAGCAGCAGAAATCACTGTCCATGAGCTCCCTGAGTCACATGACGAACCAGATGAGAATGGACTTACCCCCCGCCAGCTCAAGATCCTGGGGGTCATTAAATCCGCCCTCCATGATCAGGGGTATCCACCTTCGATGCGTGAGATCGGCCAAGCTGCCGGATTAGCCTCTCCCTCAAGTGTGAAATACCAATTAGAACTACTCGAGGAAAAAGGGTGGATCAGACGGGACCCAACCCGTGGTCGCGCAATTGAAATTTTGCTTCCAGATCAAGATCAATCAGCAGGATCAATTGGAGATAAATACTCATTAGATCAAATGCGTGAGGTTCCACTTGTTGGTCGCATCGCAGCTGGTGCACCACTTTTGGCAGAACAAGATATTGAAGAGAGTTTCCCATTGCCAGCTTCTTTAGTCGGAGATGGGGAATTGTTTATGTTAAAAGTTGTTGGTGAATCAATGATTGAAGCCGCAATCTGTGATGGAGATTTTGTAGTTATCAGATCCCAAAAACATTGTGAAAAGGGCGAGATAGTTGCAGCGATGATTGATGGCGAAGCAACTGTAAAAACATTTACCCGCCGCGATGGTCATGTCTGGTTACTTCCTGCTAATCCAGCCTTTTCACCAATCAACGGTGACAATGCTGAGATCTTAGGAAAAGTTACTGCAGTCCTTCGCTCACTTAAGTAAAACCACATCATTAATTCGTGCCGCTAATTTTTCATTAACTAGCGCATGAATTAAGGTTCCCTCTTCTACATACTCTTCGCTAAATATTTCTCCGGTTTCATGTATCGCATAAACCAAATCTCCACGAGTGTATGGCAATGTAACTGTGATCTCTATTTTTGGATGAGGCAAAGCTGCTTCTATTGCCGCAACTAATCTTTCAATCCCAAATCCACTTTGCGCTGAGATTGCAATACTTCCTGGAATTGATCGCACCAGTTCGACAATTAAATCTGGATCAGCGATGTCGCTTTTGTTTATGGCAATAATTTCTGGAATTGCACCTGCACCGATCTCGTCAATAACTTCACGGACTGCGCGGATCTGTTCGCGCGGATCTGGATGAGATCCATCAACCACATGGACAATTAAAGCTGCGCCTTCAACCTCTTCAAGTGTTGATTTAAAGGCATCTACTAATTGATGTGGCAAGTGACGTACAAAACCAACAGTGTCGGTAAATGTGTAAACCCGGCCATCTCCGGTTTGGGTTCGGCGCGTAGTCGGATCTAACGTGGCAAAAAGTGCATTCTCAACAAGTACTCCGGCACCGGTTAACCGATTCAATAAAGAAGATTTACCAGCATTTGTGTAACCAGCGATTGCCACAGATGGAATTGTGTTTCGATCCCGCTCTTGTCTCTTGGTTTCGCGGGCAACTTTCATCTCTTTGATCTCTTTGCGTAATTTCGCCATCCGGTCACGGATGCGCCGGCGATCTACTTCAATCTTGGTCTCACCCGGTCCACGACCGCCAATACCAACACCACCTGCTCCACCTGCTCCAGCACGTCCACCAACTTGGCGCGAGAGTGAATCACCCCATCCGCGCAATCGCGGGAGCAGATATGACATCTGCGCTAATTCAACTTGGGCTTTACCTTCACGGCTTTTGGCATGCTGGGCAAAAATATCCAAAATTAAAGCGGTGCGGTCGACAACTTTTACTTTTACTTTATCTTCCAACTGTCGTAACTGACTTGGCGATAACTCTCCATCGCAAATCACGGTGTCTGCACCAGTTTGAGCAACTACTTGCCGCAACTCACTTACTTTTCCAGATCCAATAAATGTTGCTGAATCAGGTTTGTCACGTCTTTGCATTAAACCTTCAAGAACTTCAGATCCGGCAGTCTCGGCCAATGCCGCCAATTCACGTAATGAATTCTCAGCATCTGTACTTGATCCTTCTGTCCATACTCCAACAAGAACAACGCGTTCTAAACGCAGTTGTCGGTTTTCTGCGATCGAAACATCTTCAAGTTCAGTGGAGATTCCAACAACTCTTCGAAGTGAGCGACGCTCCTCAAGTTCTAGTTGAAATTTTTCATCATTACCTAAATCTTCACCGCCATCAGATATCTGATTACGCAATCGCTCATTCTCGCGAAGCAGTTCTAAGTAAAGCTCTTCAGAACTCACTAAATCTCGACTTCGAAATCTTGCAAAATAAGTGCAGCACCTGTGAGGGTTGCATTTGAATGCGGATCTAACTCAACTGTTAAGCGACCACCTGGAGGATTGATAATCCACTTAGCAGGCAGCGATCTTTTCTGGTAAATATTTGCCGCCAAAGCAACTGCACAAATACCTGTTCCACAAGATCTGGTTTCACCTGATCCGCGTTCATAAACTCGCATCTGCACTTCATTCTCCCCGATGATTTGTGCGAATTCGATATTCACTCCATCTGGGTAAACATCATCTGGAGTCACACCTGGTGCGGATGTTAGATCACCAACTTGCGCTAAATCTGAAATGAAAACAACCGCATGAGGATTCCCAACATTTATATTTAATGATTCCCACTCGTGCCCACTTTGCGCAATAGTTGCGCTTCCATCTACATCTGTTAAATCTAAAACTTTTCCCATATTTACTGAGATCTCACCACTTTCTGGAACCGCTAAATATTTCAATCCGTCACGAGTATCAATTGCAAAAATTCCGGCACCTTGATGACCGCGATCGACTAGGTAGCGAGCCATCACCCGAATTCCATTGCCACACATTTCAGCTAGTGATCCATCAGCATTTCGGTAATCCATAAACCAATTTTTCCCACTTGCATTTCTAGTTATCCGAATGAATCCATCAGCCCCGGGACGACCCACGCTCCCAGAACGAGAACAGAGATTAGCTATGCGCTCTGGCGTCACATTAAATTTATTTTGCTCATCAAATAGCAGCAAGAAGTCATTCTCAGTGCCATGGCCATAAGTTACGGTTTGCATTAACTCAGATCGTAGAGGTTTTGAGTCGGTTGGGGAGGATTCATGAAGGCAGCCAAAGCTCAGCCGATGGCAGGCAACTCCACTAAAGCACTCCTATTCCTAGCCGGCGCCTGCCTCTGTTTTGGTACTTCAGGAACGGCTCAAGCATTAGGCCCAGATAACTCTTCGCCTTTAGTTGTTGGCGCGACCAGGTTGCTCTTAGGGGCGATCGGATTATTTGCGTTGATCAAATTCCGTGAGCCAAAAGATCTGCCAAGAAAATTGCTTTGGATCGGCGCTTTGGCTGTGGCCGCGTTTCAAGTGAGCTTCTTTTCTGGCGTTCGACTAACTGGTGTCGCAATGGGAACTGTGATTGCTTTAGGGAGCGCGCCTGCGATCACCGCAATCTTAAATTGGTTGATCTACAAAAAACTTCCGACCATGCGTTGGATTTTTGCAACATCAGTGACTGCTACTGGAATCACACTTTTGTTTTTAAGTAAAGGCGAAATCAGGATTGATTTGGGTGGAGTACTGCTCTCACTTGGCGCTGGTGCCTCTTACGCTTCATATGCACTGGTCAGTAAGGAACTCTTAAACCGTGACGTAACTCCCAATGTTGTGATGTCCACATTGTTTACCAGGGGTGCAATTTTAACCGCTCCACTTTTGCTTTTATTGATAAACGACAACTCATGGTTTTTTAAATTGGATGCAATGGTCATGATTTTATGGCTTTCATTTATTTCACTCACTCTTGCTTACTTTTTATATATTCGTGGTCTTGCGCAAACATCAACAAGCAATGCCGCCACAATTACCTTAATTGAGCCAGTGACTGCAACATTTTTAGCAGCTGTAATCTTAAAAGAGGCGATTACTGTCGGACAATGGGTTGGCATCATCTTAGTTATTGCTGGCCTGGCACTTGTAGATCGAAAAAATTAAAGTAAAGCTAGGATTTTTTCTAACTGTCGCGCTGTGCTCTCAGGTGCGAGCCATTTAATTCGGCGATCTCTTGAAAACCAAGTTTCCTGTCTTCTCGCGTATTGCCTAGTGGCACGTTTGGTTTCCTCTTTTGCAAGTTCTAGCGATGATCCATCTGAGATTGAATTAATAATTTGTTTGTATCCAAGTGCGGCTTGAGCGGTCTTGCCATTTGTAATTCCAAGTTTCATTAACTCTTGTACTTCTTCAACAAAACCTAATTCCCACATTTGATCTACCCGTTGTGAAATTCTCTGATCAAGAGTTGATCGATCCATTACTAATCCAAATTGCTTAACCCCTTGATAGTGATCGACATCTTCTCTTGGAAGCTGGGCGGTGAATGGTGCTCCGGTTAGTTCAATAACTTCCAGTGCGCGGACCACTCTGCGAAGATTATTTGCTGGGATCTTTGCCGCAGCAGTTGGGTCAAGCAGTTGTAATCTCTTGTGCATTTCTACTGCACCTAATTCGGTGGCTTCCTTATCTATTCTTTCCCGAACTTGGATATCTCGGTCTGGGAAATTCAATTCGTCGATAATCGCTTTTATATATAGTCCGGTTCCACCAACAATAATTACATTTTTCCCACTATTTTGTAGCTCATCAATTTTTGTGCGGGCCAATTGTTGATATGAGGCAACATTTGCATCTTCACTTACATCTAAAATATCTAAAAGGTGGTGTGGTATCGATTCTCTTTCTGCAATAGTTAATTTCGCGGTTCCAATATCCATTCCACGGTAGATTTGCATTGAATCTGCGTTGATAATTTCAGCAGATATCTCTTTAGCAAGAGCAATCGATAATCCACTTTTACCTGAAGCAGTTGCGCCGCAAATTACAATAAGCGACATCTTTATTAATTAATTCTTTTTGGAATAGTCGGAATAGTTGGCATTCCTAGCAAGATTTCACTTTTGCGTTCTTCGGCTGCATCTCCCCCACGGGTTTTGCGAATAGAGATCGGGAGGCCATCAGTAACTAAATGGTGCGGGGCTGCTTCTGTGACAACCGCCGTCAAAATATCCCCGGGGCGTGGACGCTCCCCTTCAACATAATTTGCATGCACTAATCGGAAATCGCGAGATCGCCCGGTTACCCGACCGCTCTCATCATCTTTACGGCCTGGATGATCGGCAACCATTACTTCAACCGTACTTCCAATTGCTTTCTTATTTACTGCAAAAGAAATCTTTTCTAGTTCACCATGCAATCTGGTATATCGCTCCCCCACAATTGCCGGATCAACTTGATCTTCCATAGTTGCTGCTGGCGTGCCGGGACGTTTTGAATACTTGTAAGTAAAGGCTGCTGAGAATTTAACCTCTTTGGCTAAATCAATAGTCTCTTGAAAATAACTCTCGGTCTCGCCAGGAAATCCCACAATAATGTCAGTTGTTATTGAAGCATCAGGTATTGCATTTCTAACTCTGTCGATGATTCCGATATATCTATCCGCACGATACGAGCGGCGCATTTTTTGCAATATATAATTAGATCCTGATTGCAAAGGCATGTGAAGATGTGGCATCACATTTGGTGTTTGTGCCATCGCTTCAATTACATCATCAGTAAAATCTCTTGGATGCGGACTCATGAATCGCACACGCTCTAAACCATCGATAGTTCCACATTTACGAAGTAATTTTGCAAAAGCACCAGAATCATCAAATCCCACTCCATATGCATTTACATTTTGACCGAGCAAAGTTATTTCAACAACGCCTTGATCAACTAATGTTTGAATTTCACCTATTACATCTTCCGGAGCGCGATCCTTTTCAATTCCTCGAAGGGCAGGAACAATGCAAAAGGTGCAAGTGTTATTGCAACCTACTGAAATTGAGACCCATGCTGAAAATGCAGAGTGACGTCGTGCTGGCAATGTAGATGGAAAATGTTCAAGTGATTCGAGAATCTCAACTTGGGCTTCTCGCTCGATTCGCGCACGTTCAAGCAATCGTGGCAATGCACCAAAGTTGTGTGTTCCAAAAACCACATCTACCCACGGCGCGCGTTTGATAATTTCACCACGGTCTTTTTGCGCTAAACAACCGCCAACCGCAATTTGAAAATTTGGATTGGTATCTTTCGTATATATGTAACGAGTGAGTGAGCCATAAAGTCTTTCATCAGCCGCTTCGCGCACTGCGCAAGTATTAAAAACAACTAAATCTGGATCTGCTCCTTCACTTACCGGTGAATATCCGGCCTGGTCTAACAATCCAGTAATCCGCTCAGAATCATGCGCATTCATCTGGCATCCATAAGTCTCCACCAGATATGTCGGCTTATCGGCCTTAAGCAATGTTTCCATGATTGGCTAAGGGTAACGGCGTACCTCTTCCAGTATCGCCGCCGGCTGTGGCATCATCTCTCTATGAGAATGCGCCCACTTGCCGCGTTACTGAGTTTCCTGCTTCTGTCAGCGCTTTTACCCTCAATATCTGCAACAGCAGCAGCAGATCCATGTGGGCGAGCTCCTTTGCGGGCCTGTGCGCCCGGAGAAACTCCTTCTGATGGAGGAGTCGCTACGGGTGCCCCTGTCTGTCCACCGGGAACTCCTGCAGGACAACCTTGTGCTTCGGCCCCAGCTAGTAACAACCCAGTTGGCTCTGGCTTTACCTCTAAATATCCACTAGACCGATCTATAGCTCTTTTCCAAGCTGCCCAACCGTCGCGAGGAACCTATGATGATAAAAGTTATCCCTATTACGGCGTAACTTTTGATTCTTCTACGCGTAACCAATCGATTCCTTATGTCAAAGTCGAAAATACCCGCAGTGACGGAAATCGCGATGAGATGTTATGCACCTCTGTCGATGATCCTGCTTGTTCGGCAGATAAAAATTGGCAATCAATTCTGATCGAAGGTGGGATTGGAAATTGCGCCGCTAATCCAGACACCGCATGCGTTGATTCTTTTTCAGTTATAACTGCAGATGGAAGAGTAGTAGTTGCAAAACCCTTGATGAAATTTCCAAAAAATGCCAAGGAATTTCCTGGAAAAGTTAATCCTGATGGAAGTGGATATGCCGCAGGCCTAGCAAGCTGGATTTGGAGAGCCGAAGGGGATGGCCCAGGAGATGAACATGATTATTTGCTAACCGGCACCGTGCAATCTGGAGGACAAAACCAAAATAAGAGTTGGAAAGATTTGCATGTGATTGAATTTTTCTTTGAAGCAGTTCCAATTGTTCGTGAAAACTCCACTTTAGTTAAGGCACCAGAAAAAGTCATGCAGAAAAGGGTAGGCAAAGATTTTTCTGAAATAATGACAAGCAATAATGAGTCTGCCTGTTATGCAAACGATGATGGTATCTGTTTACACCGCAGAGATTTCCAACCCAACACCAGATTAAAAATTGCTTTGCAAATGCCAAAATTTATTTCGGGTTGGTTAAATGGAAGATTGAATAAACCAGCGGTAACATGTAAAACATTCTCAGCTACTTCTGATTTAGTTACAGTAGAAGCGGGACCAGAAGAAAATATTTTCGCTGGTAAATGGATGAACCGTAGTGATATTAAAAATTTTACATTTAAAGATTTTCAAGTTGAGAATAGATTTAAAGGAATGTTTCAAGGTTATTACAATAAAGATAATCCCAATTCGCTCAGAGATTCAGGTGAGGAAGGGGCCATTGATGCTTATGATCTTTGGGCTCCATATATGGGTGAAAAAGCATTTGCTACAAATAAAACTTGGACATTAAGTAGTGCCCGAACTGACAACCCATCATCTTGTGTGAAGAAGGAAAGTGGCGGAATCCAAGGGGTAGTGGCCACAAATGCAAGTGCATATGAAGCCACTGCACCTAAATACAACAAAGAGAATGGAACATTGGAATATAGAGTTGCCGCTCCCCATTATGCCGCTGATGGAAAAACCGAAAATATCGGAACGTACGGCTTGGCCATGTCCATAACTTTGTTGCAGTGCCTATATGGGATAACGAACGTTCCAACCTCAGCTTCGGTTTCGATCACCTCGAGTGCTGGAGGAGAACGTGTTGCAACCGTCGCATTAACTCAAATTGGCAAATGGGTTTTCTTGAGTGCCGAGAATTTCACTTACTCATCCCCTACCTTGCGCATCAAATTAAATCAAACCACTTCCGCTACGGCGCAAAGCACTGGAGCCACCGAAGTTAAAAAAGACCCTCCCGCTCCTGAAGTTAAAAAAGAGGCTCCTGCTCCAGAGGTTAAGGAAGTTAAAGAAGTTGTCGCCGCTAATCCAGCACCAGCGACTCCAGTAGCTGCCAAAAAAATAATAATTACTTGTACTAAAGGTATTCGGAGTGTCTGTAAATCTTCCTTATGGGAGATGTCAAGCAAGATACCCATAGCCTTTTCCGCCGCGTCTTCATCACCCTCTGTGATCGCATCAACCAGGGTCTTATGGCGCACTAAGAAAGTACCATCGATTTTGATTTGCGCATTAACAATTTCAAAACGTAGTCGCAACATTGGGGTAAACAAAACCGATAAACGTGCCATGAACTCATTTTGGGTGGCCTGCAGAATTACGTTGTGAAATTCTAAATGGGCAACATGCAATTTCGCAGCTAACCTTGCCGCTTGCATTTCGTACATATACCGAACTTCTGAAAAATCACTCATCAAAGCATTTGCATCACCGGCCACATGACACCAGTGGATAACATTAGAATCTAGTAAATTCCATTCCCGCCGATTTAAAACAACGGTGCCGAGTTTGGTGCGTGCTCGAGTCAAGCCTAAGTTATGCAAAATTTGTAACGCTTCCCGAACCACAGTCCGACTTACTCCGTATAAAGCTTCGAGATGTGTTGAAGTTAAAACTGTTCCCTCTGAGATTTTCCCGGATGCAATTTCTAGTCCTAATTTTTCAACTAATTGATCCGAGAGCCCGGTCTCTGAACGTTGCAATTTACTAGGCACTGGAGCAGGTTACCCATTTAAGTTAAGAGTTTAAAGGTCTGTTTCGCGTAAAAGTTGTGAAATCAAGTGATGGGAGTACCCCTTGCGAGCCAAAAATCCGGAAATTCGACGATATTTCACCTCTGCATTTTCTCGCTGCAGTGAGCGTAATTTTTTTGCAATCAAGGCGGTAGCAATAGCCATCTCACTCTCAGGTGCAATCTGTTCTAAAGCAATACTTATCTCGCTATCCCCCACACCTTTTTGGCGCAATTCGCGGGCCAATACATTCCGGGATAACCCTTTATAGATATGACGGGAGCGAGACCAATCATTTGCAAATGCTTGATCATCAATCAATTTATGTTCGGTAAGACGATCTAAAACTCGATCAATTAA
>RGZI01000042.1 GCA_010031635.1 Actinomycetota bacterium
ATTCGCGTTGAGGGGTTAAGCGCAATCCTCGATCGCGCAATTCATCTGGCATGCCCTAAGCCTAGAGTGGGATCGTAAGATCTACAGCAGTGCCGACTACAGCGAGAACTACGCGCTCGGCGGTGGCACCTGGAGCCAAAATCCGAACGGTCCATTTGCCGGGTGCTGCGAAGAAGCGAAATTGCCCTTGGCCATTCAATGGAACTTCAGCGGTGAACTCTCCATCTTTATCAAGCAAACGGGCGTATCCGGTAGTGATTGGCGTTCCGTTTGGAACGCCATCATCTGAACCTTCTGCGATTACTACACCTTGAATCACGCTCTGCTTATTGAGATCGATCCCCGAAAGATCTGCCCCAGCGAGAGTTGCTCCGCAGGTTTTCATGCGCCAATTTCTACTGGTGCGCCGACAAGTGAGCCATATTCAGTCCAAGAACCGTCATAGTTTTTAACATTCCCAAGTTCGAGCAGCTCATGGAGTACAAACCATGAAAATGCAGAGCGCTCACCGATTCGGCAATAAGCGATTGTCTCTTTTGCATAATCAACACCTGCGTTTGCATAAAGCGAGCGAAGATCTGCATCAGCTTTGAAAGTTCCATCATCATTAGCTGCTTGCGACCACGGAATGTTTTTTGCAGTAGGAATGTGACCAGCGATCTGTCCACCTTCTTGTGGCAAATGAGCTGGTGCAAGTAATTCACCTTTGAATTCAGCAGGAGAGCGAACATCAACGATGTTTTTTACTCCGATTGAATTGATTACTTCATCGCGGAAAGCGCGAATTGAAAGGTCGCGCTCTTTTGCCACGTAACGAGTGGCTGTGCGATTTGGTGTTGCTGAAGTAAGGGCACGTCCATCGAGTTCCCACTTTTTGCGACCGCCATCAAGAATTCTTACATCAGCATGTCCATAAACTTTAAAATACCAATAAGCATATGTCGCAAACCAGTTGTTATTTCCACCATAAAGTACAACAGTCGAATCATTTGCGATTCCGTGCTTTGAAAGAAGAAGTTCAAATTTATCTTTAGAAACGATGTCGCGAATCACGCCATCTTGTAAGTCATTTCTCCAATGAAATGTGCTTGCTCCTTCTATATGGTTCTTTTCATATAAAGAAGTATCTTCATCTACTTCAACAAGAACTACTTTTTGAACGTGACATTATTTAACCTCCAAAGCTATTTTTGAATTACGTGGACTTGTTAAACGAACTCCCAGTAAATAGAACTGGCAACCTAAGCAATAATTGAATGCAAAGTTTAAAAATGCTGCGGCTAAAGCAAAAGCAACTGCTACTGAAAAGATTGCTGAAGACCCTACGAGAGATCCGATTAGTGCAACGATTGCAAATCCCAATCCAACTGCCTGTGCAAATTTCGGTGGGCGCACATCTTCAAAAATCGGATTTGATTTAAGACGTGGCTTCACCACTGTGCGAAAAATAATTGCATAAGGAGTGAATTGCGGTCCTCGGAATGCACCAATTGCAAAGACTGCTGCTTGCCACACGATTAATGCAGATGATTGCGTTAATAACGCTGCAGAAAAAACAATTGCAGTAATCAACGCGCTAAAGCGTGCACCGCGAGCATCAATCTGAATATCGGACTTCAACTTATTGGAAGTATTTGACATAATTCTCCTTGAATAATTTTGGGGGATAAAAATTAGCAAGCCGTAGAGATGCGACCATAATCAATGGTGCGACGCTTAGTGAGAATAGTCAGCGTGTATCTCTTGGAAAACATAGGTGAAGGTTACTTTTGATCCTTTAATTAAGCCACTTGCGAACTTGTTGCATCTACGCAATCTGAAGCAGGTTATCTCTCTGGCCAACGTAATGACCAGGTGGCATCTGTGTTTCGATCTACTCCCCAACAGCCATATTCAGCTAATTCTGGCTTCAAAAACCAGCGAGCGCCTTCGCGTCCAGAAACTACAAGGGCTGTAGCAAGCGCATCTGCAATGCCGCCATCAGGGCCAAAAACACTAGTAGCGCGCGCTCCGATCGCAATTAATCCATTTGCTGGATCAACGATGTGGGCACCACGCTCATAAGTTCCACTGCTTGCCACTGCGCCATTTGTAATTGGCAGTGCTGTTGCAATCGCATCCTTTTTTTCTGGATGCTGAATTCCAATCATCCAAGGTTTCTCGCCATTAGAAGTTAACATTCCCCCGCGCAAAGTTATATCTCCGCCTGCATTTATATGTACATGCGAAATTCCGGCTGCAACAGCTTTATTTGCAATTTGATCTGCAGCCCAACCTTTTACATATCCGGATGGATCAAATCCGCCAAGCCTTGGATGCCATGGATCAAATGCACCTTCAGTTAAATCACGTGCTTCCTCGCAAAGTTTCCAAATCAATTGCATTCTTGCTGAAGCATTCTCTATTTTTAATTCACCACTTCTAATCTTTGTTACTTCGGAATCATTTTTAAATGTAGAAAAATCCCGATCAATTTCGTGCAAGAAAGAAACCGCCTCTTTCGAGACGGTTTCAATTTCACTAGTGGATTTAGATTCTTCATGAAATTCTAGGGATACAACCGTTCCCCAGACCTCTTCATGATGAATCATTTAGTCGTCTTCTCCCTCATCATCCCCGCCACCTTTTATGGAATGTCGGTTGCCTTTATTTGCATGTTCACCTTCGTCGTCTCCCTCGTCATCTCCGCCACCCTTAATGCTTGGTGGAGTTGAGATACTTGGTGATTTTGCTTTTAATGCTGGGGTGTTCGTAGCAACTTTTTTAGTTGCACCACTCTTGGTTGTATTGGCTACAGGTACAGATTTCGATTTTACTTTTGTTGTGGGCGTGCTTTGTGGAGATGGATCAGGGGAGGTAAAAGCAACTGGTCGCTCAGAAGTACTAGCCACAGGAGAAGCTGTGGTGGCTGGTGACATCAATCCTCCACCATTATTTGATACTGGTTGGAAAAATAAGAAAGCTGTTAGCACGCTACCTGCTGCTGCGATTAAAAATACTGTGCGTTTCATAATTTCATGGCTCCTTAGATATTTCTTAATGCTGCTGCGAGAGATGATTTCCAACCGTTTGTTGTGTAGGTAGCTCCACCAATTCGGGGAATGCCATCTGCAGATTGGGCTTGCAAAGTTAAATCAATCAACATCGGAATTGCCTGCTGTGAAATATAAGATGATCTGCGATCGCCACTTGGATATTGCAATCCGGTTGCATCGACAATCTGACCATTCTCAACAACGATCTCCACTTGCACTGGGCCCCAACGTGTTGAAATAACTGGTCCAGTAATGGTTTGAGATTTGCTCCCCGTTTTACTGGGCGCTGATGAGGGTGCAGGAGGCGGTGTTGGAGTTTGTGAAGGTGATGGACTCTGCGAAGGCGCTTGCGATTGTGAAGGTGATGGCGATGCAGAAGGGGTTGGTTGTGAGTTAGTAGCTGTTGCATTTGCAGCATTTCCGGTATTCGTGGAACTCTGCTTGCTCTTGTTTTTCTTTGTCGCATTTTTTGTTGCACTGGCTGTAGGACTTGGAGCAGCACTTGGAGTTTGTGTTGCTGTGGTTGGAGATGCAGATGTGGTTGCAGATGCAGATGGTGTTGCAGCGGTTTGCGGATTGCTAGTCGTGGAAGAACCTAGAGGTGCACTAGAGGTCAGTAATCCAGTGCTTGATTGTGCAGGCTGATAACTAAGGACAGCGGCGATAGCACCAACAGTTCCTCCAGCGATCATGATCGGTCTCTTGAAACCCATCTATCTCACCTACTCTTTCTCTAGTACTGCGTGATATTCAAAAATTTCGTGATGTACTCGACTTGCTGGCATTTTTAAATCTAACGCAGCTTTCTTAATGGCGTCTGTGAGAGTGCTGGGACCACACACATAAAATTCTGCGTCTCTCACGTTATATATAAGACTTTTGAGCGTTTTGGCATCTAGAGGGTAGATACTCCGTGAGCCAGCCATCAAATGCAGCCGGATTCCCTTTTCAGCACAAAGAGCTTCTATCTCAGCTTTCATAATTAAATCTTCAGTTCGGGAAGTGCGATAAATAAGGTCAACTGAGGTGTGCGGAGGCATATCTTCGATCATTGCTCGAATAGGGGTAATCCCAACGCCTCCACCAACTAAAACAAGTGGGCGGCGAACATCAGTGCGGCTTGCGGTGAAAGTTCCATAAGGACCTTCGACCATAACCCGTGTTCCCTTTTTTAAATCTACAAGGGAGCTTGAGTGATCTCCTAAATTTTTAACAGTCAAACGCAACTGATTAGGTTTTGGTGCAGCTGACAACGAAAAAGGGTGAGATTCGTACCAATGATCAGTAGTCAAGAAACGCCAATTAAAAAACTGACCCCCTTTTGCACCTAATTTTGAAATGTTCTTTCCATTTACATAAATCGAAATTATTCCAGGACCTTCGACTTCTACTTTTTCAACTTTAAGTTTTAACCTGAAAGATTTAATTAAAGGAACTATTACCCTCCAATTAATTATATTTACTGCAACTATTACATAAAGTGCGATCCAATAAGCCCTATTTAATGGGTGATTGATGAACATAACACCAGTTTGAATTTGGTGCATAAATGAAAGCGCAATTCCAAGATATGTATACAAATGAATTGTCCACCAAGTTTCATATTTAATTTTTGCGCGTACACGCTTATATGAAGAAACTCCGGCACTCATAAATAAAATAAATGCGACAAATGCTGGCAACATCCATGGATAAGTTGTTACTAATCTCCAAAGTTCTGACCCAACTCGAATTCGATCTGTTGCTGCATAACCAAGTACAACTAATAAGACATGAAAAAGAATTAAAAATAATGAATAAGGAGCACTCTTGCGATGCCATAAAACTAAACGGTCATGTCCAACTGCACGTTCAATCCATGGAATTCTGGCAACCATCATTAAGCCAACAAGCGCCAAATAAGAACCAGAAAGAGCGGCTACCCGTGAAATTGTGGTGATGATTGGATAAGGACCATTTACATCGTCAACTGAAAGAGTTGAGACTAAAACTGCCAAAGTTAAACCCAGGCCGAGGCCAGTAATTGTGGCCGCTGCATCTAGCCGGAGCGATGCTCTCTTACGAGTTAGCGATTTAGCCATGGGTTAAGAATGGTCTTTTAATATGAGGATTTCCTGAGAACTAACTGGGTTCAACATACGAACTTAGGGCTATCTCAATGCGTGTAAAGCAGCTGCTACCTGCTCGCGCCTGGGAGCTCCAACAGCTCTGCCAACTTCGATGCCATTTTGGTCAAGGATCAAGGTGGTCGGGGTGGAGATGATCTTTAGCCGGCGAACTAATTCCAGTTGTGATTCCGCATCGAGCACCACATGGACAACACCCGGATGCTCTTTTGCTACCTCGCCAAGAAGTACTTTTGTTGCTCGGCACGGAGCACAAAATGCTGAAGAGAATTGCAGCAGCGTTGCCACTGAACCAAATTCAGCACCCATCTCATCTGCACTTATGCCACTTGCGGCCGCAGCCGAACCCTTTTTTGTAGTGGCTTTTAATCGACCAGAGCGAGCCCGAAAATAAAACCCGTACCCACTGGCCAAAACTAAAATTGCTATGAGTACCAGCACGTTGTTCACGGGAGTATTGTTGCGCATGTAGGACCTGGAAGTTGCGACGAAGCAGCCAACCCGGGTCCTTTATGCATACTTTTGAATGGATTAGTTTCGCCAATAGACAGGAAGTTGAGGTAAGCATCAATGGCTAAATTGCTGATGCTGACTAATTCGCGCAATAGCAGCGCCGAAGTCCTTCCGTCATTATCTTTATTGCAACACCAAGTAAAAATCCTTCCAGCGGAAGTAAGTGTTTTACTTGATGCGCCATCCATTGATTTGTTAATTGTTGATGGTCGTCGTGATCTAAGTGCAGTAAAAAATTTAATTCGACTACTTAATACAACTGGCGTCGGTGCACCAATTATTTTAGTTACAACTGAAGGCGGCTTAACTGCAATTGCAGCCGATTGGGCGATTGATGATGTAATTCTGGATACTGCTGGGCCGGCAGAAGTCGATGCTCGAATTCGCCTTGCAATTACTAAGTTTTTGGATTTGCAACGTGAAGTAAATCCTGCAACTATCGAAATTCGCGGTGGCGAAATTACAATTGATTGAACTTTTAAAGTATTTAGTACAACATCCAGGACGAGTTTTCACCCGTTCGCAATTACTTCAAGAAGTTTGGGGATATGATTATTTTGGCGGCACCAGAACTGTTGATGTGCACATCCGGCGTTTGCGGGCAAAATTAGGTCCAGAACATGAAGCCCTGATCGGCACAGTGCGCCATGTGGGGTACCGATTTAATGCTACAAATGGCCAAAAACAAGAGGCCGTTGCCCTTTCAGATCACTAAAACACCCTAAATATTCATTTTTTACCTGATTTTGGGTTGGGTTTACCCTACCTCCTGCTAGAGCCTTTTAGCCTCTATGAGGGTAAAATCTGAAGTGATTGAGCAGGCAAAATAGATATTAAATTTATTTTGATGCTCAGAAATGAAACTAATCCTTGGAGGATCTAAGTGAAAAAATTTACCATCGCTGCAGCAATGGTTGCCTTAATTGGAGGATTGTTAACTGCATCAAATGCAACCGGTGCCGTACTTCGTGTACCGCACAGCGCTTGGCCAGTGTGCGCAACTGCAGACCAAGATTTCTGCGTTGAATCTGTATCAGTCTCACTTAATGCAGGCGCACCTATCAAATTAACTTGGGTTGCATCAGGAACCGCTACTCCGGTAACACCAGTAGCAGTACCAGCTGCACCAGCTGCAACTGACACCAAAACTGCTGCACCAGCTGCAACTGACACCAAAACTGCTGCACCAGCAGCACCTGCTGCACCAGCAGCACCTGTAATTCCAACTCCAAAAGCAACCACTGAAGTGAGCGCCCGTGCCGGAATTACTGGACGTTGGACTAGCGAAGATTGGGCCGCAAAAGGGTTAGCCGTTTATGGATATGACGGATTATTTATTAACGCAAAAACTGCAAATGACATGGTCAACTGGGTGATGATCGAAGTTCTTCCAGTTAAAGTGGATCCAACATCAAATGTAACCGCAATGGCTGGCCAAGTTGGTGCACCTATCTATCAGGCACCGCTTGATAAAGATATTTATGTATCTGTAAAAGCACGTGTTGGCGCATTCAAAAATGGTGTCTCAGTTTCTGTTGCAAACGACGTAAGTGTTGATGCAACAGTTGACGCAGCACGTAACACCCTTCTTATTGAAGGTGGCCCAGTATCTTCCTCACTACAAGCCAGCACTAAGCAATGTGATGGTGAGACTGGAAAAGCTACTGCTAACACAGTCCAAATGTTGGTTGTAATCGTTCCTTCAAATGACGATACCAGCGGATTTGGAATTGATGGAGTATCCGGTGACATGTCCGTTTCATCTAACGGCGCATGTACCTTGAGTACGCCAGTATGGGTAGAAGCAGAAAAGAAGTTGACTTGGACCGTTAAGGCTCCACACTTCGCTGCTGATGGCGTCACTGAAAATGTTGGCTTCTACAAAGCAAAAATTCCTGCAGCAGATGCAAAATTGCTTTGGGGATTGCAAAATGCTAACGATGCTGCAACGGCACTTGAAGTAACTGTTACCACTGATGCAGCTGGCACAAATGTTGGCCAGAAAAATATCACTGTGAAGAACGGTGTTATTTATATCAACGTAACTGGCTTCAAGTACTCATCACCTAAATTGACAGTTATGATGAATAAGAATTACAAGCCATCAGCTGCCGCTGCAGCACCTGCTAATGCAGCACCTGCAAAAGCAGTTGCACCAAAGATCGTAAAAATACTTACCTGCGTAAAGGGTAAAACAGTTAAGAAAGTTGCAACTGCCGCTTGTCCTGCAGGTTACAAGAAGAAGTAAGTTGTAAAACCCTCCAAGGGGTCGCTTAAAAGTAAAGGTGCACTTAGAAATTAAGTGCACCTTTACTTATTTCTGAAAAACCAAGGAAGGAATATCGTTATTGGTTCGATGGTTGTATGTTGATGTGATGCATTCAATTATGACCCCCGATAATCCAGGCGCTGCCTACACTGACTTTTTGGATTCAGCACTTATCAAGGCCAGTCAGCAGAGGCATTGGACTCCATCTGATGGAGCAATGCCCGCTCTGTATTTGAGCCATGGCGCGCCACCTGTTTTTGATGATACTGAATGGATAAATGATTTCTTCAACTGGTCGCAATCTTTGCCAAAACCTAGAGCAATATTGATCGTTAGCGCCCATTGGGAATCAGCACCTTTAGCCTTAACAACCCCGGTTGGTGCAAGTGAATTGGTTTATGACTTCGGTGGCTTTGCTCCGGTCTATTACAAAATGCGTTATGACACTCCAGATGCATACGACTTAGCTGCAAGAGTTAGCGCACTTATGCCTGACAGTGAAACTGTTCATCAAAGTAATTCGCGTGGATTAGACCATGGTGCTTGGGTTCCATTAAAAGTTATGTACCCACTTGGTGATGTTCCCGTCATGCAATTGAGTATGCCAACACACGACCCAATTAAATTGATGGAACTTGGTCGTCGCTTAAAACCACTTCGTGATGAAGGAGTTTTAATTATTGGATCTGGATTTATGGTTCACGGCTTGCGGCACGCCACACATGAAATGATGTTTTTCAATCAAGTTCCTGCCTGGTCGCAAGAATTTGATGCCTGGGCTTTAGAAGCTCTTGAAAATGGCGATATTGACACTCTGGCTGATTACAAGAACTCTGCCCCAGGGATGCCATTTGCCCATCCCACCGTCGAGCATTTCACTCCGATATTTATTGCTTTAGGAAGTGCAGATTTCCCTGACGCTAAAGTGAAAACCATGATCGATGGTTACCGTTTCGGGTTCTCGCGTCGCTCTTTCCAAGTTGCTTAGTTTTCAAACACCAAATAACTCTCGCTAACTAGTTAGCAGAGTGGAACCACATCTTCAATCCGGCGAGTTTTTTGACTTTGGAATCTTTGAGTTAGCGAAACAAATAGCGGCGGGACTTCGCGATTGGAGTTAGGCAAACGACAAACACTTCGCTGCAAGATTGTGTCGCTCTTTACTCGAAGAACAATTCGCTGCAAGATTGTGTCGCTCTTTACGCGAAGAACAATTCTAGGTTGTTCCAGCAGAATACTTACCCAATCATCACCGTTGCCATCAAGAACATATCCCACAAGTGTTGAAGCTTGATCGCCTTTTTCAACACCCTGCACAGCAATCAGAGCATCTGCAGAAGAAACTATTTGCAGACGTTCTGGAGCAAGCCAAACTTGATCATCAGCAACAAGTTGGACTCCCATAACTAAACCAAAGTAAAGAATTAAAAATTGAAATGGGTGTGGCCAATCTTCGAGATTGTTAGTCCACGTTGTGACCGCTGTATAGGCAATTAGGACTCCTGCGGCGGCAAAGGCAACAATCGCAACTGCACCGTTCCAAGCAAGAGGCGATGGCACAACGGTTGCAACTAAAAACCAAGCAACTACCGAACTCCAGATCCGTGAATTCTTGGAAGCGGGCTTGTCGGTGATATTTGTAATTGCTGTGATTGTAAATCCGGTTGCGCCCGCCAAAAGAAGGATCGGCAATGCTTGAACAATTGCACCAGTTACGGTCTGGCTGATTCCCTGGGCAGATAAAAAGGAAAGCGCAGTTGGGGCAGAGCGTCCGCTGATCGCAATTAGTCGAGTTAAAAGATAAAGAACACCGGCAAATGAGACCAGCTGGGTCATATTCTCTTGCATCAAACCAGAGATCGCGCCGATTGATTTAGAGCGTTGGGCAAGAGTTAGCTTTTCAATCCGCTCTTGCATCTCTTCTTGCATCTCTTCGAGATCCTCTTTTAGATCATCAATCTCATCATCAATCCCGTTGTTATCTAGATCGTTTTTGTTTAAGTCATCGCTCATGAGGTCGAACTCCAAATCACAGAGGCTGCAACAGGAAGAGCTATTGCATTTAAAGTAACTTCGGCATTATCAAGGAGTGCATATCGATCCCCTTTTGTGAATTCTTTTGAATTGTAGAGAATGGTTCCAGCAGGAACTGTCATCTGCCAAGTAACTCGAAGTTGTGGCAAGTTCTTTCCGGTTGTCCATGGAACTGGAATACATACATCGCCATTATCAGAAGTTACTCCGCGAACTTCGCCACCAGGGTAAGTCACGGTAATTCTTTGATTTTTTGCAGATTGGCTTACTGATTTTTCAAGATTTTTGCGTTTAACAACATCATCTTTATCAAAACCCTCACGAGTAGTGATTACGTAAACATGTAGTGCATCACCATCGATAGTCGCCGTTGATGCAAGTGCTCCAGGCCCAACATCATCAAATGGCCAGGCACCAGTACTCGCTGACCCGGCAATTGAATCTGCAAGATCACTTACGGTTTTCTCCGCATGAAAGAAATCTGCGTCAACACCTAATAATCTCTGTGCCGCGATCCAAGTTGCGACTGTTCCTTCACGTGCGGTCATTGAAAGAATTGCGGAGGCAATCTCACCGTTGTATCGGACTGCGTAGGCAAGATTTCGCACTTGATGAAGTTGTGCATCTAAATCTGCATCGTCGGTAAGTTTTACAATATCTGTTAACGGAATTGCGCGCAGATCTGAACTTGGCCGAGCCTTATTTGCGTAACCTAACGGAATAGTGTCGAGTGCTTGTCCAGCGACAGAGTAAGTGCGCATCATTGTGTAACCCTCAGGGCCCTTAATTGCGCGCGCTGTTTCTGCCGGAATAATTACAGGTTGTTCTGTCAAAGTAAATTGGCTTGTAACACCTTGGCATGGGACTTCTTTGGCTTTTTGTGGACGGTCTAACCCGAGTGAAATTGCTCCAAAAAATAAAACCGGAATAATTAAAGTTATTACAATATTTCGTCGGTGCTTACCGGACAGCTGAGCCTCAGAAATTAACTCCGTCTCTGAATGCACTTCTGGGGTACGACGAAACTTCAGCCCTTTTATTTTGCTAAAAACTGGCATGTTGGGAAGTTTCATTTCTTAAGTTTACCCCCGTCCCAATTGGAAATTGAGTGAAAAAGCAGCGTTCTTTGAGCCTGATTCTTAAAAATTGAAGAGGGTCAGCATCACTGAAATCAGGATCTGTATTGCCATTTATATCTAAATGGTCAACGTCATAACCATTTACGTCAAAGCCATCTGCATCAAAACCATTTATATCAAAGCCATCTTCGTTAAAGCCAGCTTCGTTATAACCTTCGAAGTACCCGGTGCCATCAGCAGTATCCCCATTTACATCAAACCCGGTATTGGTCTCTTTGTTAATTCCCTCGTTATTCCAACCTTCTTCATTAAAGCCATCAACATCTAATCCAGCTCTGTCATAGCCATCTTTAAATCCATCTCGGTCGTAGCCGTCGATATCAACATCTTGTCTATTGAAACCATCTTTGAAACCAGCGCGGTCGTAGCCGTCAATATCAACATCTTGTCGGTTAAAGCCATCTTTGAAA
>RGZI01000043.1 GCA_010031635.1 Actinomycetota bacterium
CGCTGAGTTAACTCAGCGATTGCCGTTGGCTGATCACCAGCGGGAGAAAAATCGCTGATTACTTTAAATGGCCGCATTTTACGGCGAATCTCAGGACGCATCTATCAACACTAATTCACTTTGTCATATCTGGTGAAATGAAACTTTTCCACCATGCTGAGAGTTCACTCATTAATTCTTCAAGCGTTCCTTCATTGTTAATTAAGTGAGTTGCAATCTCTTTTCGTTGTTCATCTGAATGCTGTTTGGCGATTCGCAACTGTGCATCTTTCGCACTCATGCCACGTTCAACCAGTCTTGCGATTCTTAACTCTGTATTACTTTCTAAAACAATTACATGGTCAAAATCCAACTGTTTTTGCCGTGAAATAGATTCTGCCAATAATGGAATTTCATAAACAACCACGGTATTTTCTGGCAAGTTCCGCGTCTCTGAAATGAACTTATTTCTTACTAAAGGATGTGTGATTGATTCCAATTTTTCAAGTGCATCGGCGTCATTAAATACAATCTCTGCCAATTTTTGACGGTCGATTTGTCCCTCACTCAAGATTTCATCCCCAAAAAAGGCAACAACTTCGTTGTATCCATTTTCGCCTCTTTCGAGTGTTTCTCGAGCTAAGCGGTCAGCACTTATTGAATGCGCACCAAACTCCTCGAGAATGGCTGCGGCTCGGGACTTACCCGAGCCGATGCCGCCCGTTAGGGCAATGAGAATCATTAGTACAAAGTACTCAACTACACAAGCATCCAGACCGCAGATTGCTTACTCGGCGGCAGGGGCTTCTGTGCTCTCGGCAGGGGCAGCGACTTCACTTGCTTTTGCTTCGTCACGTTGTTTTTTGTGAGCAACAAACCGGGCTTGTGCCTCGGTGTATTGACGTTCCCACTCTTCACGTTGGGATTCAAATCCTGGCTTCCACTCTTGCGAGTCAGAATCAAATCCTTCTGGATAAATGAAATTTCCGGCTTCGTCATAACGCGCAGGCATTCCATATTGAGTTGGATCAAAAGCTTCAATCTCAACTTCATGACCTTCATTTGCTTGCTTCAATGAAAGCGAAACTCGGCGACGCTCAAGATCAATGTCAATGATCTTCACGAAAATATCATCATCAACTTGAACAACCTGCTCTGGAATTTCAACATGGCGTTCTGCTAATTCAGAAATATGAACCAAACCTTCAATTCCTTCATGTACGCGAACAAATGCACCGAAAGGAACTAATTTGGTTACTTTGCCGGCAACAACTTGGTCAATTGCATTTGTACGTGCAAAGTGCTGCCAAGGATCTTCTTGTGTGGCTTTAAGTGATAGCGATACGCGCTCGCGCTCGAAATCAACTTCAAGGACTTCCACAGTAACCGGCATGCCTACTTCTACAACTTCATTTGGATGATCGATATGTTTCCAAGAAAGTTCGCTCACATGTACTAAGCCATCGACTCCACCAAGATCTACGAAAGCGCCGAAATTTACAATTGATGAGATTGTTCCGGAACGAACTTGACCCTTTTGAAGTTGATTTAAGAAAGTAGTACGGCTCTCTGATTGGCTTTGCTCAAGGAAAGCCCGTCGAGACAAAACTACGTTATTTCGATTTTTGTCTAGTTCGATAATGCGCGCTTCGATCTCTTTACCAATATATGGAGTTAAATCACGAACACGTCTCATCTCAACAAGGGATGCTGGCAAGAAACCACGAAGTCCGATATCGACAATTAAGCCGCCTTTAACAACTTCAATGACTGTTCCTTTAACAACTTCGTCGCGCTCTTTCATTCCTTCAATAGTTCCCCATGCACGTTCATAAGTTGCGCGCTTCTTGGAGAGAATTAAACGTCCCTCTTTATCTTCTTTTTGCAAGACGAGAGCTTCAATGCGATCCCCCACTGAAACAATCTCATGTGGATCAATATCATGTTTGATTGAAAGTTCACGAGAAGGAATCACACCTTCTGTTTTGTAGCCAATGTCTACGAGAACTTCATCTCGATCTACTTGGACGATGATGCCTTCTACAAGGTCTCCATCATTAAAATTCTTAATTGTGCCTTCAATGGCGGCCATAAAATCGGCGGCGGTTCCAATGTCATTAATTGCGACTGCAGGTGCGTTGCTCAAGTTGCTCCGAAGGTAGTGGATAGTAGGAATAGGGACAGCGGGCAAGGCTACGGCCATGCGTAAGAGCAGGTCAATTTCAGGGTAATCCAGCCGAAATTCCCGCTCAGATTACGTGATTAACCAATTAATGTGCTGCTAACTCCCAATTAGCGCCTAACCCAATATTCACAGCCAGCGGAGCATTGAGTGCGAAGGCTGCCCCCATCTGAGTCCGCACAATTTCCGAGAGCGCATTGGCCTCTCCCTTAGCAACTTCTAAAACCAGTTCGTCATGAACCTGCAGCAAAATCCGAGATTTCAAATTAGCTAAAGAGATTGCGTTTCCGACTTTCAACATTGCTAATTTCATAATGTCTGCAGCAGAGCCCTGAATAGGTGCGTTAAGTGCCATCCGCTCTGCAATATCTCGTCGAGTTTTAACATCACTTTGCAAATCAGGCAGATAACGTCTGCGTCCCAAAATAGTTTCGGTGTAACCGACTTTCCGCGCTTCAATCACAACATCAGCTAAGTAATCGCGGATACCACCAAACCGTTCAAAGTATTTATTCATTAATTCTTGCGCCGCTACTGGTGAGATTCCAAGTTGTTGCGATAAACCAAAGGCTGAAAGCCCATATGCCAATCCATAAGACATCGCCTTAATCGTTCGACGCATCTCTGATGTAACTTCGCTAGCTTTGACACCAAATACTTCGGAGCCAACCGTCGTGTGCAAATCTTCACCTGAAGTTAACGCCGCAAGAAGAGCCTCGTCTTTTGAAAGATGAGCCATAATGCGCATTTCAATTTGACTGTAATCTGCAGTCATCAACTCTTCAAAACCTTTCCCGGCGATAAAACAACTTCTGATTAAGCGTCCTTCCTCACTCCTGATTGGAATATTTTGCAGGTTTGGTTCTGTCGATGAAAGTCTTCCTGTCGAAGTAACCATCTGTTGGAAAGTTGTGTGTATTCGCCCATCGGTCGCGGTTTCACGACTCAATCCTTCGACCACACTTTTTAATTTTAAAACATCTCGTGATCGCAAAATCTGATCGATAACTGGATGTTTTGTACTTTCCTGTAGGTACTGCAGAGCTTCTGCGTCAGTTGTATATCCAGTTTTAATTTTCTTACTTTTTGGTAGTTGTAGTTCTTCGAATAATACTTCTTGCAACTGCTTCGGAGATGAAAGATTAAATTCATGCCCAACTATTTTATGCGCTTCTTTTGCAGCTTCAATACCTGCTTTAGCGAAAAAAGTTTCTAATCTAGAAATCTCTTTGGTATCTACGGCAATTCCGATGCGTTCCATATTTGCTAAAGCCAATGCGGTTGGAACTTCAAGTTCTGCAGCCAATTTAGTTGCTTTGGCTTGATCTGCTTTTTGTAAAAGAACCGGATAAAGCTCGAGGATCGCTTGGGCTTGCATTTGCAAGGCGGTTTTGTCTATCTCGAGATTTGGTGCCTCAAAATCCAACTCCATTGGTGATTCCGCGCCGTTTTCAAAAGATTGACCGGCAATCTCTCTTCCAAGTAAAACGCCAACTACTTCACTTAACTCAGGGGTTCTTGCGCCAGGATTAATCAGATATGAAAGCAGAGCTATATCGACACACTCCCCTAAAATTCCAGAAACTAAACGTCTGGCCAATGGCTTCAAATCAAAAAACACTTTTTGATATTTTTCGTTCTGTAGCCACGTTGTAGCTATTTCATGTTTTAGTAAAAAATTCTTTTCACTTCCCTGAGATATCAATATTTCAAAATTTTGCTCACCTTGCAGCAAATAAGCAACTGCACTTAATTGTGTTTTATCAATTAAATTCAAATCTTTAACATCTTCGATAATAATTATCTTTGCAACATCTTGGCTTTTGGTGTTTTTCAGAGCTGGCGTAGTAGTTGATTCGCTGGAGTTATCCATTTTGTTTATTCGCTCTTTTAACGCGCGAAACTCAAGTCGATCAAAAATCTGTCGAAGTTCCTTGAAATTCTTGTTGGCAACTTCTAAATCTTCAATCTCTAACTCAATTTCTACATCGCTTACTAATTGTGTTAATTGACGATTTAACTTCACTTGCTCAATTCCAGACCTCAGCGAGTCGCCGACTTTCCCGCTTATTTCATCTACTTTTTTAAGCAGAGCTTCAAGCGAGCCGTACTCTGCAATCCATTTAGTGGCAGTCTTTTCGCCAACCCCAGCAAGTGATGGGAGGTTGTCACTTGGATCTCCGCGCAGGGCTGCAAAATCTGGGTACTGTTTTGGAGTTAACCCATATTTTTCAAATACTGCTTCAGGAGTCATTCTGGCTAATTCACTGACACCTTTTTTTGGATAAAGAACCGTGATGTGGTCTGTTACTAATTGAAATGTATCCCGATCTCCTGAACAAATCTCTACCTCAAATTTTTTTGCAACAGCATTGGTTGCTAAAGTTGCAATTAGGTCGTCGGCCTCAAAACCTTCTTTTTGAATTCGTTTAATACCTAAAGCATCCACGACTGCAAAAATTTCCGGCATTTGAGACCGAAACTCATCTGGAGTTTTTGCCCGATTGGCTTTGTACTCTGGAAAACGTTCTGATCGAAAAGTTTTTCGCGATACATCAAATGCAACCGCAATGTGAGTTGGTTCGACATCTCGCAATAAGTTGAGCAACATTGTGGTAAATCCATAGGCAGCGTTTGTGGGAAATCCGGTTGAAGTTTTGAAGTTTTCTACCGGCAAAGCATGAAATGCCCGATATGCCATTGAATGCCCGTCCAGCAAAAGCAACCGCCGCTGGTTCGGTGAATTCAATTTCCCCATATCTGGATCCTAGGTTGAGCGCGTAGGATTGGCAGATGAGCGCACTTAACCATGATAATAAATTGAGCGAAGAAAATTTGGCGGCCTTGAATGAGCGTGGTCGCGGAGCCCTGGACCAGAAAATGGGCATCGAGATTATCGAAGCCTCACCGCAAAGAATGGTCGGGACCATGCCGGTGAGTGGTAACACTCAACCTTTTGGACTCTTGCATGGCGGAGCAAACGTTGTATTGGCAGAGAGTTTGGGGTCAATCGGCTCCCACCTGCACGCCGGACTTGATCGCCGCATTGTTGGAATTGAAATAAGTGCGACCCATCATCGTGCGGCTAAAAAGGGGATCGTTACCGGGGTCGCTACCGCCATATCTCTAGGTCGGACTTTGGCCAGCTATGAAGTAGTGATCACAGACGAAGAAGGGGTGCGAACCTGCACTGCGCGAATAACCTGTTTAATTTTGAGCGCTACCAAACCTGAAAAGCCTGAGAATCTAGAGTCCAAAAAAGCGAATTAGGCCGTTCTATTTTGGCCGTCTCTGTGTACGCTACCGATCAACTTAAAGGAAACGAGTGAGCAAAGAATGAAGATGGGAAAGGCTCAATTGGTGCGCAAGATTGCACTTGGATTGGCTACCTTCTTCGTAATTAGTTCATTTTCGACTTCAGGCTCGGCACTTGCTGCTGGCACATCTTCAATTCTTGCCGGTGAAATCAAGGATTCAACTGCAACTCCGCTACCAGGAGTGAAAATTGATCTGGCCGGACCAAATGGTTTCTCCACTCAACTTACTTCGGATGCAATGGGTAAATGGCAAGTTGAAGTTACTTCAACTGGAATCTATGACGTCACTCTTGATCAAGCATCACTTCCAAGTGGACAAGCTTTAACTGATGTAACAAAAGCAACTAGAAAAATAAATGTATTGATGCTCGGCACTACCCTCACAGTTTTATTTCCAATCGGCCCAGGAACAGCGAAGACTCCACTTCTTGATCAATCTGCACAATTACTTATTGACGGTTTAGTTCTTGGAATCATAATTGCACTTGCTGCACTTGGCTTAAGTTTAGTATTTGGAACAACTGGATTAACCAACTTTGCACATGGAGAACTTTTAACTCTTGGTGGATTACTTACTTACTTCTTTAGCGCAATCGTGGGATTGCCAGTTTTTGCAGCGATTCCGGTTGCGGTCGCACTATCTGCATTTATAGGTGGCTATTTGCAGGATCGATTACTGTGGAAACCGTTGCGAAAGCGCGGGACTGGATTAATCGCGATGCTTGTTGTCTCAATCGGATTCGCAATCTTTGTACGTTACGTGTTCCTCTTTATCTTCGGTGGAGACACTAGACAACTACCGCAATTCGCCGGACAAGCTGGATTAGAACTTGGACTAGTTAGCATCACCCCTAAAGCAATCATGAGCACATCTGTTGGATTGCTTTTACTTGTAGGTGCAACTCTCTGGTTATTGCGTAGCAGAATGGGTAAAGCCAGTCGGGCAGTTGCCGATAACCCAGCCCTTGCAGCTGCATCTGGAATTGAAGTGGAAGCGGTAATTAGATCTGTATGGATTTTGGGGGCATTCTTAGCGGCATTCGCCGGAATTATGGTCACTTTGAATCAAGGTGTCAGCTTCTTGATGGGTCAAGATATGTTGTTACTGATTTTCGCATCGGTAACTCTAGGTGGGCTAGGAACCGCTTATGGAGCTCTGGTCGGATCTCTAGTTATTGGTGTCTTGATCCAACTTTCAACTTTAATAATTCCAACAGAACTTAAATATGTTGGTGCGCTCTTAATTCTGATCATAATTTTATTGGTTCGCCCACAAGGAATTCTCGGTCGGAAAGAGCGGGTCGGCTAATGGATTTTATTTTTATCGCACAACAATCATTTAGTGCAGCACTCGGAGTTAATACAATTATTTTTGCGCTTGCTGCAATTGGTTTAAATATGCATTTTGGATATACCGGATTACTTAACTTTGGCCAAGCCGGATTTCTAGCAGTCGGTGCTTACAGTGTCGCAACTCTTGTGGTCTCTTTTAATTTTCCACTTTGGCTGGCTCTTTTAGTTGGGATTCTTAACTCAATAATTCTGGCACTATTGCTAGGTTTACCAACTTTAAGATTACGTGCAGATTATTTGGCGATCGTCACTATCGCCGCCTCTGAAATTATTAGACAGATTGCGCGCTCGGCTACATTTAATAAATATCTCGGTGGTTCAGATGGAATTACTGGAAAATTTGGAAAAGATTTCTTTGACCGTAATCCTTTTAAAAACGGATTAGATACTCCATTCCTTCGTTATAACGGCAATGACCTTTGGGTCGTCGTGACTGGCTGGGCTTTAGTAATAGTCGTTCTTTTTGTCATGTGGCTGCTAGTTCGTTCCCCTTGGGGACGCGTCCTTAAATCTATCCGCGAAGACGAAGAAGCGGTCCGTTCACTAGGTAAAAATGTTTACTTGTATAAAATGCAATCGCTAATTATTGGTGGCATTGTTGGTTCATTTGCAGGTTTTGTTTACGCTCTTTCTCGCCAATCTGTACAGCCAGATAATTACGGAACTGCACTAACATTCTTCGCATACACTGTCCTGATTCTTGGTGGTGCTGCTCGAGTATTTGCCCCAATTGCCGGTTCAATAATTTTTTGGTTCTTACTCGTCTTTATCGAACAGATGTTGCGTCAAGCAGTTAGCGCTGGCTACATCCCCGAATGGCTAATTGGCGTTAACCAAGTAGGACAGATTCGCTTTATGTTGGTTGGTCTTGGATTAATGATGTTAATGATCTTTAGGCCGCAAGGAATTTTTGGCGACCGAAAGGAGTTGGCTCTAGATGCCCGCGCTTAGTCACAATAATGCCCGTCGAGATATTGCTTTAGCTGCTCTTGCTGGAATAACTCCAACCCCAGGAGTTAGTAAGCCTGATCCGATAATTGTTGTTGACAATGTTGTCCGTAAATTTGGCGGCTTAACTGCTGTAAATGTTGGCCACCTTGAAATTCAAAGAGGTGCCATTACCGCACTCATTGGCCCTAACGGTGCCGGAAAAACAACATTCTTTAATTTATTAACGGGCTTTGACCAAGTAGATGAAGGTTCATGGACTTTTAACGGAATTAAAATCTCTGGAACTCCCCCACATAAAGTGGCCCGCATGGGAATGGTGCGAACGTTCCAATTAACTAAAGCTCTATACCGTTTAACTGTTATTGACAACATGCTGCTTGCGGCTACAAAACAAAAAGGTGAATCTATTTTGCGTGCCGCGCTTCCTTTCCTTTGGAACGCGCAAGAGAAGGCAGCAACTGCCCGAAGTGAAGAGTTGCTAACTAGATTCAAATTGATCGATAAGCGTGATGATTTTGCAGCCGCCCTCTCTGGTGGTCAACGCAAGCTTCTTGAAATGGCCAGAGCATTGATGGTTGAACCTGAATTAGTAATGCTTGATGAACCAATGGCAGGTGTAAACCCTGCGCTAAAGCAATCACTCCTTGGACACATTAAAGATTTGCGCGAAGATGGAATGACAGTTTTATTTGTTGAACACGACATGGATATGGTCCGCGACATCAGCGATTGGGTCATCGTTATGGCCCAAGGTGAGATTGTTGCTGAAGGCCCACCAAATATCGTCATGCGCGACAAAGCTGTCATTGACGCATACCTGGGCGCACATCACGATTCCACTCTTGAACAGGATCGAGGCTAGTCAAATGGAAGCTACAAAATTAGCTGGCGATGATCTATTACTTGAAGCTGGCGGCATAATCGCTGGGTATCTTCCTGGGATTAACATTCTTAATGGATGTGATCTTTACGCAAATGAAGGTGAACTCGTAGGAATCATTGGTCCAAATGGCGCCGGAAAATCAACCTTGCT
Source organism: Actinomycetota bacterium (assembly GCA_010031635.1). Taxonomy (GTDB): domain Bacteria; phylum Actinomycetota; class Actinomycetes; order Nanopelagicales; family Nanopelagicaceae; genus UBA3012. Next base: position 8,816 of record RGZI01000043.1, read on the forward strand.
GAAAGCACTATTTGGTTTAGTTAAAATAAGAGATGGTTTTGTAAAATTACGTGGAGAAGAAATCACTAATAAACGTGCCGATGAATTGGTTAAAAAAGGAATCGGTTTTGTGCCACAGACAAACAATGTTTTTCCATCTTTGACAATCGAAGAGAACTTGCAAATGGGTGCGTATCAAGCTGCTGATAAATTCAATGAACGGTTTGATTTCGTAACTTCGCTTTTCCCAACCTTGGGTGCTCGCCGCAAACAAAGAGCTGGTTCCCTTTCTGGAGGCGAACGTCAGATGGTTGCTATGGGCCGAGCATTAATGATGGACCCATCGGTCTTGTTACTCGATGAACCAAGTGCAGGCCTCTCACCTGCTTTACAAGATGAGGTATTTGTAAGAGTGCGCGAAATCAATCGCACTGGAGTGACTGTGATTATGGTTGAGCAAAATGCCCGCCGTTGCTTACAAATTGTTGATCGCGGATATGTCCTTGACCAAGGTAGAAATGCTTACACTGGGACTGGAAAATCTCTTGCAAATGATCCAAAAGTTATTGAGTTGTACTTAGGAACGCTGGCAGCAAACGCTTAGTTTTAATTATTACGTTTAAAGACCGCTAAGTAAGCTGGGTGAATTGGCCAAATCTTGGTCAGAGATGCTGGGAAATGTGGCAAGTATGAATCCCGCAAAGTTTCAAAGCCATTAGCTTCAAATAATTCACGAACTGTTTTCCCCGATGGGCGATAAATATGAGTGGGATCTGAATCGTAAAGTTTTGAGTATTCCCACCGAGTCAACCAATTACTAATTGTTGGCATATGCACCAACACAATTGCGCCAGGCTTTGCTGCGTTTTTTATTGATTCAATACCAGCAATTGGATTACTGAGATGTTCGATGATGTTGATAGCCAAAATCAAATCAAACTTTTGTGGAAACGGACTTGGATCATGAAGATCCCCTTGCTTGAAGAACCGCTCTGGTTTTCGATTTGCAGCAACTTCGACTGCATGGTGAGCGATATCAACTCCACACAAACTTTGCGCGCCTTCAAATGCGTCGAGCAGCCAGCCGTAGCCACAGCCAACATCTAGAACATCTGAAGTTGCAAGATTGTGATCGCTGTATTTTCTAAATGCATTAACCAGCATTTTGTCACGCCACTTATCAAAAATAGTTTGTTGTGGATTACCTTCTGATGAAGTTGCGCCATAGAGTTGCGAAAAGTATTCATGTCCGGCGTGCTCTTGGTTATGCTCCATGAAACTTTTCTCCGTTCTATAAATTCAAGGCAAGTATAAATATCCACTAAGGGAAAAAGAAAGAGCCCCACCGTTAAGCGGGGCTCTTTCCTGCATATTTACCGATTAAGTAAATATGACTTAACTTGATTTATTACTGAGCTGCAGGTACGGCGCCGGTGATAAATTCCTTACCACGAGCTTCGTACTTGTCATTTGCGATGTACTCATAGACACCCATTGTTGCAACAGAAGGATCTCCATTTGCATCGAATTCAATTGCTCCGGAAACTCCGTCGTAATCGATATCGGTACCAGCAGCGATCAACTTCTTGCACTCTGCAAATGTGGTGCACTTTGTTCCACCTGATGAAACAGATGCGAGGTTATCTCTGATGGTTGTTCCATCAGTTCCCTTACCCTGTTCAGCGGCGAGCGCAATTAGCACTACAGCGTCATATGACTCTGGAGCGTATGAGTAGTCTTTCAATTTAGGATCTACACCAAGTAGACGCTTCTTAAGATCATCACCAGCAAGTACGCCAGGAAGTGTTGCCTTGACGCCCTTCATGATGTTCTTTGGAAGATCTTTGTAGGCGCCTGATGAAAGGTTTCCATCAACAAGGTAGGTCTTAACCTTGTTTGGTCCAATTCCTTGCTTGATCAATTCGGTAAGAACTTTTGTGGTCTCGTCGAATCCGATGATTGCAATTGCATCTGGCTTTGCAGCCTTTGCCTTTGAAACATCAGCCGAAAACTCAGCAGCTTGTGGGTTGTAAACAACCTGTGTTGAGGTTCCGGTGAATCCGGCAATACCGTACTTAGCAAGACCGTTTCCGTATGCATCATCAAGGTTTAGGAAAACAGCATTCTTTGCGCCGTTT
>RGZI01000044.1 GCA_010031635.1 Actinomycetota bacterium
TCCAAAGCGTCGTAAGAAAGCCGCTAAGAAAGCAGCTCCAAAGCGTCGTAAGAAAGCCGCTAAGAAAGCAGCTCCAAAGCGTCGTAAGAAAGCCGCTAAAAAAGCCGGTGCAGCAAAGCCTCGTCGTCGCCGTAAAAAAGCAGCGAAGGCAGCACCAGCAGCATAAGGATCTATTGAAAAATCCCCATCGCTTCGGCGGTGGGGATTTTTTTATGGCTTTAAATTATTGCTACCTAAGTAGACTCACCTAAATGGGTAGCAAAGCAGAGGTTGGAATTAAGGGCGGAAAGATCTCACCGATGCGCCAAGTTCCGGACCAGATTATTCGCCCGGAATATGTTGGCAAAACTGGCCCAAGTAAATTCACCGGGTCAAATATTCCAAATGCGGAAATCCTCGAAGTAATGCGAGCTGCCTGCCAATTAGCTGCAAATGCGTTGGTAACTGTAGGGCGGTCAATTCTTCCTGGGGTAAGTACGGATTTTCTCGACAAAATTGGCCACGAATATTTATGTGACCATGGCGCCTACCCCTCAACATTGGGATATCGCGGCTTTCCGAAATCACTTTGCACTTCAATTAACGAGGTGATCTGCCATGGGATTCCGGACTCGCGGGAAATTTTGCCGACAGATATCGTCAATATTGATATCACCGCATATCTCACTATTGATGGCGTTGGAGCGCACGGAGATACAAACGCCACCTTCTTGGCAAGTAATGATGTAGATGACGCCTCATATCTGCTTGTAGAGCGCACAGAGGCCGCTCTAGCGCGTGCAATCGCGGCAGTAGTACCAGGAAGAGAAAGTTCAGTTATCGGGCGGGTGATCGAGTCATACGCCAAACGATTTAATTATGGCGTTGTCCATGATTTCACCGGCCATGGAATCAACACCGCTTTCCATACAGATTTGATAATTCCGCATTACGACACCCCACACCATGCATTTCAAATTGAAGAGGGTATGACTTTTACGATTGAACCGATGTTGACTCTTGGCACTTACCAACATCAGATGTGGGATGACGGCTGGACCGTATTAACCGCCGATGGATCACGGAGTGCGCAATTTGAACACACGCTGTTAGTGACCGCTACCGGGGCTGAGATCCTTACTCTGCCAACGATTTAGTTACTCGGGAAAGTGGCAAGCAACTTGCGATGAACCCACGGTAAGAAGTACTGGTTCCTCAGTGCGGCAGCGATCCTGCACTTTCCAACATCTGGTGTTAAAGACACAGCCCGATGGTGGATTTGAAGGAGAAGGTAGATCTCCAGTTAATACGATCTGCTCCCGACCACGCTCTAACACTGGATCAGGAATTGGCACTGCTGATAACAAGGCTTTTGTGTATGGATGGTGCGGCTCAATATAAAGAGATGAAGTAGGGGCAAGCTCCATAATTTTGCCGAGGTACATGACGGCAACTCGATCAGAGATATGTTGTACTACTGAAAGATCGTGAGCGATAAAAAGGTAGGAAAGTCCAAAATCATCCCGTAAATCTTCCAGCAAATTAATTACCTGGGCCTGAATCGAAACATCCAGCGCTGAGACGGGCTCATCGGCAACTATAAATTTAGGTTTTAGCGCAAGTGCCCGGGCGATACCGATCCGTTGGCGTTGACCACCTGAAAATTCATGTGGATAGCGGTTGTAATGCTCTGGGTTTAAGCCAACTCGCTCCATCAAATCTTGAACAGAGGTTTTAACTGATTTACCTGCGCCAGGATCGTTCACTCCGTGAATCTTATAACTTGCACCAATAATCTCACCGATTGAGTGGCGCGGATTTAGTGAGGAGTAAGGATCTTGGAAAATCATCTGCATTTTTTTGCGGATTGGTTTCATCTTCCGGGGAGAGAATTTAGAGATCTCTTCACCCTCGAAATAAATCTCTCCACCGGTTGGTTCATACAATTTCAATAGCGAGCGACCAACAGTGGATTTACCACAACCAGACTCCCCTACTAAGCCAAGGGTTTCTCCAGCATTCAATGTGAATGAAACACCATTAACCGCTTTGTTGCTGCCTTTTGATCTAACAAAAATACTATTGCTAGTTAGTGGGAAAAACTTTTGTAAATTAACTACTCGCAATAATGGTTCACTCATCTATTCACCAATCCAACTAGATGACATCTTGATGAATGTCCAGCACTAATTTCTACAAGAGCTGGCATTGTTAATTCACAGGCACTTCCGGCAACCTCTGATTTACGAGCGCACCGAGGCGCAAAAGCACACCCTGCCGGTAATGAGATCAACGATGGCGGTTGTCCAGTAATAGTTTCCAAGCGCTGTAATTGCGGCCGATCAACCCGAGGAATTGAGGCGAGGAGTCCATGGGTGTAAGGCATCTGGGGCTTAGCAAATAATTCAAATACATTTGCCGATTCAACAATTTTGCCGGCGTACATGACGTTAATCCGGTCGGCAGAGCCGGCAACAACACCAAGATCATGGGTAATCAAAATCATCGCCATACCTAGTTCTTTCTGTAAATCGGCAAGTAATTTCATAATCTGGGCTTGCACTGTTACATCAAGAGCAGTTGTTGGTTCATCGGCTATTAAAACTTTAGGATTATTTACCAGCGCCATAGCAATCATTACCCGCTGACGCATACCGCCTGAGAATTGATGCGGAAAAGCGTTTAATCTTTTATGGGCATCTGAGATTCCAACTAACTCCAAAAGCTCAATTGCACGTTTCTCGCTATCTTCTTTACTGCACTGATTATGAATTTGATGCGCTTCAATAATTTGATTCCCAATTGTGTAGTAAGGATGTAATGCTGACATCGGATCTTGAAAAATCATCGCTACATCATTGCCGCGAATTTCTCTTAATTCAGAACGTGGAATTGTTAAAAGATCAACTGGACCGGCGCCAGTGTCTAATTTTGCACTCCCTGAGATATTTGCAATTTTCCGTGGAAGTAATCCCATAATTGCTAAATTTGTAACTGTTTTTCCAGAACCTGATTCCCCAACAATTGCAAGAGTTTCGCCACGATCAACTTTAAATGAAACTCCATCGACTGCTTTAACGATTCCATCGGGAGTTCTAAATTCAACTAATAAATTGTTTACTTCTAATAAGCTCATGCGGCAACCCGAACTCGTGGATCAATAAATGCATATAAAATATCTACAATTAAATTCATCGCGATTACGATTGCAGCAGATAATAAAGTTGTACCGACAATTATTGGTAAGTCATACTCAACAACGGCGCTTAGTGAAAGCCGGCCAAGGCCTGGTAAATTAAAAACTTTTTCAGTTAAGATCGCCCCGCCTAGCAAAGCCGCAAAATCAAGACCGGCCATGGTTGCAATTGGTGCCAGTGCTGCTCGCAAAGTATGTTTACGTAAAATTACTTTTTCGCTTAACCCTTTAGCGCGTGCCGTTCTAATGAAATCTTCGCTCAAAGTTTCGATAACTGCATTTCGAACAAATCTGGTGTAAAGCGCAGCAGATGCGAAAGCCAGGGTAATCCAAGGTAGCAGTAGAATTTGTGCCCACTCAATTGGGTTTTCAAAAAATGGTGTGTAGTTGCCGGAAGGGAATGGGATGATCTTCCACTTAATAACCACAAAAACTAAAAGCAGCAAACCAGTGAGAAAGGTGGGTAGCGAGGTGCCAATCAATACAAAGACAGTACTCGCAGTATCAGCTGATCTCCCGCGAAATCGAGCGGCTACTACTCCGAGAGTTATTCCAATGATCAACCATAAAATCATCGCGCCGATTGCTAAAGAGGCAGTAACGGGAAGTGCCCGTCCAATCAATGTTGTGACGCACTCGTGTTGATTGAATGAGTATCCAAGACTTGGCGCAGGGCAGTGAAGCGCTGCTGCCCCTTGACCATAATTGCGACCGGCAAACAAGCCACCAAGAAAAACTATGTACTGCTGCCAAAAAGGAACGTCATAACCAAGCCGAATTCGATTTGCTTCAATTATCGCTGGATTATTACAATTTTTTCCACAAGTAAGTGCTGCCGGATCAAAAGGTAATAATGCAAAAATTGCATAAACTGCAAAACTAACTGCAAACAAAATGGCAAGTGAGGTCGCAGTGCGACGGATTAAGTATCCAAACATCACTTACCTTCCCAAGATTTGTGATTAATTTTTCATAAAAATTCCGGAGGAGATTACTCCCCTCCGGAATTTTCGATTTACTTACTTAGCTATTTGGATATCTCCAAATGATGGAGCACCTTGTGGTTCCCAGAAGAAGACTCCGGTTAGTTTGGAGCCCCACATCTCTTGGGTCTTCGAGAAGACACCAGGAATGATCCACATTTGATCCATTACATACTGGTTAAGTGCAGCCCACTCGGCTCCTTGCTTAACCCGATCTGGTTCAGCGAGGTTTGCCTCTGCGCGTTTCTTGAACTCGGCATATGTTGGATCTTTGCCAGCGCGTGACAATGGAAATCCATAGCCATCAAGCATAAGTTCCGGAATCACTGTTGAAGCATTTGCCCAATCTGGAGCCCAACCAGCACGAGATAAATCGCCTTGCTTGGTTATATCCAGAACAATGTTGTAGTAACTACCTGGCTCAATAAAATTGAACTTCAAGATAATTCCTGAGTTCTTCTTAACTGAATCAATCCAGATTGTTGCGGCTTTCTTATTGGTATCTGTATCTCCAATATCGAAAGTCAATCCAGCAGTAGTTGCCCTCTTGTAAACATCAGGACATGCGGTCTTTGCTTCTGCCATAAGCGCAGTTGCTTTCTCAGCATTTCCTTCCTGCTTCCAATCTTCATATCCGGTCGTCTTCTTGTAATCAAGACCCATCAAAGGCTTGATTACACCATCTGCTGGGTCGCCGGTAAAGGCTGCTCCGCCAGCAAGTGTTTGAAGAGCTGCGAAGTCACGCGCGTAATAGATCGCTTTACGGACCTGTACACAAGAGACTTTTGAAACGTTTACTGCTGTGTATGTTACATATGGATCGTAAACATTTAATGCACGACCTTTCCAAGCATCAACTGGCACACCAGCATCATCAAAAACTGTTGCTAAGTTGGTTGGAAGAATTCCATCAAGTGACATTGAAGCAGGCTCTGAATCATTGATCACAAGTTGATCGCGAACTTCTTCGGCAAGACCAAAGCGAACTACGATCTTATCTGGGTAAGCGTTGCGAATTGGATCTGAATCTTTGCTCCACTTATCGTTACGGACTAACACCATCTCATCTTTAGCAACATACTTTTCAATTTTGTATGGGCCAGTTGAAACAGGGTGCATGTCGTACTTATCTCCATCATCGCTGGCTTTTGGCACAGCACTAAATGAAAGATAAGTCACGGTGTAGTTAAAATCGCCTACAGCACGTGAAAGATTGAAGGTAATGGTTTTGTTATCTGCTGAACAAGTAACTGCCTTGTCATAAGCTGCTGCGTCATTTCCATCAGCTTTGTATGGGCCTTTATAAACAGAGGCGCCAGCTTTATCTTTTGGAATATCCAGCATTGACATTGCATAACCTGGGCCGTCAGTAATTACATCAGTTGCAAAGCTACGTGAAACACCGTACTTCACATCTGCGCAAGTTACCGCTGAGCCATCTTCGAAGGTGATGCCATCACGTAGGGTGAATTCCCAAGTTTTATTTCCATTTGATGCACGGCCGGTATCAGTTGCCATATCTGGCACAACTGATGAGCCATCTGCACCTGCAGCACGCTTATATGCAGTTAGCGTGCGGTGCATATAAGAGCCAAACCAAGCTATGTGTTGTCCGGTGTAGTTACGGTTTGGATCAGCATGCGTCCATGAATCTGAATGAGTCAGATAAGTCAGAGTGTTACCTCCACTTGAAGCTTTAGAACAACCAACTAGACCTGCGCCAAGCAACGTTATAGCCGCTAGTGATGCAAGGGCCTTACGAGCAATCCGGGAAGTTCCCGAAGTATTTTTAAACATATCTCCCCCTTAACGATGGATATGTCGATCTTCATATCTTTGTGAATATCGATATTAAGTTTTTTTTACATCTATGCAGTTACGTAGCTGCACAGAATTCTCCTTAAGTTGCCTCACTCTTCGGATCAAGAGCATCTCGTACCGCATCGCCAAGTAAATTAAAGGTAAGCACCACAAAAACCAGCGATGTCGTGGTGATGAAAAAATAAGTTGGTTCATTCATTACATATTTAATTGAATCTGAAATCAAAAGTCCCCATGAGGCATCTGGGGGCTGGATTCCCAATCCCAAAAATGAGAAAACTGCTTCTGCAGTTAAATATCCTGGGAGTGAGAGTGAGAAGTAAACAATTACGATGCTCCATAAATTTGGCAATATTTCTTTGAAAATAATTCTGGAATTACTAGCGCCGAGTGCTCGGGCCGCCATTACATAATCTCTTTCCCGAATAGAAAGAACTTGTGATCGAATAACGCGAGCTAAGTAGGGCCAGCCAAAGCAAATTAAAATCACCACTAAATAAAGCATTCGGGCGCTATTCCCCTCAGCTATTCCAGATTTTTCTAATCGCTGCACCATTGGAAGGCTTAAGGCAATAATCATAAAAAATGAAGGGAAAGCTAATAAGAAATCTATAAAGCGTCCAATTGTTGAATCAACTCTTCCGCGAAAAAATCCCATTAGAATTCCAGCAACTACGCCGATAGCAATTGAGAGTACGGTCGTAATTAACGCCACAAAAAAAGAAATCCGAGCTCCGAATATCAACCTGGCTAATAAGTCATGCCCAATTCCCGGTTCAATTCCAAGTGGGTGGGACCAACTTATGCCGCCAAATTTTCCCATTGGCATTCCGCGAGTAGTAAGTGTCTCTGGGAATCGTTTACGGCCATCTATGCCAAACAGCCCGCCAATTAATGGGGCCAGTATGGTGCTAAAGATTAAGGTGATCGAGATGATCAATGTAGGCAGTCCAAAGCGATTCTTACGGAAACGCCGCCAAGCCAATTGCCGCGGGGTGCGCCCAATCACGCTTGCAACAACCGTTTTGATCGCCCCCTATTAATTAGCCATCAGCAAAGGTGCTCAGAATACCGACTGGTAACTTACGTTGAACTTAGCGCACTCAGGAGATTAACTCCAGATGAAAAGCCCTTAAAATGACGCGTAAGTTGACCAATTTTCATCCCTCACACAGAGGTAGATAGGCTCAACTGATGGAACGCGCTAATTGGGGGTTCACTCCCTCGCACCAATCGGGTCGGGCGCGCCGCGGAACCATCCAAACCCCACATGGGCAGATCCAAACTCCCGCATTTATCCCAGTCGGCACAAAAGCCGCGGTCAAATCTTTACTGCCCGAAACAGTGGGCGAACTTGGGGCCCAAGCGGTTTTGGCTAACGCTTACCACCTCTATTTACAGCCAGGGTCAGCGCTAATTGACCAAGCCGGTGGCGTTGCAAAATTTATGAATTGGAATGGACCAACTTTCACCGATAGCGGTGGCTTTCAAGTTCTATCACTTGGTGCCGGATTTAAAAAAACATTAGCGATGGATCCTGGTGAGTACCACTCCGATGAAGTTATTGCACCAGATAAATTGCGATTAGCTCATGTTGATGATGATGGAGTAACTTTTAAATCTCATCTCGATGGCTCAATGCATAGATTCACACCTGAAATTTCAATGCAGGTACAACATCAAATTGGCGCCGACATTATGATGGCATTTGATGAATTAACAACATTGATGAACTCCCGTGATTATCAAGAGATTGCCTTAGAGCGCACCCGTAAATGGGCCGAACGCTGCATCGCTGAACATCAACGTTTAACAATTGAACGAGTTGGAAAACCTTATCAAGCATTATTTGGAGTAATCCAAGGCGCACAATATGAAGATCTACGCCGTAAAGCATCCCAAGATTTAGCAGAAATGGATTTTGATGGCTTTGGAATTGGTGGCGCAATTGATAAAAGCGCACTAGGTGAAATCGTTTCTTGGGTAACTGATGAATTGCCAGAAGATAAACCTCGTCATTTACTTGGCATTGGTGAACCTGATGACATATTTAATGCGGTTGAATCTGGCGCTGACACATTTGATTGTGTCGCACCCTCTAGAAATGCGCGCACGAGTGCAGTCTTTGGAGCAACTGGTCGATTTAACCTTCTAGTGAGTGCAAATAAAAGTAATTTCAATCCAATTGATGAAAATTGTGGATGTTATACCTGCGCTAATTACAGTAGAGCTTATTTAAATCATCTATTTAAAAGTAAGGAGATTGCCGCTGCAACTTTGGCGACCATTCATAATCTGCATTTCACTGTGAAACTAGTGGATCGAATCCGCGAATCCCTCAGTGATGGGACATATCAGGAATATCGTGATGATTTCTTGGCGCGCTATTACCCAGCTAATTAAGCTGAATAGGTTGGTTCATAACTTTTTACAAATTTAATTACTCGATATGTGATTGGCAGCAAAACTACCTCAAGTAAAGTTTTATAAATGTAACCAGTTATTACATAATTCCAAAAATCATGACCAGTAATTACGCCGTAAAAAGCCACTGTGCAAAAGACCAAAGTATCTGCTAACTCTCCAACAACAGTAGAGCCGATTAATCTCACCCAGAGAGCTTTTTCTTGTGTACGCTCCTTTATTTTCACCAATACATAAGCGTTTAATAATTGACCTACCAGAAAACCGCAAATGCTGGCCAAAACTATTCGAGGAACAAATCCTAATATCGCTTCATACGCTTCTTGGTTTCCCCAACCATCGGCCGGTGGTGAAAGCTGAATCAAATAGAAAGTTAGCGCTGCCAAGATCGCAAATGCGAAGCCGAGATAGATGCATCTTCGAGCGGCCTTTAAACCGTAAACTTCACTTAATACATCTCCAGTTATATAAACCAGTGGAAATAAAAACGCACCACCATCTGTAATTATTGGTCCGAATTCAATTAATTTAACAGCGCCCACATTTGAAAGCAGCAGCAACCCACAAAATATCGCCACTATAAATGGATACAAAGAACGATTTAAATGTACAAATTTGGTAGCAGCTTGTTCGGACATATGCGTATTCAACCCTACTAAGCGTTGTTATTTCCCAGGCTGATTCCCTCTCTTGACCAGCCCTGCCCGCCCCTTCTAGGGTAAAGCCGCTGAATCGATTCATACGGCCAGAGATTCAACTAACTTGTAGGAGAAATCATGACTCTCAATGAGAGCGTTCGCACCACCCCAGCCCCACGTCCGCGCAAATCAATCAAAGTTGGTTTAGTTGCCGGAGGTCTTGGCACTTATTGGCCACAATTCCCAGGGTTGCTTCCACAATTACAAGCTTCGGCAAAGTTTGTTTCCGAACGCATCGCAAAATTGGATGTTGAGTTAGTGGATGTTGGCTTTATTTCAGATGCCCAAGAAGGAGCTGCTGCTGCCGAGAAATTGCGCGCAGCCGGGTGCGATCTAATTGTAACTTTCTTAACTACTTATATGACCGCTTCAATGATTGTTCCGATTGCGCAACGGTCAAATGCGCCAGTGCTGGTAATTAATATGCAACCAACGGAGCAGATGGATCATGCAAATTTTGATACCGGCGCTTGGTTAGCGTATTGCGGTGCCTGCCCACTTCCTGAAATGGCAAACGCATTTGAACGTGCTGGAGTTCCATTTAGAAGTGTCTCAGGATATTTAAATGAAGAGCGGGCTTGGAAAAAAATTGATAGTTGGATCCAAGCAGCCGGCATCCGCGCAATTTTACGTAACTCACGTCATGGAATCATGGGGCATCTTTACCCAGGAATGTTAGATGTTTCAACAGATATGACAATGGTCAGCACTCACTTTGGTGGACATATGGAAGTTCTTGAATTTGATGACCTTCGCGTACGAGTCGAAAAAGTAAGTGAAAAAGAAATTGATTCTGTGCTTGATGAAGCCAGATCTATCTTTGAAATTGACAAAACAGTTGTCGAAGAGGATTTTAGATGGGCTGGCAAAGTTGCTGTAGGTCTTCGCCAATTAGTTGATGATTTTGATATCAACTCACTTGCTTACTATCACCGCGGTTTAGATGGAGAAATCCATGAACGTCTTGGCGCTGGAATGATTTTAGGTTGTTCACTTCTCACTGGTGCCGGCATTCCTGCAGTTGGCGAATATGAACTACGCACATCAATTGGAATGTTGATGCTTGATCGCATGGGTGCAGGTGGATCATTTACCGAATTCCAAGCTTTGAATTTTAACGCTGGTGTTGTTGAGATGGGCCATGATGGACCTGCACATCTTTCAATTAGCAATGGAAAACCAATGTTGCGTGGACTTGGCGTTTATCACGGTAAACGTGGTTTCGGCATCTCAGTTGAGTTTGATGTTAAACATGGCCCAGTTACGGTTTTTGGAGTCACTCAACGCAAAAATGGAACATATCAATTCGTAGCTTCCGAAGGAAAAGTTGTTGATGGCCCAAGATTGCGCATTGGTAACACCACATCCCTTGTTGATTTCGGAGTAAATCCTGGTGA
>RGZI01000045.1 GCA_010031635.1 Actinomycetota bacterium
CATTGCAGTTGATGGTGGCGGAGCAGATGTTTTCGTTCACTACTCAACCATTCAAGGAAACGGTTACAAATCACTCAATGAAGGTCAGGCAGTAACTTTTGACATCGTCCAAGGACCAAAAGGTCCACAGGCCGATCAAGTAGTGCCTAGCTAATTAACCGCTAGTTTCTTGCAAGAAGAGCTTTGGATTTATCCAAGGCTCTTCTTCTTTTTTGCAACAGCATTAACTGGAGATAAATTTTCTCCCACTTTCCACGCATCTAAATAAGGCCACGGATAAAGCACACCACGTCTAATCTTCCAATCCCCTGCTTTTGTTGGCCAAGAAATTCCAAAATGTAAATGCGGTGCTGTGCCACGAGCAGAACCAGATGATCCGACTTTCCCTAACAAATCTCCGGCTAATACATTCACACCCGGCGCTATTCCATCTGCAATGCTAATTAGATGTGAACCGTAATAACGCACACCATCAATGCCAATAATTGACACTGATAATCCACCACGATCTTGACCTCTATTATTTTTACTGCTCCATATATCTTTCGAATTTACATCTTCAACTACTCCATCAATTGGTGCCACGAAAGAGCAGCCTTTTTTAGTCAACATGTCAGTGGCTGGATAATCATGATGAGAATGTGCATATTTCACCGTGCAATTTGCGACAGGGAATATGTAGGTGAAATCTTCTGCCTTTGCTGAAACGGTGCCCAGCCCAAGCAAGGCGAAGGAGAGGAAAATTGAGATTGATTTGCGCATAATCAGTAAGTATTCCCGCTCGCAAGTGAAAATTCATGGAGGTGAACCCCTAAGATTTAGCGTGTGGGCAGTAGCTCGGTTAGTTAAATCCCCTAGCCAGCAGTAATTGCCTCAGTTATCCAAACTAAGTCCCTTTTCCTCATAACATCAAGCAAATAAAAATCAACTTGCTTAATATCGCAGGCCAATAATCCTGCTACTTTCTCAACTAACTCTGCTTTATTTGAAATGTATGGGTACATAGGCGAGACCGCTGCCGCGACAGGTGAAGTTAATTCTTTTTGAAAATGAGATACAACTTGGGCAATATCACTAAGTTTGGTCTCAAAGAAGATCGGTTCAAATATATCTACAAGATTGCCAATCGCTTTCGCGTCATGCCCCGCCAACCACGCGTCATCTAAGGGGTGGAGAGAATCTTTATCCTGCAAAGTGGATGGATCTAGGAATTGAACTTGTACTCCTGAGGCTTGAGCTACCTTACATATTTCTGCATAAAGAGAAGTTACTGTTGCTTCCCTGGAAGACAAGTACATAAGGATTTCAGATCCAAGAATCTCTTGAAGCGTTGTGATTGAAAGCTTCAAGCCAAGCCAAGAATCGCTTTCATTAATGAAATTATCCAGGGCGAATTTTACTTTATTTCGCAACGCTTCTGGATCTCCACCGCGCTTTGAGAACTCGGTTGTGCATGAATTGCAAAAGCAAAGATAAAGAAGAAACTCAGTTATTTTACTCATCTGCAGGAAAAAGCGTTCATGATGTTCGCCATGCATTAAACCGTGAAATCGAACTGATTCGACTAACAATTTTTTAATTCCACGAGAACAAAGATCTCTTGAGAGCCCTATTGCATACTCGCGCACAGCTGGGTGAGCCGGGCATAGTTCAGATAAGAATTGATTGCCATATACATTTGTAACTGTCGCAGTTGGATTTCGAGATCCTAAATTAAAGTTATGGAGGTAAACACACCAAGCATTTAGATCAAAATCTACTCTTCTCGTTTCTTCTGAGATCAAATCTAGTAATAGATTATTCTCATAGTAACTACCTTGGGCTGGCTTTATCGCGCTCTCGTTGTAAGAACTGAAGTTTGGAAAATAATAGTGAAAGCCTTCCTGCAAATACTCTAAATGCGGCCCCTGGCGAAGAAGGAAATCTCGGCTACTGTGATAATTCAGTGCAAGATTTATTCCAGTTAATCCTGCACCTTGAAGTTCGGCTAAAACCACCTTTGGTTCTTGGCGATTAAAAGTTTGAGCAAATACAAATGCATTGAATGACGATCTACTATCCATGAGGCCCACCTATTTGAATTGACGAAAAAGCTGGTTTATGGCCTGGGAGTTAATCATTTTTGTTTGGTAATCCAGTTTTTTCATTCAAGCCATACTTCAAAGCCAACTTTTGATCAAGCTCACTTATTCCTAAGGATGCAGTCCATCCTCCATCAACGCAAATGCTTTGGCCCGTCAAATACGATGAACGTGGCGAAATTAGAAACTCCACGACCTCCGCGATTTCCGAAGTTTGCGCAATTCTCTTTAATGGCGTTGTCATCTCAAGCCATTGACGTCTACCCTGAGGATCAGGCGCGTCTACAAAACTCTGTTCCATAGCCTCACTCATAACCGCACCTGGGGCAACCGAATTAGTTCGTATTCCATATGGGCCGTAAACGACCGCGGCATTTCTAGTTAGAGCATCGATTGCGGCCTTTGTCATTTCATAAACCGCATGATCCAGATAGGCCCTCCTTCCATGTACGGAGGAGATATTAACTATTGATCCGCTCACTTTCGAATCTGTAAAAGACTTAACTGCTTCCGCACAACCCCACATTGTTCCAATTTGATTTACCTCTAAAACTTTCATCACATCAGTTTGGTTTTCTGGTAGAGCATGCAACGGAAAAACTCCACCAATGCCAGCGCAATTTACCCACCCAGTTAGCGTCCCAATTTTTGCTGCTTCCGCTACCGATTTTTTATGGGTTTCGCGTAATGAAACATCTCCCACCACGATCGATACAATCGCACCTTCCTTGCGTATTTCTTCCGCTACGACGTTTAGAGAAATAGAATTCACATCAACAAGTACGAGTGAGTAACCGTTTGCCATTTTCTTTGCGATCCCTTTGCCTATGCCTGAGGCCGCACCAGTGATAACTACAACAGATGACATAATTTAAATCTTACTCTCTAGTGGAAAATGGCAAAGCCATTCATGCGATCCAGCTAAGGAAATCTTTAGCTCTTTTGTGCCACATTCTGATTCGGCTAAACCGACAGCACAGCGAGTCCTGTATGAACACGCATCTGCTGAATTTGGGATTGGTAAAGTATCCACTGAAATCGCTTCAATTTCAGCTTCTGGCGGTTCGGCTAATGGCACCGAAGAAATCAAGTTCTTGGTGTAGTGATGATGGGGATTGCTAAAAATCTGAGTCCGATCACCTTTTTCTACAATTTTTCCACGAAACATAACTGCAATCTCAAAACCGCCTCATCCAGAACAACAATTTTTGGGTCTATCGCAAGCGCGCGCGCGATCGCAACTCTTTGACATTGCCCACCAGATAACTCGTGTGGGCGTCGATTTAAATATGCTGAATCAAGTCCAACAGATTCAAGCAAATCAACCACTTTGTCTCTTCTTTGAATTGCGCTTCCTTCATTAAATGCCAAAAGCGGAGTCTCAACAATCCTTTGAACTGAATGGCGGCGATTCAATTGACTATAGGGATTCTGCTGAACGACCTGAATAGATCTCCTTAAGTTTCGCAATTCCTTTTTGTTTAGCGAGGAAAGATCTTTTCCTAGAACGCTTACAGTTCCAGAGTTTTGAGTCTCTAGACCTAAAACTAATCGAGCTGCCGTCGTTTTACCGCTTCCAGACTCACCCACCAACGCCAAAGTCTTGCCTTCTGGAATTGAAAACGACACGTCATCCAGCGCCGTTACATCTCCTCTAGCTCCATGGAAGATTTTGGTCAACGACTGAGTTTCCAGCACAATTTCGTTATTCATTTTCATCTATCGAGCTCTCGAGATTTTATGAAGTTCTTCTGCGCGAAAGCATGCCACACGACTTCCCTCTAGAACTTCAAGCATAGGAACTGAAACCTCACAAGAATTTTTCATGAATTCGCATCGTGGAGCGAATGCGCATCCAGAAGGTCGATTCTCCGGTCTGGGAGGTTGGCCAACGATTGTCTTGATCGGTTGCAAATGATCCATCGTGTAATCGCATCTCGAATCTAAAAGAGCACGCGTGTATGGATGAAGTGGATTTGAAAAGGTATTTCTGATGTCTCCATACTCGACGATTCGCCCCGCATACATCACAACAATTTCATCTGCAAACTGTGCCGCGACTCCCAAATCATGAGTAATTAGAAGTACAGAAAGTCCTCTTTCCTTGGCAAGTCCATTAATTAAATGCAAAACTCTTGATTGGGTTGTAACATCCAAAGCTGTAGTAGCTTCATCAGCTATTAGTACCTTTGGATTCCCACTTAAAGCCATCGCAATCACGACACGCTGCAACATTCCACCCGACATCTCAAATGGAAAAGAATTAAAACTCTCCTCTGGGCTATGTATGCCGACTTTCTCCAATAATTCAACTGCTGATTTTCTTGCCTCAGTCTTATTCATTGCCGAATGAATTTGGATACTCTCAACAATCTGAGTGCCTATCCTCATAATTGGATTTAGGGCTGACATCGGATCTTGATAAACCATTCCAATTTCCCCACCACGAACTTTCCGAAATTCCTTTTGGTCGAGTTTCGTAATATCGCGTCCATTTAACCAAATTTCTCCGGATTCTAATTTGACTGGTTCTCGTAATAAGCGCATTAGGCCATAAGCGGTTAGAGATTTTCCGCTGCCCGATTCACCTACTAGAGCAATCCTTTTACCTGCTGGGATCGTAAATGAAATTCCGTCGACTGCTAATTTCTTACCACTAGGCGAAGGGACGCTGATAGTAAGGTAGCGAACTTCTAATGTACTAGTCATGATGAGGATTTCACTGAATCCATAGATAGTCGAACGTGCTCACCCAAAGAATTGAAGAGAAGAATAGTAATTGTAACTAGTGCCCCAGGAAACAGCACAAACCAATAAGAGTTCCATATCTTTGCATAGCCCTGCAAAATTAGAGTTCCTAATGATGCGTTGGGAGGTTGAACTCCTAAGCCGATAAAACTCAGAGTCGCCTCCAACATCACGGCGGCAGCAGCGTTCAAACTAAATTGCACCAGAAGTTGCGAAGCGATATTGGGCAATATCTCGTTCCAAATCAATCGCCACCTACTTAAACCAGAAGCGATGCCTGCGATGACATAATCCGTTTCCATCTCAACCAAGATTGCGCTTCGTGCCATACGTGCCGTTGAAGGTGCCAGCAAGATGCCAGCAACGACTGTCAATGACAAGACACTGGCCCCTAACCCAGATATACAAACGAGCGCAAACAAGATTGCAGGTATTGCCATCATCGCATCTGCCGTGCGCATTAGAAATTCATCAGTCCAACCTTTTAAGATTCCAGCTGCAAAGCCCCAAGCAGTTCCAATAATCAAAGCTATTGTCGTTGCAACTAACGAGATCAGTAACGTGATTCTGCCACCATATAAAATACGCGAAAATAAGTCTCTGCCTAAATCATCCGTTCCACTGATATGTGCCCAGCTCGGTGGACTAAAAGGTGCAGACAGCCCAATCTCGAATGGATCATAGGGGGCGAAGAAATTTGCGAACAAGCAAGCAATTATTATTATCATTATTCCAATAGCGGAAAAAGGCAAGAATCGCCTAATCTCTTTAAGCATTGCCCACCGACTTCTCAACTTCATGTCCGCACACATTTCATTGATCCACCCTAATTCTTGGATCTAAAAACCCGCAGAGTAGGTCGAACAAAAGTGAAGTAGTTAGGAAGAGTGCCATTATTAGAATTGATACGCCTTGCAAAATCGCGTAGTCGCGTGTCGCTGCACTCTCAATCGCGAGTGAGCCGATTCCTGGTAAACCAAACATATATTCGATCACTAATACGCCACCCAATGTGTAGCCAACAATGAGGCCCAGCATCGTTAGGGTCGGAATCAATGCATTCGGTAATACATGTCGGTACAAAATTTTCGAATTTGATTGGCCTTTTCCCTCCGCTGTTCGCACAAAAGGTGCAACTTTAATCTCAAGCATCGACGTTCTTAAATACTTTGTTAAGTAAGGAATCGCGACAAGTGCTCCGGTAAATGTGGGCAATATCATTAACTTTAAGTTCTGCAATAAATCTTCTGACGGCAGGATGAACCCTCGCGAAGGTAAAACCTTCCAGGTTAATGCGAATAATAGAATCAGAATTATTCCAATTATAAAATTAGGAATAGACAAACCTAGCGAAGTTAAGTGACCCAATATTTTATCAATCTTAGAACCAGGATTCCGCACCGATAGTAAGGTCGAGATCGCCGAAAAAATACATGTGACTAAAACAATTAGGAAAGTTAATTCAAGGGTTGTGGGAAGTCTTTCTGCGATTAAATGATTCACGGGAAGCTGAGAAAAATATGAGTTTCCTAAATCGCCATGAAGCATTCCTCCCAGCCATGAGAAAAGCTGGACCAGCATGGGACGATCCAAACCGGCTTCCTTCCTCAAAGCGTCGAGGGCTTCAGGAGTGGCGCCCATGGACGCCCCATATTTAGCCAGAACCGGATCTCCCGGCAAAATACGGATGGAGAGGAAGACAAGAACCATTCCGATTACCAATACAACACCGCTAGTAAACAGGCGCCTTGCCAAAAACCTCAACATACTCCCAAGCCTCCTTTGCTATTTTCTTTTGACTACTTGATTACTGCACCTTCAAGATGAACATCTCCAGTGCTTTCTACCCAAATGCCGGAAATATTCTTCTGCGAAGCATGTAGTTTGTCGAAAGTAAATGGGGAGATGATAGGTAGTTGCTGATTCTCCATTTTCATTCCAACGCACCATAATTTTGCGCGTTCCTTGGCGTCTACAGTTCCAATTGCTTTATCGTAGGCGGCGTCGTACTGCGCATTATTCCAGTTAGCTTCAAACCCACCAGTCTTTGGGAAGAACATCGAATAGGCAGGTTCGTACTGGAGTGAGAAGTAATTAGGAACAACTAAGTTTGGATAACTCTTTCCTGCAGGATAAAACTTAGCAGCCCAGATTCCAACTTCATTATTCTCAATTTTCATATCGATACCAATCTTCTTAAGATCGGCCTGAAGTATTTGACCCATAGCGTCAAACTCTGGCAATATTCCGGAAACTCCCCACCAAGTAAATGAAGTGACTCCTGCTTCAGCGAATAGGGCTTTGGCCTTCTCGAGATCAAATGTATATTGCGTTAGCCCAGCTGCAGCTCCACATTGCCATTTGCTCTTATCTGCCACGATCGTGCCATAAGTAGAAACTGTTCCAAAGCCGTAATACGCGGCATTTAGCATGGCCTGCCGGTTTACTGAATACGCTAACGCTTGACGTGCTTTAACGTTATTAAATGGTGCCGATGTTAGGTCCATCTCCCAAGCCACAGGAATACTAGAAACTGGTGCTTTAACAATCTTGAGGCTTGGATCTTTTGCTAGTGGTGCAGCATCGACGAGCGGAAGTTCATACATGAAATCGATATCCCCTGAACGTAATGAGGTTACCGCTGCCGTTGGATCTGCTGCCTTCACGAAAGAGATTCCAGTTATTTTAGGCTTTGGTCCAAAATATTTTGGATTCTGAACAAGCTTTAGCGCCACATTTGGGCTAAAAGTCTTGACCATAAATGGGCCTGAAGTCGCTGGGTGTTTGTTGAAGTTCTTGACTTCGCTTACCTTGATAATGCGAATATCTGAAACACCTTCAGAGAAGAGTGCATTTGGAGTTTTCAAGTCAAAGGTGATGGTGTCTTTTGTTGTTGTCATCGTTTTGATCATATCGATTTCGCTCTTGCGCTGTGAAACTGTTTTCTTCTCTAAGACGTAGAGGAAAGTAGCTTTTACCGCTGCTGGATCGAGTGGGCTACCGTCAGAGAATTTTGCACCGGGACTTAATGTAAATACCCAAGTAGTTCCCGATGCATTTGTTTTCCAAGATTTAGCTAAATCAGGTTTTACGGTGCCGTCAACAGTACGACGCGTGAGTCCTGACCAAAGAAGTGGCCAAAGTGTAACTTCGGCTGCGAAAGTTTGAATAATTGGATTTAGTTGTGGAATACCCTGTGTCGAGCCAACTACGAGTTCAGTTTTTGCGGCTTCAGCAGGTCCAGCAACTGTCATTATCGAGGAAATCAAAGCGACCGCCACTGCGGCCGATAAAGATTTTTTTCGATTTCGTGAGAATTTGTTCATGTTATTCCCTTTCGAGAGAGTGTATGATTTCTTATTCTGAGTTTGGTTTTCGCTTTGGGCACTTTTGACTAATTAACGGAAGTTTAGGGAATGGTCACAGTGCTACCACTTTTTTTCTATGATAAAACAGATAGTAAAACTGACATTATTTCCATTTTTTACGCTCAGGTATTCCTTAAAAACACCGTTGCAGAGTTAAAGATCTCACAAAAGAAACAAATATTTTTAAGCTGGATACAGAAAAGATTTGATTGCTTCTCCGACGCGTTCAATTAATTCATCTAGCGCTCCAGGACCTAGCAAGGTTTGCCAAACTTGGTATCGCCCTCGGTCATACGACTCAGCTGTAGGTACATAAACATAACCTGGGCCATTGGTGCAGTTGAGAACAAAAAGAAATTTAGAATATGCCTCGCCCGGATGTGCGACGAATACCGCTTCGCCAAATCTCCAAATCCAAACTGGATGCGTCGTTCCCGCCTCGCGGAGATATCCCTCTCGTAATTTCTTTGCCCGCTTAATTCTGACGCTTCGAGCATTTGGATCTACATCCTTCCAAAGTTCTTCAAGCTCCTCGATGCTAGGAATAACTTTGAGTGGTACCGCCAGATCTATGCGCTGAAATGAATCTTTTGTCTCTGGAATAAACTTCTCTTCGCCCCACTCACCTAAAAGGGCTCCTGATTCAACAGTCTTCAAGAACTTAAGCCGAGTTGACGGTGGGAGCATATTTTCGATTACCGACAAGGTAGCAAATCCCAAAACTCTTCCATTTTTATCCGCCACTCGCGTATCTCCCGTGAATCCATCGCGAGGTGCAAGGTCTCCCGATGCGCCTTGCAAAAAAAGCACTGGTGCATCGTGCTTGCTTTCTATTAAATCCCTTGCTGCCCCAACAAAATCAGGAGATGCCAAGGAGTTTTCCCAAGCCAGTGTTGTCGGGTGACATGCATAGTTAATAATAATTCCGATAGTTTTGGAGTTTAAGTCAGATATTCGTGCAACAGCAAGGGTGTCATCTGCCGGCTGGTTTGGATTAAATGCCACGATATCTTCTGATCCACATGGTAGATCGCGATTAACTGCAAGGGCACACTTGCCGTATCCCCAAGTAACATCCACTAAAACGCTCTCCGCTAATGCTTGTCGACAAGCCGAAACAATTGCTTCGATTGCAACGCCGTGATACTCGATCGCAGCTTGCCCGCCCTCTAATTCCGCTACATCAGAGGAAGTCGTCGGGCCAGCATGGGTGTGCGTTAAATGTAATAGCAATTGGTTTTCGTTGATTCCGAGCTCTTGAATTATTACACCTCTTATTAGCAAGTCATCTTTTATGCCCTGCCACCAACCCCAATCAATCGAAACAATAAAATGTGACTCTCCATTTTCCGAAAGAATTGCCATTGCAGTAGCAGTGATGTGATTGTGTACACCTGTCGTCACATGAACTTTCGATGCTCCCCAATTTTCTGTTCGAGTCCCTATTGGAGGATCAATGATTCTTCGAGCGCAACCAGCTCTCATTCTTGTAACTTTTGGAGTCCACGTTGGCTCTTGCGGGAAAATCTTTCCTTGATTCATTTAATCCTGAATCCCTTCACGAAAGGCTCGTTAGATTCCGACAACGAGTCCATCTCTTCACCTTACTCAACTCTTCTACCTTTGC
>RGZI01000046.1 GCA_010031635.1 Actinomycetota bacterium
ACGCACAACCAATTGATTTGGCGGATTGGTCAAAATAATTTTTTCGATAATGCCGGTTTCCATCTGCTTCAGCAACATACCAATTGCTAATTTTCCCAACTCATAATTTGGCATTTTTACAGCAGTTATCGGGGGCCAAGTAGCATCAGCAAACCAAATATCATGGATTGAGACAAGTGAGATATCTTCCGGAACTCGTAACCCAAGTGTATGTATCTGGGCTAATGCCCCAAGAGCTGCATTTGCATTTGCAACAATCAACGCAGTTGGATGATCTGATTTATTAAAAATTTGCGAAACTGCTTTTCGACCATCAACACCTGTATACCCAATTCTGGTGACCCACTCTAAATTGACTGCTAACTTCTTTCGCTTCATACCGGATACAAAACCAGCGAATCTACGTGCTCCAGTTGGACTACTCACTTCGCCACCGAGGAACCCAATTTTTTTATGTCCTAGAGAAAAAAGATGTTCTAGAGCTAATTCGACTGCGCCAGCATCATCAAAAATTATGTGAGATAACTTCGAATCGTCTCGTGAATTAATCAAAATAATTGGTAAAGTTCCAGATATTAATTTTTCTAAGCCTTCTTTAGTGACTCCATCTGGCGCTTGTAATATAATTCCATCAGCGCGTCCCTCTTCCACTATTCTTCTCAACCAACCATCAGCACTTTCGACTGCATTTGCGCGATTAATCAGAACTGAAAGATTCCGAATGTCAGCCTCTTCTTCGACTCCCCTTGCTATTTCACTGAAAATTGCATTCGCATAATCAGGAGTCAGAAGTGCAATTGCGCTATTTTTTGATAAACGCAATGCCCGTGCTGCGTGATTTGGCTGATACCTAAGTTCCTTCGCTGCTGCTAATACTCGCTCACGAGTTTTAGCTGCGACACGCAACGATGGATCTGCATTCAGGATTCTAGAAACCACTGAGATGGAAACATCCGCCGCGTTAGCTACATCTACTAATTTTATCATCTATTCAAGTTCTATTACCCGGTTAGTTGCAATCGATTCATATAAAGCAGCAACTAATTTAAGGGTTCCAAGGTTTTCTTCGACGCTGGAACGAAGCGCATCCTTTCCTGCAATTGCACCAAGAAGAGAGCCCATAGTTCCGATAAATGCATCCGGGAACCAGCGAGTAGTAACCGGATATGGCGTCCAACCGTCAGTTGGTAACTTTGCGGAGTTAACTTCTAAAGTATCAACTCTGCCTGTTGGGTAGTCATACAACAAACCAAGAGTTCCCCGGATTGCGCCGCCATCTCCATCAATTCTAAACTCCGCATAATTATCTCCACCACGGTTTACATGGTTAGCATGAACTATCGCGGTTACCTCGTCAGGATATTTGTAGGTACTAACAGTTCTGGTTTCTCCGATTGGGAATTGACCCTTGGTTCGCCCTGCTACTGAATAAACTGAAATTGGATCACCTAGAAACCAGCGGATTACATCATGATAATGAATTGAATGAACCATAATTTCAAGCTTTTCCATATTTTTTGCCCAAGGAAACATCTCCCACGGGGTTGCCAGGTTTACGGTGATAGATATCGAAGTTACTTTTCCGACCCAACCCAGATCTACCATTTTGTAGGCCGCAGCCATCCCTTCTTCAAACCGTAACTGTTGATTTACTCCTGCAATAATTCCTGACTCTTTTGCAGCTTTAATTATCAATTCGCCATCACCAACAGTTGTTGCTAAAGGTTTTTGAGCCAAAATGTGTCGACCACTCTTTGCAACTTCGACAAATACATCGCGTTGAACGGCTGGAGGAACAGCGATATCAATAACTTTGGCTTTGCTATCGCGCAACAGCGTTGCTAAATCTGGATAAACAATTGGAATACCATGTCGGTTTGCAACATCTTTAGCTCTGTCCTGGTCAACATCGGTAATTCCGACGATTTCCAACCCAGCCTTTTTATAAGCAGGCAGGTGCGCACCATCAACAATTCCACCTGCACCAACAATCGCTATCGGAAGTTTATGAGATTCCGGTATTTCAAGTTTTGCGAACTCTGAAACTTCTTTGAAGTGATCAATCATGATTGCTCTTTTGCAATTTCAGAACGCGCTGTAAT
The DNA here is from genome assembly GCA_010031635.1 of Actinomycetota bacterium. GTDB lineage: Bacteria > Actinomycetota > Actinomycetes > Nanopelagicales > Nanopelagicaceae > UBA3012. The sequence continues at coordinate 2,103 of RGZI01000046.1, forward strand.
TGGATCTCGATACTTCACTGTCTGTAGGTGTTCGCAGTAAAGAACTAACTCCTCATCATCTGCCCGAAATACCTCATAACTAACTCTGAATAGACCTAACTCTTCATATTTAGGAGTTTTTTCAAGCAAAGTCCGCATTGTATAAATGGTGTCATTTACAAAAACTGGCTTAATAAATCTAAGTCGATCATATCCGTAACTAAAAGTTTGGGTGTTGTTATGCGCCATTAATCCCATACCAAAAGAGAAAACAAGAGCACCTGGAACAATTCTTTTACCAAACATTCCTTCTTTTGTAGCAAAAATTTCATCCCCTACATAAGGATGCATATCTAGCAACAAGCAGTTGAAGAGCATCATTTCGCCTTCGGAAATTGTTCTCCTAATTGACCGATCCACTTCTCCTACTTGGTAATCCTCATAATATTTATTATCTTGATTCCATACTGGAACCTGTAAGCGCTTGGTGACATCGTGGTTTGGATTTTTCATTATTTTCCTCCTAGGAATTCTCTACGAAGCTTTTCGGTATCTTCGCCAACTCTCGGTGCACCTTTGCGGTTTTTCAATGTTTTTCCATCTAAACGCATTGGTGCTCTAGTTGTTTTTATTTTAATTTCATCTTCATCGCCACGAACAGTTTCTTGCATCATTTCAAGTTGCGCAAAACCCTCATGCTCCACCAATTCGGGAAGGGTAAGTACTGGTGCGCACCAAACATCTGCTTTATCGAGAATGCTGAGCCAGTGCTCTGTTTTCTCAGTTGCTAAATATTTGGAAAGTGCTTGAGTGATCACTTCTTGATGGTTCCACCAATCTTCAGGGTTGGTAAATGCTGCGATAGATTCGAGGCCGATTAATTCACCTAAAGAATTTATCGGTGTCATTGCAATTGCAAGGTATCCATCAGAGGTTGGATATATCCCATATGGGGCTGGCAAAAATGCATGGGCGGCATTTCTAGGTCCACGATTAACTCGCAACTGATCATCAAATGCATGAGCGCTTAACAACTCAAATTGCAGATCGAGCATTGATTCGGCCAAGCTGGTATCAACGACTCCACCCACACCGGTGCGCTCGCGACGTAACAATAAAGCGGTTACTCCATGAGCTATGTGAATAGATGTCAGGATGTCAGCGATAGCAATTCCAACTGGGATTGGTGGTTCATCTTTACTGCCATTTAGCCAAGGAAAACCCGTAATCGATTGAGCCAGTAAATCCTGACCTGGTCGATCTTTCCAGGGCCCCTTTTCTCCATAACCAGTAGCGCTGGCATAAACAATCTTTGGATTGATCGCTTTCACCGCCTCATATCCAAACCCGAGCCGTTCCATAACGCCTGGGCGAAAGTTTTGAATTATTACATCCGCTTTTTTTATCAACTCAATCACATCTTTTTTATCGCTTTCATTTTTCAAATCAGCGGCAAAACTTTCCTTATTCCGGTTCATAATGTGGAAGGAGAGAGTATCTCCATCACTTGCGATACCGGCAAAAGCAAGAGTTCTGCCAATATCACCAGTACCTGGACGTTCGATTTTTATTACCCGAGCACCTAAATCTGCAAGACGCATAGCTGAAACAGGTCCAGCTAAAAATTGGCTGAAATCAAGAACTAAAATTCCATCCAGCGGTAGTTCGGGCCTTGCAATTCGTTGCGACATCAATCACCTTTCAAATTAAAATTCTATGAATTAATCGACGTGGAAAACCTCAGGGATTGAATGCCACCATTCTTCTCCAGTGCATTCAGCAACTGGACGTTGCATTGGCTTCATTACATCCCACCACTCTTGAGTCTTAGGATCTTCACCCATTTTTGCGCTATCTGCTTCAAAATCAGAACCAATATATTCGAAGTATGAGAAAAGCAATTCACCATAACGATAAATAGAGTAATTTCTAATATTGCAGTCGTAGATAGTTTTCAATACCTCTGGCCATACATCTGCGTGATAACGCTCGTACTCTGCCCAATCTTTTTTCGAAATTCCGATAACAGATCCATATCTTTTCATTTGAATTAACCTTTCATATGACGATTAGAGTGAGTAGAACTTGGTTGCAGTGCGGTATTTAATATCATCTTGTTGATCTTGCGAAAGATGGGCAATTACATCCTGTTGAGCTTTCCACACAGTTTGATAATCGTTGGCAAGTAAAATTACCGGCCAATCACCGCCTAGCATGACCCGATTTGAACCAAATATTGAAACCACATGATCCACATATGGGATCCAATCTTTAAATGACCAATTTGGATCAGAAGCAGTATTTAATCCTGAAATTTTTGCATAAATATTTGGATACTTCGCGGCTTTCGCCATATCACTAGCCCATGGCTCCCATTCTTTATTTTTAATACCTGGTTTTGAGAGATGATCAATCACTATTTTTAAATTTGGATACTTTTCGGCAATTACTGGCAGACAGGACATGTGATCAGAATTGATCGTCACAAAATCCATGACCAAATTACGCGAAGCAAGATGTCCAATTCCCTCGAGAACCTCTGGCTTTAAAATCCACTTTGGATCCGGGTAATCATGAATTAAATTTCGCACCCCTTTAAAGACCGAATTCTTCACTAATACATCTAGAGCTGCACTCGCCTCATCGGGCCGATTTAGGGGCACCCAGCCAACAACACCTTTTACAAATTTGTGTTTTGCTGCAACATCTAACATGTAGAAAGTATCTGCATAAGTATCTGCTGATTGGACCATGACTGTTCCAGTTACACCAGCCGGAGCAAGTTGTGGCTCTATTAATTCAGGTCCAAAATCGTCGTAAATTACTCCGTACTCCGGCTTAAGCCAGGAATACTCTCTTTCACTGATAATCCAGAGATGCTGGTGTGTATCTATCATTTGTGAATTATTACTCATTTTATTAACCTCTCTGCCATCATCGGTTTACTATGTAAATTTTAAATAGTAAGAGCACTACTTCATTTTTTTGATTAGTAATTGTCACTTTTTCGTCAATAAAACCAAATTGATCATTTTTCTTTGGATGATCACGAGAACCGATAATTTCAGAAGTTACTGTGATGGTATCTCCAATAAATACTGGCTTTATAAATCTAACTTTTTCATATCCGTAACTCATCGCATCTGGATTTATTTCACCAGCCGTCATTCCAATCCCTACGGAAAGGATTAATGTTCCATGAGCCATTCGCTTTCCAAAAGGCTGAGTTGCACACCATTCGGCATCCATGTGATGAGGGTAGAAATCACCTGTCTGGCCAGCGTGAGTCACGATATCGGCTTCTGTAATTGTTCGAGAAAAACTTTTTCGAGTAGTTCCGATTTCATACTCTGAGAATTTCATTCGACCTCCGCAAATTGATCATATAGAACTGATATTGAGTTAATTTCTTTTCCACTTAATTTTTTTGCTACTAAAGAAGGGTGAACGATCTTCGAAATCTCCATTTGAATATCAGGCCAACCAATCACAGGCGGCCTGATCCATGCTCGCTCAAGGGTTCGTAAAGTATTTCTAAAAAAGTAATTTGTTATCTCATTACATTCACGACTCTTCCAAGCCCGTAAATTTCCAGGTTGGCCGCCAGCTTTGGTATAAACGGTGGACTGCACATCACCTTTAGCCAAAGTTAACGCGGCTTTAAAAGCTGCTTCAGGATTTTTAGTTGCACTAGAAACTGCAATCCCAGTTCCACCTAAACAAGCGCCACTGGCTTGTCCATCGAAGGATGGAATATCATCGTAAGAAAGTAAATTTTTGCGAAATCCAACTCTTCCATAATTTGTGTATCCATAAAGTGCAAGTGCATGACTGTAAGGTCCATCATCGGCGAGCGCTTCTGCGGTATCAATTGGATTAAATGTTGCACAAAAATCTGGAACGAGATGTGTGAATTCAATCATTAACTCCAACGCCTCCGCTGCAATCTGGTTATCTATGAAACCTTTACCACTAGCAATACCCCCCGCGAGAGGTGCACCTAATTGCGCACATAAAGTTGCGAAAGTACTAAAAGCATCGACCGGCTTGTAGGGCCAAAGCAATTTACCCGCTTTGCCAATTTCTTTTGCATCATTCCAAGTTAGGGGCGCGCTATCTGCTCGATCAGGACGGTAAGCACTTACTTGTGATGCGGCATCTAATGCCAGTGCCCAATGTTTATTTCTAAACAAATAAGAGTGATGCGACCCACCAACACTTTCCTGAGCAAGTTGATCTAAATCCGCTGCTGATACAAAATCTTCAAAAGGTAAAACTGTTCCTGCAGCAACCGCATCTGGGATATGTGGGTAATCAATTACCATTAAATCGAAATCTTGGTAAAACTCCTCAATTTTCTGATCACCGAAAGCCAACAGTGATCGTGCGGTCCAATCGACAGTAATCCCAAGGTGGCTCTGTAAAAATGGATCTGAGGCAAGTAAGCAGCCATGCCCACGGACATGCTCCCAAGTCATTCCAGTTAATTTGACGTAAAGTGGGCTGGCAGACATGGCCAGAGATTATGGGAAAACGATTTTTCAGTCAATAGGCGGGATTAACCCAGCGCTCTCCAGTGCGGCCCAAGCCTCTGCTGGTACTTCGGAATCGAAGTCAGCAATATTTGCCAGTAGCTCTTTAGGACTGCGCGAACCAGTAAGAACAGTGGTGACCGCTGGATGACGTAATGGGAATTGGATCGCCGCCGCAGTCAAAGAGACATTAAAAGTTGCCAGTAAATCTCTAATTTTTTGGGCTTTGGCAATTATTTCATCTGGCGCTGGAGCGTAATGAAAAGTGGCACCGGCTACTGGATTAGCCAAAATTCCTGAGTTGTAAACGCCACCAATCATTACTGAAACTTTTCGTTTCATTGTCTCTTTAAAGAGTTGCTCCTGTGATGATTGATCTAGCAAGGAGTATCTTCCGGCAATTAATACGATATCGATATCAGTTTCAACCACCGCTTTAATAGTAGGAGGACAGTAATTCATTCCAACTCCGATAGTACTTACCATTCCTTCTGCGCGCATTTCTTCTAATGCGGGGTAGGCATACTTGATTGCTTCATCTATTCGATCATCTGCATCATGAATCAATGCCACATCAATTCTGTCAACATTTAGTCGTTTTAAACTTTCCTCAAATGATCTACGTACGCCAGCCCTTGAGTAATCAAATACTGGTTCTACTGAAGTATCTGCGTCAGCAAAACCTGCCAAACCGCCAGCGTTAGAAACGCCTGAAACTGGATTTAAAACACGTCCGACTTTTGTGGATAAAATATATGGGCGCTTTGCGGCATTTAATCCTCTGCCTAATCTAACTTCAGCTCGTCCTGAGCCATAAAGCGGCGCGGTATCAAAAAAATTAATATCTGCATCAAATGCTGCGGCAATCACTCCGTCAGAATCTGCTTCTGGAACAGAGGTAAATAATCCACCTAGTGGAGCTGTGCCTAATGAAAGTTTACTTACTTCGAGACCGGTTCGTTCAATCTTTGCTAACTCGCTATGGCGTGGCATCAGACCAACCTCTTCCTTAACTCCTAATTAAATCAAGCGGTGCTTGAAGTTGAAGAACTGACAACTTGGGCGCGACCTGATTCCAATCTTGCAACTGGAACTCGGAATGGCGAGCAAGATACATAATCTAAACCTAATCCGTGGAAGAAGTGAATACTCCGTGGATCTCCGCCATGCTCACCGCACACACCTAATTTGAAATCAGGTCGTAGTGCTCGCGCTTGCTCCGATGCGATTTTGACCAAAAGGCCAACTCCATCTTGATCAAGGGATTCAAAGGGATTAAACGGTAATAATTCAAGATCTAGGTATCTTGGCAAGAAGGTGGATTCCACATCATCGCGACTAAAAGCCCAAGTTAATTGGGTCAGATCATTAGTTCCAAATGAGAAGAAATCTGCATAATCTCCTAATCGAGTTGCCGTAATCGCCGCTCTAGGTGTTTCAATCATGGTTCCAATCGGAATCTCTAACTTTTGGCCAGTGCCTTTTAAGGTTTCAGCGATCTCAACTTCTAGTGTTTCGCGCAAATAAAGCAATTCTCGTTGGGTAGAGACCAATGGAATCATTATCTCTGGTTTTGGATTATGACCAAGCTGTTTTACTTCAAGATAAGCATGCACTAGCGCACGAACCTGCATCTTAAATAACTCCGGAATCAAAATTCCTAGCCGAACACCTCGAAGACCCAACATTGGATTGGATTCATGCAAACGCCTTACCGCAGCAAAAATTGCTTGATCACGAGTAGATACTTCAGTGCCGAGTGCTTCAGCACGGGCCATCTCCCCGGTAAGGGAAGCTAAATCTGGCAAGAATTCATGAAGAGGTGGATCTAATAAGCGAATAGTTACCGGTAAACCAGACATCGCCATCATGATGCCAACAAAATCAGCACGTTGAAGTGGTTCCATCTCGGCGATAACACCTCGTTGTACATCTTCATTTTCTGCTAAAACTAATCGCTCCACAAAAATCCGGCGCGGACCTAGGAACATATGTTCAGTACGACATAAACCAACACCTTCTGCACCAAGAATTCGCGCGCGCACTGCATCTTCCGGAGTGTCAGCATTTGCCCTAACTCGAAGCGCACGAATTTTATCGGCATGTTGCAAAATTCGATCGACTGCCTTTACAACTGGTGATGCTTCATCGGCACCAGCAGATAGACGTCCCTCTAAATATGCAGTTACTGGTGATGCGATAACTGGTATCACTCCGGTGTAGACCGCACCAGTTGTGCCGTCAATTGAAATTATTTCACCTTCATAAATAGTTAGACTTCCAACAGTA
>RGZI01000047.1 GCA_010031635.1 Actinomycetota bacterium
CCTACTCAGGATCTGAATTGATGCACCCCGTAATCCGCAGATGGAGCCGCCACCCACTTTGTGGTTGCTCTTGGCAGTGATGCTGGAATTCAGGAATGCAAGAATGCAGGCATATGCAACTGAGGGCGAGATCACATAATCTTTGAACTCTTCTTCCAATTCACCGCTCAAAACAATTAATTTTCAATTGGCGATGATTATGGGTATCTAGCACAATTAGCCAAATGTCTAGCAATGAAAAAAGTGTTAAGAAAGATTCATTGCAGACCAGCACAAAAATCCGTAGTGCGAAGTTAGCCTCGTTACCATTGTCCCTTGCAGGACGTAGCGCAGTCGGCCTAGGTAAACAATTAATCGGGCAATCAAACGCCTTGGTTTCATCTGAAATTCAAGAAAAAACCGCCCGCCAAGTTTTTCAAGTTTTAGGTGAGCTAAAGGGCGGCGCGATGAAGTTTGGGCAAGCGCTTTCGGTATTTGAAGCTGCTCTGCCAGAAGAGATTGCTGCTCCGTACCGCGAAACGTTAACGAAGTTGCAAGAATCGGCGCCTCCACTTCCAGCTCGAGTAGTGCATCAAGTACTTGCAAAAGAGTTAGGGGAAGATTGGCGTGATAATTTCTCATCATTCACTGACAAGCCAGTTGCTTCAGCATCTATTGGTCAAGTGCATAAAGGTGTTTGGAAAGATGGACGAGTTGTTGCAGTTAAAGTGCAATACCCAGGTGCGGCTGAAGCACTTATTTCAGATTTAAATCAAATTCAACGATTTGCAAAAATATTTCAATTATTTATGCCAGCTTTAGAGATGGGACCGCTGCTTGAAGAGTTACGTGCTCGGATTATCGAAGAGGTTGATTATCAATATGAAGCGCAAGCACAACGCGCTTACGCAGCTGAATTTGATGGTGATCCAGATATCGCAATTCCAAAAGTTGTAATGGCAGCTGACAAAGTTCTAGTTAGTGAATGGTTAGAGGGAATTCCATTGTCCCGAATAATTGCAAAAGGGAGCCGCGAGCAACGCAACAATGCCGGTCTCAAGATTGCTCGTTTTCATTTCACTTCTCCGATGCGAGTTGGATTACTTCATGCAGATCCACATCCCGGAAATTTTAGATTGCTAGAAGATGGCCGCCTCGGGGTATTGGATTTTGGTGCGTGCAACAGATTGCCTAATGGCTTTCCTGAGCCTCTAAAAAATCTACTAAAGCATGCACTAGATGATGATGCCATTGGGCTTTATAACGGCTTTAAAAAAGATGGATTTATTCTTGCTGATGTTGATGCAGATGCAAATTTAGTTCTAGATTATTTATTACCACTTGTAGAACCGCTACGAACAGAGAAATTTAAATATTCGCGGGAATGGTTACGAGATCAAAGTACTCGCGTTGGTGACCCACGAAATCCAACTGCAAAAATTGGGTTTCAATTAAATCTTCCACCTGAGTATGTATTAATTCATCGTGTGACCCTTGGAACCACTGGTATTTTCTGCCAACTCGGTGCTGAAGGGAATTTCCGAGATGAGGCGCTATCTTGGTTTCCAGAAATTGCGCCTTCGCTTAGCAAGTAATTGGCTTTAAATCTTTCTATGTAATTTCTTTTAAATAACTTTATTTTTCGTACTACTGCTTTCAGCGCACTTATTTTTCCCACTGTGATCTATCTGATCAGCTAAATGATCCCCTCAAATCAATTGTGGTAAATAAGTGCGCTGAAAATTTATGCTGCAGTACGTGGACGTCCGGGTGAACGCTTCGCAGCGACAATCTGTCCATCTTCAAATATCTCGCCACCCCAAACACCCCATGGTTCTTGACGTGATAGCGCTCCTTCAAGACAACGTGCGCGCATTGGACAAGCGGTGCAAAGATCCTTAGCGGTCTCTAACATCTCTTGTGAATCGGCGAAGAAGAGCTCAGGATCGACTCCGTGACATGGAAGTGAAAAACCCTCATCCTTCTTGTGCCCTGAATTCTCATTACGTGTTAACTCGTACACACCTACCTTTGTCTCTGCCCATCCTGGAACTAACAGTTCGTGAAATAAAACCGTCATTGCTCTCACCTTCCCTCATCTGATGTTGCGCGGCGCTTGCAATTTGCAAGTTCTCCGTTCCTGCTTTCTTGCTTTTCTGCTTTCTTGCTTTTCTGCTTTCTTGCTTTTCTGCTTTTCTGCTTTTCTGCTTTTCTGCTTTTCTGCACTTACTATTTCGATTTACCCTGTGCTCCTCCACTGACCTCTCTGTGAATCTCCCTAATCTCTAGCTCCGGTTTTCCTTGCCTTTCGCTCAAGGTTTTTCTCCCGGAAAAAGAAAAGAGGGCCTGAATCCTTTTGGATTCGAGGCCCCCTGGGGTTTTCACTGGTGCTTAGCCAATGAACTCCAGGGTGCCACTAAATCCAAAATGCTTTGGATTGCTGGTGGCGTATGAATATGAACGCGCGAAATCGTTCGTACGCCAATTGGCAGTACGAATCGGTGTTGATGTAAGCGCTAGCGCTACAGACACTGTCGACCTCTTTCGTTTCATCTTCAAGCTCTGTTTAACCGCTTTCAGGCCATTTCTAGCCGCAAAAACTACTTAAACATAACTCCTTGGCTTTAGGGTAAAGCAGAGGGTAGTGATCTAGCAACTTAATAAACCCGCTCAACGGGGGCCCCGCTCAATACCCGCTTCACTTGAGCGGTAAGCCAGCCAGAAATCTGGAAGGGGTTCCAGCAAAAGATAGGTACAGCTCGTTTTTTGCTCTGGTAACACCGACATAAAACAGTCTGCGCTCTTCCGCAACTGCTGCAATACCTGCCGCTTCGCTTAATGTATTGCTGATTGCTTGCGAGATGGGAAGCACTCCTTCGCGTACCGCAGGAAGAAATACGTAATCCCACTCCAAACCTTTTGCAGTGTGCAGTGAAGTAATTGTTACTCCTATGGCCTGTGGCTCAATCGCATCTCTCTCCCGATTATCAAACTCATCCACAAAGGTGCGTAAATCAGCATCTGGCACATCCTGAACTAAATCATAAGCCAACTCATAAAGTAAAAATCTCGGATCATCACCTTTTGCATTATCTGGACTCCAACCGATTGAAGTTAAAACTTCAGAAATCGAAGTAAACAACGGTTGATGATCTGGTGTAGTTGAAAGATCTTTTAGCTCTTTAAAGTTTTCAGCCGGTGTCAGTTTCTTGCCTGATGAAGCAAGTGCAGCACCACGTAATAATCTAATCGCTTCACGAATTTCTGGAAGTGCAAAAAATGGGCGCTTACCAGCAAGAACTACTGGAGTTCCGGCAAGTGTTAAGACCCGTTCAAACTCTTGCACTTGATCATTACGTCTGAGCAAGATAGCGATATCGCGCGGACGCACTCCCGCACTTATTAAATCTGATATTTGGTGAGAAATTGTTTCAATCTCTTGTTGTTCGTCGCGATACTCTGTTAACTGCGGAGCGCGGTGTGCTTTTGTGGTCGCATTTCTTGTCGCAGATAGATCACGATCTTCAATTGAATTAGCAAGGTGAACGATATGTGGGGTTGATCGATAATTATTTGTCAGCCGCAGAATCTTTGCATCTGGATATTTTTGAGCAAACCCTGTTAAATATTGAGCAGTTGAGCCTGCAAATGAATAGATATTTTGGCTTGGATCACCAACGACACAAATTTCGTTACGTTTCCCTAACCAAAGATCCAAAACTCTTTGCTGTAATGAAGATACATCTTGATACTCATCAACTGTGAAGTATCGATATTGATCTCTAACTCTATCAACAATTGAAGTTCGCTCTTCTAAAATTGCTGAAACAAATAACAAGATATCTTCAAAATCTACTAATCCTCTTGATTGCCTGCGTTGATCATATGCCGTATAAATTCCTGCCATCGCTTCCACTGTTAATCCACTCGATAAAGTTCGCTCAGCCGCCATAGAAACAAAATCATCATGGTGAATTTGTTTGCCTTTAGCCCACTCAATTTCATCACTTAACTCTCTGATAAATGCTGGCTTTCCACTTAACCCCTCTTCGCGCGAAATTTCAGAAAGAATTTCGTATTTGCTATTAAGGATTTTTGGTAGTGGCCCACCAATAGCGTCTTTCCAGAAAAAAGTTAATTGACGCCAAGCAGCACTATGAAAAGTATGTGCTTGCACATTTGGTTGTCCCAAACCTCTTAATCTATTTCGTAATTGAGCGGCGGCTTTCGCGGTAAATGTCAGTGCAAGCACGCGATTTGGATCCATCACTCCACTTTCAATTGCATATGCGATTCGATGAGTAATGGCCCGGGTTTTCCCAGTACCTGCACCAGCAATAATCGCCACTGGTCCGCGAATCGCGGTTGCTGCTTCTTGTTGTTGTGGATCGAGATTAAGTAATAGTGCGTTGGCCTGTGCGCTCGAACCTTCTAGCGCCACGCTTCCACACCTTCTAATGGTTGCCCGTACCAAAGTTCAATCATTCTGCGCGCAATACTTATGCCTGGCGGAAGCAACAACTCACCAGATGCAATATCTGCAGCAATCTCTTCTCTTGTATACCAACGAATCGCTTCGATCTCTTCACCATCTGCTTCGGCAGCTTCAGGATTATCAGTTACCGCTGTAAATGAAAGCATGATTGATGCTGGAAATGGCCAAGGTTGAGATCCTAAATATTTAATTTCACTAAGCGAGACCCCTGCCTCTTCTGCAACTTCGCGAACAACGCAAGCTTCAAGAGATTCACCAGGTTCTAAAAACCCAGCAAATGTCGAAAATCTTTTAGCAGGCCAGATTTTCTGCCGCCCTAATAAAATTCGATCATCTCTATCTCTAACTAAAACTATCACTGCACTATCTGTTCTTGGATAGTGCTCTGCTTCGCAAGTCGGACACTTTCGAGTTGATCCACCTAAAATAGAAATAGTTGGTTCGCCACACCTTGCACAACGTGGATGTACATCGTGCCAATTTGCAAGAGCAACAGCATGCATCACTGCACCAATTTCAAGATCATTTAATAATGTGCCAACTTCTCGCAGTGAAACTAAATTTTCAGTTCCTTGTGGAAATGGTGCATTGATTGCAAAAAATGGTTGACCATTAGGAGCAAGGCCAAGAAAAAATCTTTCAGCAACTGATGCAGCAAACTCTGGTGATTTGATTTGCGCGCTATCTGGCTCCAAATAAATCAAACCACTGAGTGAGGAATCAGATTTATTTTGGTTTGGTTGGGCTAGCTGGTTTGCTTGGCCTGATTGGTTACTTTGGCTTCCGCCATCACTCCAACTAAATTTTCCTTGATTTACTTGAAATATTTTGGCTTTAGCGAAGAGCTCATCCAAAGTTTGATCCGAGGTACGCAAATGGGCGGCGCGATCAAGGAGTGAGCGTGCAAGTGCTAAATTTTGGAGTTCTGAGGCCATAAGTGGCGAGCCTATCCAATCCACCCCTACGGTTCACAGATGAAGATCGGCTCCTGGAACCTCCTGCATGGGATGGCCATCCCAGAAGGTGGGACGTCGGCAGAAAAGTTACTCAAAGCGGCTGAGTTGATCGATTTAGATCTACTCGCCCTGCAAGAAGTCGATTTCTTTCAAGATCGCAGTAACAGTGTTGATCAAACCGCTTTGACCGCCCAAGGCATGGGGGCGCAATTTTATAACTTCACTCCCGCAATCTTTGGCACTCCTGGCGAGCAATGGAGCGCTGCTGAGTTAATTAAATCAAATAGATCAAGTGACCCAAGCTACTCGACTGAATTAAGTGCTGAAAGCAAAAATTATTTAACAAATCAAAATAGTGCATATGGAATTTCAATTATTTCAAAAATTCCGATTAATGAAATTTGCCTTTTAAAGTTAGGAAGATCACCTGTTGGGATTCCTTTACTGGTTCCAAATGAGAATAAGGGAAAAATGCGTCCAAGAATGATTTATGTTTCTGACGAACCCCGAATTGCCCAAGCCGCAATTCTGCAAAATGGCATCACCGTAATCAACACACATTTGTCATTTGTCCCTGGAGTAAATGTTCGGCAATTACAAGTAATAAAAAAATGGGCTGAACATTTGCCGGGGAAAAAAATATTGATTGGGGATTTAAATTTAATAGGGAAAATTCCAGCAAAAGTTCTGGGATGGAATCAATTGGTGGAAGCAAAAACTTATCCTTCGTGGAAGCCACGGATCCAATTTGATCATGCACTCTCAGCTGATTTCAAAACTTCTGAAATTGAGAGATTAGAAATTCCTAATCTTGGAGTCAGCGATCACTTGCCAATTGCTTTTGAAATCTTATAAAAACATAGCTGCTGACGTGATATTGAAAGTTAAAGAGTTGGAACTTGATCAATTAAATTTATTAAGCCATCTCGATCTAGTAAATCTGCCGGTCTAATTGTTTCTTGTGACGAAACGTAATGAAATGCTGCTCCAACATCAGATAGGTTGCAATTGGCAATTTCAGCGTAAGCAAGTCGATACATAGCTAATTGAATTGCCGCCAATTCAAGTTCTCGTCCACTTTTTGCTGATCCGGTTTTCCAATCAACTACTTCAAATCCACCCGTAGGAGTTGAATAAACTGCATCCATTCTGCCCCGCAGTAAAACTCCAGCGATCGTTCGCTCAAAAGGAACTTCGACCGCAATTGGTGAACGAACTCCCCACTCGCTGGCTAACCATTTTTCCTTTAATGAGGAGAGCACGCTCTCATCAAAAGCACCTTCATCGGCGCTTCCGGGAAGTTCATCTTCATCCAAAAGTGCAACATCTCCGAATCTTTCTTCCAGCCAACTATGAAAAGCTGTTCCGCGGCGGGCGATTGGGTCTGGCTTAAATGGAAGTGGTCTTCTAATTCGAGCCGCAAACTCTTTTTGATCTGTCGCGAGTGCAAGTAACGCTGAGACTGATAAACGTGGTGGAAGTTTGACAATGATTTCACTCTTGTCACGGGCTTGCTCCTGAAGCGCCAATTCCACACCATTTTTTAGTTCTAAAATCTTTTGATCTAATTTATCGTTTTCTGAAATTATTGAAAGGTCGGAATTATTATTTTGTAATGCTTTTAATAGCGTTTCAAAGTTAGGCCGACGTTTACCAAGTGGATCAACCGGCCATTGCGCACTCTTTGGATTCACTAAACCAGGATTTTCTGGATCAGTTGGTGGTACATCGATCTCGCCGGCAACTTCTCCACCAATTTTTACGACTTGATTAAATACATCTTTGTATAACGAGCTCGGTGGTACGAAATTTTTTCCATTTCGCCACCACGAAGTAGTACAAAATAGATGGCTACGCGCTCTGGTGACCGCAACGTAAGCCAACCGTTGTTCTTCGTCACCTTTGCGATCATTGCAATATAAGTGATACTGCTCGATTTCATCACGTACATCTTTTGTCGTAATACATCTTTTTAATTCAAGTGGTTTGAATCGATCCCGATCTAAACGAAGTGGGAATGGCACTGTTCCTTCATCTTTAAGCCAATTCTCCCCAGATTTATCTGATGGGAACACACCCTCTGCTAATCCTGGCAAAACTACTAGATCCCATTCGCCACCTTTTGCACCATGGACTGTCAGAATCTGCACAACATCTTTTCTAACTTCTACTCCACCGGCGCGCAGACCCCCTTCTTCGCGATCTGCCACATCTATCCAAGTTAAAAATGAACTCAGTGATCCACCCTGGCTATAAAAATTATTTGCTTCATCAATAAATCGATCTAGATAACGTCGATTATGTTCTGTAAGTGCTACATCCACGGCTAAATATAATTCGCGTTCAATTGCAACAATCAAATCTGGGATTGGCAAATGCACTTTCTTACGTAATCTCTGAATCTGTTTTGCCAGTGCTACCAAACGCGTGTAGCCGACTTCAGAAAAACTGTCGCGAATAGTTGATTTAGTACCGCCTCGTTGCACTACTTTAGATAGCTCAGCTAGTTCAGTTAGCTCATCTAGCGCTTCTACGATTGATGAGCGGGCCAACTCATCACTCTCGACATCCGAACCATTGAGTACGCGCTCGACTAGATTGCGGCCAGGTTCACGCTCACTCGCTCTACTACGCGCGAACTTTCCAAGGGCAGCAATATCCGCTGGGCCAATTCGCCAATATCCATTGTTCAACAAACGCATCAAAGCGGTTCCGGCATCGGGCAATGCAATAACGCGCAACATGGCGTGAATCTCGGCAACTTCTGGAATATGGATTAAGCCATCAATACCAACAACTTCAACTGGGATTTCACGAGCGCGAAGTGCGCTTTCAATTTCAGAAATCTGCGAACGATTGCGAACTAAAATTGCGGTTGATTCCACGAAGCGAAAAGTAGGATCTTTTTTCTTTCTCTCAATTGATTCTGGAAGTTTCTCCCGAGCTTCTTTACTCCAAAAACTCACAAGATGATCGGCGATCGCCTCTGCTTCAACTTCAACTGTTGCGTAAATCCCACAACTTAATTCAGCTGGTGCAGCTGTTGGTTTTGGACCAAGTTTGGAAATCTTAGAATTTGAGTTGCCCGTGGAATTAATTGGGTTTCGCAAAGACTCTGAAACGGTATTAGCAAGATCTAAAATCCCATGATCATTCCGCCAACTAATTAACAAAGTATAAGTTTCGGCTAATTTTCCATCTCTGCTTCGAAAATCCGCAGGGAATGCTGCAATGGTGTCACTGCTTGCACCGCGC
>RGZI01000048.1 GCA_010031635.1 Actinomycetota bacterium
CTGGGTTATGAGCCCAGCGAGCTACCGAGCTGCTCCACCCCGCGTCGGTATCCACCTGCGATCACTCGCACCTGCTGTGAATATGTACCCATGTTAGGCGGGGGCGATCCACTCCAGCAAATTACCCTCACTTGATTACTTAGAATTACTTCTTAGCGGCGTTGCTCTCTGCTCTGACCGCATCACTGATGGCCTGTTTGAGGGCATCTTGCGCCTTACCGTAAGCGGTGAAATCACCCTTAGTAAGGGCGGCCTGACCGTCTGAAAGGGCTTGCTTGGCCCTTGCCAACGCTTCTGCAACGGTAGCCGTGAGTGGGGTATCACTCTTCGTGCCTGTTGTGCTTCCAGGTGTGGTTCCGCTGCCTTGACCCGCGTTTCCACCAAAGACCTGATCGAGCGCACCTTTAACGGTATCCGCATAACCAATCTGATCTCCAAATGAAACTAAAACTTTTTGCAGCAATGGATACGCAGCGGTATTTGCTGTAGCGCGAACATAAACAGGTTGCACATAAAGCAATCCCCCACCAACAGGCAGAGTTAGCAAGTTTCCTAATTCAACATTTGAACCACCTTGGCGCAAAAGTGAAAGCGATGTAGCAACTTCAGGCTTGGCTTCAAAGTTTGATGAAACTTGTGAGGGTCCCGCGATATTTGTAC
Source organism: Actinomycetota bacterium (assembly GCA_010031635.1). Lineage (GTDB taxonomy): Bacteria > Actinomycetota > Actinomycetes > Nanopelagicales > Nanopelagicaceae > UBA3012. The sequence continues at coordinate 661 of RGZI01000048.1, forward strand.
TCCGTTGCAATTGCAAAACTTTAATTTTTCCGTAGTCAGGCCCTGGGTCAGAATTCACTGTTGCAAATGCTGCCAAGTTTTCACGACCACCACGAGGAACAAACGGTGTAGTTAATGAAAAAGCCGCATTCTTCTCGCCCGGCATCTTTAATGTTAAGTAATAAGGTGGTTGTGCACTCGCGTTATTTCCAAATGTTGATGGATCGCGCGGAACTCTCCAGAAATCTTGACCACCATAAAATGCAGTTGCATTTTTCACATGATAAGAACTCAAGATGTCGCGCTGCACGCGGAAAATATCTTCTGGGTAACGAATGTGGGAAAGCAAATCTTTAGAGATCGTACTCTTTGGTTTTACTGTGCCCGGAAATGCTTTTGACCAAGTTTGTAAAACTGGATCTTTTGCATCCCACTGGTACAAAGTGACCGTTCCGTCGTATGCGTCAACAGTTGCTTTGACCGAGTTACGAATATAATTAATCGAAGTATTACCTTGAGCGGTTACGGCTGCTGAGTTTGCAGTCAATGCATCCGCAGTTGATCCCGAAAGGCTGACTTTGCGTGAGTACGGATAACCCGCACTTGTTGTGTAACCATCAACGATCCAAAGCATTTTTCCGTCAACAATTGAAGGATATGGATCCCCATCAAGAGTTAGCCAAGGAGCAACTTTTGCAACACGCTCACGCGGACTGCGTTCAAAAAGAATCTTTGATTTTGAATTAATTAAACTCGAAAGCAAAATCCTTTGTTCTTGGTACTTGATTGCAAATACAGCACGTGCAAATAAATTACCCATTGGCACGCCACCTTTGCCGGTGTATGTGTAATTTTTTTGACCGTTTGCAGATGAGTCATCTGGATAATCAAATTCAACTTCGGTATCTGAATTTGCTCCACCAATAATTGAGTAGTCAGGAACATTTTCACCAAAATAAACACGCGGTTGGAAAGCACCCAGAGTCTTAGTTGGCGGAATATCGCCTAGGAAAAAGATAGGTTTTCCGTCGGTATCTTGCGCATTGCTATAGGCGCCAGCAAAACCAAAACCATGTGTGTAAACCAAATGATCATTGATCCAATTTCGGTTTGGGTTGCCGTCGATATTTAACTCGCGAACTGCAACTACAACATCGCGAACCTTCCCATTGATTTTGTAACGATCAACATCTAAAGAATCCGCAAATGTGTAATACGGCTTAATTTGTTGCAACTGGCGAAATGTTGCTGAAATAACATTTGGATCCATCAAACGAATATTTGAAATCGTTTCTGCATCAGAAGCTAATTGGCCTGCTGCAGTGTTTACAGTGGCCGCATATTCAGAAACTTCAGCTTTATCAATTCCGTAAGCAACTCTGGTTGCCTCAATATTGCGTTGAATAAAAGGAGCTTCTTTAGTTGACTCACTTGGCTTAACTTGGAATTGCTGAATTGCGGCAGGATACAAACCTGAGATCACAACTGAACTTGCAACTAAAAGCGCAATTCCTGCACCTGGCAGTACCCAAGAACGCCTAATGATATTTGCAAAAAATAACAATGAACAAACCGCAGCGATTCCCGCAAGAATTGCTTTTGCTGGCAAAACAGCATTCACATCTGTGTAACTCAAACCAGTAATTAATCTTTCATCTTTTAATGCCAATTGAAATCGGTCAAACCAATATGCAAAAGCTTTTACTAAAACAATTAACCCAAGAAGTACGGATAGTTGTACGCGCGCAGCAACGGTAGTTTTTTCGCCAACACTTTGTGGTCTGATGCCACCGTACAAATAATGAACCACTGAACTTGCAAGAGTGGAAAGTATTAGAGTTGAAATCGCCCAACCGATCAACGATTCGTAAAACGGAAGTGAAAATGCAAAAAATGAAATATCTAAATTAAATTGTGGGTCTTTAATCCCAAATGGAGTTGCATTTTTCCAAAGCAACCACGGTTCCCAGAGTTGTGAGCCCGCTGAACCTGCGAAATAGAAAAGCCCCAAAGTTAATGCCAAAAATCCCATACGTTTCACTGGTTCGATTTGGGCGCGATATCGCTCTAAATTATCGGCTTCGACTGTCAAAGGCGCAAAAATAGGTCGTGATCGATACGCAATTAAAACATTTGAAATTATTACTAAAGAAGTGACAATGCCGAAAAGTAAAAAGAGCCATGCTTTTGTGAAAAGTGTTGTCTGCCAAACTTTTGTAAAGGAGACTGAGTTAAACCAAAGCCAGTCTGCATAGAAGCCACTCATGCTCACTAATGCGATTGAAAGCAATACCAAAATGGTGATTGTCAATGGAAGTGGGCCACGACGGCGGTTGGCACGAGGGGCAAAACGAGTGTTAAAGACCATGGGCATAGGTTACTGAAGTAATGGCTACAGAGCCAAAGCAGCGTAAGAATTTACCGCCAACCGAAGGTGAAAATGCAGGTGGAACTCTAAATTTATCCGCAGGCTGGCAGTGACTCTAAATCTTGGTTTTTCAGCGCAGTAACCGCCTCTGCAAGAGTTTCTACGGCAACCACTTGCAGGCCTTTTGGAATGTGATGAATATCGTCGCAATTTAAGGCCGGTGCTAAAAATAGTTTTGATCCAGCCCGTGCGGCCCCAATTAATTTTTCCTCGATGCCACCGATCGGCCCTATTTTTCCAAAAGCATCGATTGTTCCAGTTCCAGAAATATTTCTACCTCTTGTTAAATTCTCAGATCTCAATTTTTCGATAATTCCAAGTGAAAACATCAAGCCAGCACTTGGGCCACCAACATCTTTTAATCCAATTTTTATTGTAAATGGGTAATGGTATTTCGATTCAACCATTAAACCTAGAACTTTTTGCTTAGCTGGAAGTTTGTACGTACTGACAGTGAAAACTTTCTCTTCGCTCTTACGCAAAATCGTCAATTGCATTTTATCGCTTGGTGTTTTTGCCACTGAAATTGCTGCTAATTGTTTTCTAAAGTCAGCAGCTGAAGCGACTTCAACACCATTTAATTTAATTATTTCATCACCGTTTTGCAAAATTCTTTTATTAGGCGACGCTTTTGTTATGGTAGAAATAACAATCTTTTCTGGAATTTTGTAGCCAAGGTACTGAAGTGCTGAAACTTTTGCATGCTCTTGAGATTGGCGCATATCTAATTCATTTTGCTGATTAACCTCTTTGTTCGAGACTCCCTTGGGGAAGAATACTTCTCTTGGCTGCACACTTTTTTCGCCATCAATCCATGCGGTTAATACATCAAAACCTAAAATTTTTGCTTCCGGACTTGAAACATAGATGCTGGTTAAGTTTAATTTTCCTGTGGTTGGAAAAGTTTTTACTCCAGTTATTTCAATAAGTCGTTTGCTACTTCCTTTTTCGACTTTACCTAAAGTATTTTGTGGATCTCCTGGTTCGATAATTACATAAGGCAGCGGAATCACAAAAGCGGTAATGAGTAAAATCAAGACCAAAAGTATCGGCACTCTAGGTAAACTACGAACCATTTAAGTTAACTCAAACTTTCTTTTACAAATCTTCTGATCGGTGCTGTGACTCAAAAGTTGATCGAAATCTTTCATACTCTGCAATTGATTTTTCAATATTCGTTTCTCTCTTACTACGTCCTACTCGCCATACGTAAAACAAAGCGCCGGCGGTGCCTAATAGAGGAATCAACCACCAGATAAGTGCGGACATAAGAGAACGATAGAGTTTTTTCAAATTTCTGGAGTAGATCTGAGATCTAGGCTGGAGTGAGGGAGTTACGGGAGTAAAGAGGTAGGGAGTAAAGAGGTAGGAAGTGAAAAGGTAGCGAGTAAAGAGGTAGGGAGTAAAGGCGCATCAATCTTGGGAATCGAAAGTACATGTGTATGGTTATATGAGTAATTAAATAATCATTTGGATTGGAAATTGAGCGTGAGTATTCCTGGTGGCGGCTTCGGAGCAGGGGATTTTGGCGACATGGGTGGTTTTGACTTTGCCAAAATGGGAGAAGCTCTCTCGCGTTTGGGACGTGCAATCTCTGCAAATGCAGCGGGTGCAACAGGATCTGGAATTTCCCCTGATGCGGTCCGTGAAATGGCAACCCTTGCTAAAGACCAAGCACCGAGTGAAAATGAAATTGCTGCAGGGCTTGAAGCGCTGGCTGTTGCCCAACTTTGGTTAGATCCAAAAACAGATTTCACTGCGCCATTAGAGCCGGCACAGATTTGGTCGCGATCTCAATGGATTGATGCAACCCTGGTTGGTTGGTGCGAAATCGTTGCACCACTTGCTGAATCTCTTTCAGGCGCCGTCTCGGGCGCAATCTCTGGATTGACTAAAGAGGCACTAGGAGATGCTTTTGGTGATCAATTAGGTGATGAACTCGGTGGCGCTCAAGGAGATGAATCTGGAAATCAAAATAACAATCCTTTTAGCTCTTTTGGTTTTGGCCCTCCATCAAATTCAGAAAACACCAAAAATGATGAGTCAAAAATAAATCCAAATGCCAGAAACTCTAATGCCGGAAATCCAAATGCCGGAAATTCTAATACTGAAAATCCAATGGCTGGAATCTTTAATCAAATGAGAAATGCGATGCGAGCTTTTGGTGGAGTGATTTTCGCAACTCAATTGGGAGAAACAATAAAAACAACAGCAGGAAGTGTCACCGGCGGTGCAGACATCGGAATTCCATTGTTAGTCAAAAACCGTCCGGCATTGATCGCGATTAATTGCAATGCGTGGGGAGCCGAACTCGGTATTCCAGAAGCTGAGTTACGTTATTACTTAGCACTTCGTGAAGTGGCTGGTGTTCGACTTTTCAACAATGTCCCCTGGTTGCGCGAATACATAACGAATGCAATTAAAAGTTACAGCGATGGAATCAAAGTCAATGTTGAAAAAATTCAAGAAGGCATGGCTGGAATGGCTGGAATGACTGGAATGACTGGTTTGCCAGTTGACGGCATCGGCACTTCCCCCGAGGCGCTAAACGAGGCGATCGCCAATGGATTGTTCACAACAGATGAAACTCCTTCACAAAAAAGCGCGATACTCAGGCTGGAAACTATTGCTGCGTTAATTGAGGGCTGGATTGATGAAGTAAGTGCCAGTGCCGCCCTAGAACACTTACCGGCACTGCCAGCATTGAGAGAGAGCGCACGTCGTGGCAGGGCAACTGGTGGTCCAATGCAAAAAGCATTTGCAGCATTAATTGGTTTAGAAATATCACCACGTGCATCTCGCGATGCTGCAACATTTTTTAATTTCATTGCAACGAATGAAAGCATTTCACAACGAGATGAGTTGTGGAGCTCTCCAGAGTTATTGCCAACAATTGAAGAAATAACAAATCCAACTTCATTTAGAAAAGGAAGAAGCGCACCAGACGATTTATCAACGCTTTGATTTTCCTTAATTAAAATTCTAAATAAAAAGCGAAGCCCCCGGGGCGCACGTTTACTTATCTGCCTTCCCCTTGCAGATAGGTAACCGGTTATCCGAGGACTTCGTAGCGTGAAAATACGGCTCTATTAAAAAAGATGCAAGATAGAAATTCCTGAAAGAATCTGCTAGCGAATTTCTGAATTTTTACCCCTGTGCGTAACTAACCCGATATCTGTGCATAGATCTGCGCTACCTGTGGAAACAACAATTTGAACCACCCTAAATTAATCCATTATCAGCGCCTATTCTCCAAAAAGGCGACACCTGGCACGGACCACGACTTATCCACAACCAGTGGAAAAATTCGCCGGTATGGTTAGCGAAACTCTCGAGCAATAGATGAGAAATAGATCAGAAACGGGGCAATTTTGGAGCGCGCATTCTTAGTTGAAGTGCGCCGAAGTAACAAACGTCGTAAAACAATTGAGGCCTATCGAAAAGGCGACACAATTATTGTTGCAATTCCTGCGCGTATGAGTAAACGTGAAGAAGAACGAGTTGTTGCTGAAATGGTTTCAAAATTAGGTAAAGATGATCTGCGCTTAACTTCAAGTGAGTTAATGGCGCGAGCACTTGAATTAAATTCACTTTATCTTGGCAATAAAGCAACTCCAATAACTGTCGAGTGGAGTTCGCGCATGGAAAGAATTTGGGGTTCTTGCACAATTGAAGAACGTGCAATTCGATTATCAAATCGACTAGATGATGCCCCGCGTTACGCTCTCGATTACATCCTGCTTCATGAGCTGGTGCATTTGATAGTCGCCGGCCATGGTCCAGATTTCAAGGCCTTGCTGGCCGGATATCCACAACTTGAGCGAGCAGAAGGTTATTTAGAGGGGCGCCAAATTCGACTTGAGGAGGATCTGGTGGATGCCATCGAGTCCATCGATTCGATTACGAAAGTGGCAGCGGAAGTAGCTGAGCAGGTGGCGATCACCGCTCTTAAAGGTCCCCGGAACTCAGTTACTACTAAGCCTCGCCATAATCACGAGGGGCAATTGGAATTGATTTCAATAGCGGAGATCTCGGCTTAAAACCCTGAAAATCCGACAAAACGGATATTTAGCCGGCGGTTTGTGCGGCAATCACTACTTTGAGCCGAAGATTTCCTAGAAAAGCAGGTCGTTGAGGGTAAATACTGAGGTTTGAGCGTGGATCAAGCGGTACCGTGCTCTTTAGGTGTTTCACCTTGTTCCAACTTGTTCCAACTTGTTCCAACTTTCAGGAGGATTCCATGGCAGTAGAGACTTATACCGGCGAGGCATATTGCGTTAAGTGCAAAGCAAAGCGCAACTTCACTGGAGATGTAAATGTTTCAGAATCGGGCCGTCGCATGGCAAAGGGCAAGTGCCCAACATGCAACACCACCATGTGTCGGATCTTGGGTAAGGCGTAAGCCCTCCAAGCAAGACGCAGGAGTTTTAAGTTTCACAACCACGCAGGGCGAATCTCTAGCCACATCAGATGTGACAAAGATTTACTCCAATGTTGGTTTGTGAGTAAAAAGTATGAAGGAGCCTGGCAAATGTCAGGCTCCTTCTATGTTTAATGAGACGTTTAACGAGAAATTTAATGAGAACTTTAATGAGAACTTTGACGAGAAATTTGATGACAATCTCGATGACAAGAATCCAAGAAGGCCAATAGAGATCAGCCCGAGTAACTCTGCAGGAGCAAAAATTGTCCGCGACTCCGGTGCAACTGAAACCGTCTCCAGAAATGATTTCCCTAGGATAAAAGTTGGCGTATTACTTTCACCTCGGGCCGATGGGCTCTTTGTCGGAACTTTTGATGATGCATTGATTATCGATCTGCCCGGTGCACGTGCAGCTTTGGCTTTATGTGATGGAAGTAAATCCATCAGTGCAATTGCAATTTCAGTAGGGATTTCTGAATCAGATTTAATAGAGTTGATATCAACTTTAAATCATGCTGCATTTATAACTTTTGAAAACGTAACAAACCAGAAACTTTTACCTGAATTGCAACTTATTGATTGGTACCCACAATCTGCGACTCAATCTGCGACTCAATCTGCAACTTCATGCCGGATAGAAAGAATGAAAAAACGCATAACTGCAACTGTTTACATCTCGAAATTAAATCGAATTGGTTTTGCCCTTTCCGGCACCCTTTTAGCAAGTGGAATTGGTGCTGTTATTAGTGATGACCATCGAAAAATCACCATGTCAGATTTAATAGGTGGTTACTTACGACTTTCTGATGTCGGCCGCTCAAGAAATGAAGTACTTGCTGACCAATCTCGTGAAAATTCTCAAAGTAAAAACTCAAGTGATATAAGAAATCCAACTTTGATCATTGCAACAACGCCACCAGATCCAGAAATACTTGCTGAATGGATGCGAGGCAGTACCCCTTTTTTTCTTATAGATGGATTAGATAGAGACAACTTAACTTTCGGCCCCTTTGTGACTCCAGGAAAAGATGCCTGTCCACGTTGTATTGATATGCATCGGCTTGATCGCGACCCAAATTGGAACAGCGTTAGCCTGGCGCATTTTCTAGATAGGAGGAGAGAACTCTCCACACCTTTAGCGTTGCTTGGGGCAAGTATTGGCGCAATTTTTGCACTTGCT
>RGZI01000049.1 GCA_010031635.1 Actinomycetota bacterium
TGCCAATTTCAACGTTTGCAAAGAGACGAAAGTTAGGATCAGCTGCAATCTTTTCAAAGACTTTAGACACAGTTTTAATTTTTGGGTGATCAGGCGCAACACCACTTCTTACTAATCCCCATGGTGTCGGCAACCGCTCAATCATGTCAATTGAAAACTTCAAGTCTTCAGTTTCGGCATTTTGTAAAGCTTGTGCGGCGAAATATCCCGCTGGACCAGCTCCGATAACCGCTACCCGGAACGTTGCCATTGGATAACTCCGATCTATTTACTGGCGGAGACGAGAGGATTAGAACCCCCAAAGGTATTTCTACCTTACCTCGTTAGCAGTAAGGACTGCGAGGTCGCCCTTGTCCAGTAAAGAATTAATCCTATTCGCGGCCGATGTTGTATAGAGAATAGGCATTTTGCAAGCAAGTCCGTAATTTTATCATTTATTTAAATTGTAAGCGGCAAGAGCATTCTGATTACCAATCGCTTTTACCACTGCTAATGCATCATTTTCCGACCAATCTCCGCGTGCAACAAAACTATCGAGAACTTCGCCCAGCCCGCGACGGAATAGGAGCGCTCCTAGAAAAGTCAGTTCTGAGAGCCCCCAAGCATCCGAGGAGAAGAGAATTTTCTTGAAGGGAGCTAATTCAAGAGACTCTGCGATTATCTCTCGAGAGCGTGCACCAGAATAATTAATTGCTAAGCCAACATCAAGGAAAACATTGTCAAACATTTGGGCTAGATACCCAGCATTCCTTTGAAAGGGATAAGTGTGGAGTAGAAATACGTTAATTTTCTTCTTCTCTAATTCTCTTATCAGTCCTGTCATTAAGAGCGGATCACATCGATCGAGATTTAAATCTGGATCACCATAACCAATATGAAATTGAATTGGTAAATTTCGATCAACACCCGCCCAAATGAGAAAACGTAAGAGAATTGGATCATCAACTCTAGCTTTTCCACTCTTCTCTACCTCTTTGAGCCATTTTGTAGCAGCAGAAATAACATCTGTATCGCTAGGACGTGAAGGGTCTACATCGAGGCCAGTACGGTAAGCCAAAATAGATTTCAATCCAATAGCATCTTTAGAAACTTCTGCTAATCGTTTCTGAAAGTCACTAATAAAATTTGTTGGTTCGACACCATCCAACGCAAGTTGTTCTACTACTGTTTCTAACCTAATTATTTCATCAACTTTAGCTCCAGATAGTTTTGCCATCCCGGTTGGGTTATGAATCTCATTGCCGCGGTATCCGGTTTCAATAAAGTAGTGACCAATCCCGCTTGACTTAAGAAAACGACTATTTACTTCATCTGCACCTAATAAAATCCGGCGAGCAAAATATTCCTTAGGAGCTGCGTGTGGTTCCAGATCAAGTAAAGGTGCACACCAACGTCTAGTTGCGTAGCCAACTTGTGAAAACATTGCATCCTCAAGTGATGCTGGTTGTCGATCTGACTCTGTCATCATGCCAGCAAAAAAATCAACACTTGGATTCTCTATTACAACTCCGTGTACGTGATGATCGAGTAAGGGAAAATCCACAAGTGCCTCGGTGGCAGGTCCGCTTGGAAGTTGACGCCAATCAATAGACATTTGCATACCTTTCGCATTTTTCTGCATCTGTGAGCCCAGCAAGAACTCTAGCTTCACTCTCACGAATAGCAATGTGGGTGGCGAGAAGTTGCGGCGGAAACCATGATTTAACTTTTTCGTTTTTGGCAAGATAAACTAACTCATCTTGCAAAGTCGTTGGTAGTAGGCGAACACCCGGAAGCCCTTCAGTTTCACCGGTTAAAATTTCGCCCACTGCTTCATTCATATCTAAGCCGTCGGTTAGTGAACGAATAAGAAGTGAAATAATAAGCCAGGGGTTAGCGGTAGCATCTGCCGCACGATATTCAACATTAAATGCTCGTATGTGATTTTTTTCATCGTTGCCTACCAGAGGACAGATTCTTAATAAAGCTTCACGATTATGTTCGGCGATAGCAATAACACCACTACTCCAACGATGTGGAGTGAGACGAAGCGCCGAAATTTGGCTTGGAGCAGTAAAGGCAAGTAAAGCTTCGGCATGTTTTAAAATGCCAGCGACAGCTTTAGATGCAATCAATGAAAGATTTTTTGGTTCTTTGGGATCGTAAGTGATCGGCTTCCCGTCACGCGAGAGTGAAATGTGTACATGAACCCCGTTGCCGATCCCATCCGGACGAGGAAGTGGTACAAAACTTGCTCGCATTCCATGAGATCGCGCCGTATCTCTAACAATTTCACGGAGCAGAATTGCGTTATCTGCAGCTCGTAGCGCATCTTTCGGACGTAGAGTTATTTCGAATTGCCCTGTTCCGTATTCTGGCAACCAATTTTCTGGTTCTAAACCATTGGCTTCGAGATTGTGCCAAAGGTCGCTCCCAAATGGCTCTGCACCTCTAAGTTTTTCCAAACTAAAAGGTGCTCCATTAGCAAATCCAGTCAATGTAAACTCATGTTCGAAAGCCGCGGTAATTTCAATGTTGTGTTTTTCTTTTAATTCTTTAATGGCGTTAATTGCATGCGTGCGAGTGCAGCAATCCCATGGTGAACCATCCGGTAATGTCTGGTTGCAGAGAAAAAGATGGAGCGGTGAACCATCAGAGATCCCATTTGCAATTGGTGGGAGCAAAATTTCTGTTGAAAGATCAGGAATCAAACGCAAATCTCCTAAAGAGCTAAATGAGTTAGGTTCGGCTATTGGGCCAAAGGATGTAAGTGCAAGGTTCGCTGGCACCCAGCCCACGCCGTAAGGAGATCGCAATAATTCTGAAAGTGGTAGTGACCTGCCGCGGACAATACTTACGAGATCACAGGTAGCTGCAAACGCTAACGGTTCTTTCACTGCGGCACTCTTTCACATTGCTAGGTAAATAACTACAAATTAACTAAACCAATATTTCTATCTGTCCTTTTATATTTGCAGTTTTACGGTACGAGAGCAATTACTCTTGCAGGACTTCCCGAACCATCTATTAACGGCAAAACTCCCACCACAATCCATGCCCCAGTAGGTGGCAACATCTTGAGATTTTGTAGGTTTTCTAAGTGCCAGAGCCCTTTTGGATGACTAACCGTTGCGTGAACAGGAAAGGTTGTAACTCCACCTGGATCAATTCCTAAAGTGTCGATTCCAAGCCCTACTGCTTTCCGTTCATTAACGAGCAATTTTGCCGCCTCAACCCCAAAGCCAGGAAACCGAATATTTCCAGGTGCGCCGACATATTTTATTTCATTCGAATTAAATTCTTCCCACCCAGTGCGCAGTAGTACCGCACAACCAAGTGGAATCTGACCGTTCTTTTCTTCGAATGCTTCAACATCGCTTAATAAAAGTTCACCATCTGGGTCGTTTCCAATCCTTTTGGAAATATCAATAACAATTGCTGGTTTAACGAGTGAAGTGGCCGGAATTTTATCAACTGTTGTCGAACCGTTAACGAAATGACAAGGAGCGTCAAAATGTGTTCCAGTGTGTTCATAAAAGCTAACACGACGTGCAAAATATCCATCATGTGCGATGGTAACCAATGTCTCCGCTTCAGGAGATGGTGCGCCTGGCCACATAATTGTTTGTGGACCTAACGGAATCGTTAGGTCCACAACTTTTACTTTTTCTAACATTTTTTACTTATCGATTTGGTGAAAGATTCTCATCTTTAGTGAGTTGAGAACCAATCTTAGATGCTAGCGCTGGTCTGGCTAAAACTCCCACAATTCCTATTACTAGCCAGACAATTGCGGTGATTGGGTAAGCTCTTGCCACTCCGCTTGTTGGGAATGGAATCACGTTCCGATAAAGAGTATAGGCAACCACGATGAGCCCGAGAATTGGAATAATAATTTCCCAACTTTTTGCCTTAGGTGCACCAGTGAAAAATATAAACTTAATCGCGCCAACTGTTGCCATCCCATACGCAACTAGCAAAATCAAAGTTCCAATAGTTCCAGACCCGACGAAAATGTCGAATGGTTGTTGACTACGAAAAATCAACTTCCATACAACCATAATGACTAGAGCTGCGATAATTACAGAGTTAGTGGCTTGTACAGGTGTCGCATTCTTTGCAGAAACTTTTGCGAGCGAAGCGTTGCCACTGTCGCGTCCCATTGCGAAAAGTAAACGTGACGCGCCAACTATGCAAGCAATTCCACAACCAAAGGCGCTTATGGAAGCCCCGAGAGTAATTAAAGTGCCTATCCAGGAACCGATGTAACTCGATCCTAGATCTCCCATGAGGGAACCAGAAGTTTGGAAAGCTTTTACTCCAGCTTCATTGGTACCAAATCCCATTGCTTCAATTGTTGTTACAAAAACAAAGTAGATTCCGCCAAAAATTGCTGTACCAAGAAGTGCGCGTGGAATATCTCTACGCGGGTTTGATGCTTCTTCACCAAGAGTTGCTGAGGCTTCAAAGCCAGCAAAAGATAAGAAACCAAATACTGCACCGAGGAAAACAGTGCTGGCTCCTGTTCCTTCCGGAACACTAAAAACACTCCAATCGATTTTCTGTCCGCCAGGAGCAGTACCTGAAATCAGTTTAGCGAGAACAGCAAACGCGGTAATGAGAATCAGGGCTACGGTAACTCCTTCAACGGTAAGTAGAATGCGAGTTCCGTTTTTTGCGGGCACCACTGCAAGTATGTAGCCACCAATCAACGCAATAAGTGCGATAAGAAATGCAGCCCAACTTGGCTGATTACGCCAAATGCCAGCAGCATCTAAAAATTTTGCACCAAAAATACCAGTAGCCATCACAGAAACGCAGGTGTAAAAGGTGTAAGTGCCTAGTAAGCCCCACCCAGCAACAACTCCTTGCCGAGGTCCCATAGTCGCACCAACAAATCCATAAACGCTACCGGCGTGATTAAAATTCTGCGAGAGTCGAACAAATCCGTAAGCTAATAAAAGTACTCCAACAAATGCCATCGCAAATGCAATTGGAACTGCGCGACCAATCAATCCAGCTGTTCCTTGAGGATTTATGTTCGCGGCCATGGAAGGCGCCATAAGTGCAACGGATATACCGATTGTTTCCCAGATGTTGAGGTTCTTCCGTAAACCATTTTTTGATTCTCCGTGCATTGACCCCTCCAATAAAAATGCCTGGCTCTGATGCGCAGGTCGAGTTAATTCTCTGTTAAAAGAAAGTAAAAGTGAAGAGTGTTGTTCTTAAATTTTTGCAACAAGGGGTCTTTTTTGAGCGTACCAGGGGGTTAAAAGGTGCTAAAAGTTGCTAATCGTGCCCACTCATCGCCTTCAAGTTTCGCTTTCGCATTCTCCGCTCTTCTTGTTGCAAGGTAAGCGCGTGTCATGAGTTCGCCAAGGCCGTTTGTAAGAAGTACATCTTTTTCAAGCGCTTCAAGGGCTTCAAGGTGAGAGGAGGGTAATGGCCGAATTTGGCACAATGTTTTCTCTTCATTAGTTAAATATTCTGGGTCACGGTGTGCGGGTAAAGGTGGTTTTAGTTTTCGAGCCACACCGTCAAGTCCAGCTAAAATTAACCCTGCAAGCGCGAGATATGGATTTGTAGATCCATCGCAAGTTTTTAACTCTAAATTAATGGATTCCATTTCGCGACCATTAAATGGGCTCGCAACTCGAACTGCACATTCCCGATTGTCATAACCCCAGGAGATCGTTGTTCCCGCCCAAGAGTGTGGTTTTAGGCGATGGTGTGACACATAGGAAGGACATGTGAGCGCTAATAATCCTGGTAAATGATCAAGTACGCCGGCTACAAAATTTAGGCCAAGCTCTGAGAGTTTTGTTGGGTCTTTTGGGTTATAAAAAAGATTTGTTTTATTCTCAATTGACCAGAGTGAGAAGTGAAGATGTGCCCCCGAGCCAACTCCGTTAGGAAACGGTTTGGGTGCTAACGAAGCAAGTAATCCAAATTCAACTTCGGCAGTTCCTCTTACAGTATCTCGAAACTTAAGGTGTAAATCTGCTGCTCGTAGCGCATTGTCATATTTAATAGCAATCTCTTGTTGCCCTGGTCCGTATTCATTAATCGCTTGTTCAACAATAATCCCTTGCGTGGTGAGATTATCAACAATGGAATTCATGACTTCACTCGCGCGATCCATCCCTGAGCTTGAATAGACTGGTGCATCTTTCCAAGGAATTGGACCACCTTCGCGTTCTTCGGCAAGGTAAAACTCGGTTTCAAAAGCCGCCATTACTTCAATCCCTTGTTTGGCAGCGAAATCAATGGCGCGCTTTAATACAGAACGAGTGCAACCACCCCATTCACTTCCATCCTGTTCAAGCAGGTCAGAAAACATCCCGGCTGTTCGATCCACCCATGGCAAAATCGTAAAAGTTTCCGGATCGGGAATAATTCGAACTTCACCTACTGGCTCCATGCCTTCGACAGGTACAAGTTCTTCGAAAAGATTTACTGCGTTTTGTGCTCGAGTAAGTCCAACACCTTCACTAATTTTTTTGGGGAATTGAGAAGCATGAACTGTTTTGCCGCGAATTACGCCAGCAAGATCGCAGTAGAGGTAGCGAATTAAACGAATATCAAGGGCTTCTACCTTCGCCACAATCCCTTTATTTATAGCTTCATCTTTCATCCGTTAAAGATACTGAAATATTCTTAATTTACCTAACTTAAATTTCTAACAAGATGAGTGCTGAAAATATCTAGCCATCTTATAGTTAGAAACCAATCAAATCTTTACCACTCTATAAGTAGTCAGGTTACTATCGGTTGCATAGGCGATCCGGACGCCTGTCGTTTTTAATTCCGTAAGGCCGTCAATTATTTGTCGAGTTAGTACTTCACCCGGCGCCACAACAGCCACCCCTGGCGGATATGGGGCTATTAAATCTGCAGAAACTCGACCAAGTGCATTTTCAGCGCTAACTATTTCAGTCTCAGCAAAATATGCCTCGCGCATAGAGATCGCTGTAACTGGTGATACTGACCAACTCAGAGCGGTCGCCGTTTGGCGAGGAGTGCTTGCTAAATTTTTGAGAACTGGAATTAAGATTGTGGACATCTCTAAAAAGTCAGCAGAATTATCGGCAAGTGTTGCGAGAAAAACCACCGTATCTAGGTCGGCCATTTCAACACGAAGACCGAACTTTCCAATAGCTTTTTCAACATCCAATCCAGATGCACCTAACTGATTCGTTCGCAGCACAATTTTAGTGATATCAAAACGCCCAATTGGGAAATGGGTAGAATTAAGAAATACATCGTCTGAAAATTCTTTCGCTACAGTTTTTTTAAAATTCATTACATTTTTTATCAGATTTGAAATCAATGTTTCACCACGTGTTTGTAATAGCGCTCGACAACCATCAATTGACGCAAGAGGAGCGCCTGCAGGCGATGTTGTATGTGTTGTTTCGAAACTTTGCTCCAGACGATCTATGTTTAAATATTGGCTGCGTGCAATAAGAAGTGCTGATGCGCTATATCCAGGTAAGGCTTTGTGAGTGCTGGTGATGAGTGCATCGGCTCCCAATTGAATTGCGTTGCGAGGTAGTTCCGAATGAAATCCAAAGTGTGCTCCCCACGCGGCATCAATGACTACTGGGATGGATAGTTCATGGGCTTTAGAAATAAGTGCCGGGAGATCCGAGATGGTTCCTAAATAACCTGGCTCCGTTAGTAATAGTGCAATTGGTTTTTGAGATAAAACTTTTTCAAATTCAGCTACAGAAATTCCAATAGGCACACCCGTCGTTATATCTATATCTGGTGAGAGCCATAGCGGTTCTAGCCCAGCAAGTACTAGCGCGCTCAACACTGATCGATGAGCAGTCCGCGACAAGGCAACCTTGTCGCCAGGTTTACCGAGTGCAAAAATAACCGCTTGGTTTACATGGGTAGAACCGCCGGTAGAAAAGCGCGCATAATCTCCACCCCAGAAAGAAGCAGCTAGTTTTTCAGCTTTCGCTAAAACTCCTAGTGATAATTTGATCTCGTCGAGTCCTCCGTAGAGAGGTATATCTGCATCAACTACTGCGCCGAGCCCGAGATCGAGACCGGATGCTCTTTGTTTATGTCCCGGAATTGTAAATGGTAGCCGTTTACTTTCAAAGTAGGAAAGATAAGCATCAAGGAGAGGAGCGCTCTGTCGAAGTTCACTCACTTAACCACTCCTTCTTGTTCGAATTAATTACCTCAAATTTTTTTCTTTAGCAAAAGTATAGTTTCATTTGCTTCTCTATTATTAAATTTCATATCAAATTTTAGAAAGATACACATGTTTAATATTTTGGACTGAAAGCGGCTTGCGCAGCAAAATAACCTGCAGGGCCCGTGCCAACTATTGCCATACAAAAAGTTTTAAATGTTCTCTATTTTTCTTACTGGCGGAGACGAGAGGATTTGAACCTCCGATACCTTTAAGGGGTATACCTCGTTAGCAGTGAGGCGCACTCGACCGGGCTATGCGACGTCTCCAA
>RGZI01000050.1 GCA_010031635.1 Actinomycetota bacterium
ATCGTTGAATTAACTTCATCTACTGAACTTTATGAGAACCCACGACATCCTTATACACGTGCTTTGCTTTCTGCAGTTCCGGTTCCAGATTCAGTTGTAGAAAAAGCAAGAAAGCGAATTATTCTAAAAGGCGATATTCCGAGCCCAACAAATATGCCATCTGGGTGTGCTTTTCATACTCGATGCCCACTTCGCACCATGCTGGGAAATCCAGAAATTTGCGCAACAGAAAGACCAGAGCTGAAGCTCTATCCATCTAAAAAAGACGACCATCAAGTTGCGTGCCATTTTGCTGAAGAGTCTTCATGAAAATTATCGGTTATGTCAGCAATGAAGATTATTTAGCATTAAATGATGTAAGCATCGTCTTTGAAAAAGATCACGAAATTCTTGCAGATACAAAATCTTTGGCAACAGGGGCAGTTCGCACAGATTTGCCACCGGGAAATTACACCTTAACTTTCGCCAAGTCAGGCTACGGTTCAAAACATGTGGAGGTTACACTCCCAGTAAAAGAACCAATTAAATTTCGACTTCTTTCAGACAAACTTGTTGGATATATGTCGCCAAGATGGTCAACTAGTGGAGAAAAATCTTGTATCCGGATAAATTCAACAACTTCATGTCGAGTCGAACTTTTTCGATATGGAAAAGTAAAAGAATCTTATGGAGTAATTACTTGGCTTGATGAGCACGGACCTCGAGCAATGACTCAAGTTATTCCTGATGGAGATATAGCTGCATCTGGTCTTCAATTTGGAAAGATCGGTTTTCCGTATCCAGGAATGACCTGGAAAATTGAAGCCCCAGAGAAATCTGGTCTTTATTATGTGCACCTTGAAAACGAAGGTGGCGAGTTTTTCTCAATGCCTTGGATAGTTTCACCGAGGAAGCCAACAGCAAAAATCGCAGTCTTAGCGGCAACAAACAATTGGAGTGCCTATAACAATTATGGAGGTCGAGGCAATTACATAAACGCGGAAGGCCTTCCACCCCGTCCAACTGTTAATGCGCGTCAAGATCTAAGTCGTTATTCAGCGAAAGATATGAATGTTTTTTGGAAATCACCTAATGATGTTTATCCTCCAATTTCATTTGAACGTCCTGAGCATGGAAATGTTGTTGGTAAAAATGAAGAATTAACTAGCCCAATGTCGGGTCGAATTGCTTCGAGTTGCGCACCTGGAATGTGGCGTTTATTAGGTTGGCTAGAGCGTGAAGGATTTGAGTATGACCTTTACAGCGACAATCAATTACGTGATGGAACGCTAGATTTAGATGCATATGAGACCCTGTTAACTGAGATACATCCTGAATATTGGTACCGCGAAGAGTACGAGCGTGTACGCAATTGGGTATTTGAACGCGGCGGTAAGTTTATGTACTTAGGTGGAAATGGACTTGACTGCGAAGTTGAATACGTAGATGAAACAACTGTGCGTTTTTTGACAGATAAATCCAACACCTCTCATGAAGGTGGAGTCTTTGACCCTGCTTTGAGAATTCCAAAAGAGGGAAGATTCGACAATCGCTTCCATAAAAGTACAAATGAGTCACCCGCACAATTGATCGGATTAGTTTGCGATGGCGAAGGAACTGGCGCCCCATATGAGTGTAGAAATGAAGGACACTGGGTCTTTGCCGGAACTGGACTTAAAAATGGGGATAAATTCGGGATCAACTCATTGCATGAACGGATTCCAGGCGGTGCTTCAGGGCACGAAATGGATAACAGGACCGCGAACACTGGTGAAGGGTTTATCTCTTTAGCAAAGGGGTTAAATCCGGAAACCATTGGTAGTAGCGGAGCAGAAATGCTTTATAAAGATTTTCCGGGCAAAGGTGGAGAAGTTTTCGCTGTTGGATCTATGAATTATATTTCCTCACTCCTTGTAGATAAACCGTTATCAGATATTACCAAAAATGTCCTTAACCGTTTCTTAGGGAATGAAAAGGGGAGTAAATGATTATTGGTTATGTGAGTGATGAACATTACTTAGCTTTGGCTGATGTCAGCGTTGAGTTTATGAAAGATGAGAAACTTGTTGGCCACACTAAATCTTTCATGAGTGGCGCTGTGGAATCTGATTTACCTGCTGGAAATTATCGAATGACTTTTGGCAAACCAGGTTATGGTTCTAAACATGTAGAAATAACATTGCCGGTTAATGAGCCAATTAAATTTCGACTTCTCTCGGATAAGTTAATTGGCTACATGTGGCCAAAATGGTCAGTTAGTGGAGAAAAATCCACCATTCGAATAAATTCTGTCGCATCTTGCCGAGTTGAACTTTTTCGCTACGGTCTTAAAAAACAATCTCATGGTGTTGTTACTTGGTTAGATGAACATGGTCCAAGAGCGATGATTCAGATGCTTCCAGATGATGATATCTCCCAAACTGGAGTTCAATTTAGTCGGGTTGGCTTCCCGAACCCCTTAATGATTTGGAGATTAACCGCACCAGAAGAATCTGGCCTTTATTACATTCATTTAGAGAATGAAGCTGGCGAATTTTGGTCGATGCCATGGGTTGTGGCGCCTAAAAAACCAAAAGCCAAGATTGCGGTTTTGGCAGCCACAAATAACTGGAATGCATACAACAATTTTGGCGGACGCAGCAATTACATAAATGATGAGGGTTTGCCTGCCCGTCCAACAATTAACTCGCGTCAGGATTTAGCCCGTTACTTAGGGACCGCCACAAGTCAGATGTATCCAAATGATTCATATCCGCCCATATCTTTCGAACGTCCAGAGTATGGAAATGTTGTAGGAAAAGATGAAAAAGTTACTGATCCAATGGGTGGTCGCCTGGCGTCCACTTTGGCTCCAGGAATGTGGCGTCTGCTTGGTTGGCTAGAGCGCGAAGGATATGAGTATGACGTGTACAGCGATGCGCAATTACGCGATGGAACTTTAGATTTAGATGCTTACAAAGTTTTGCTCACCGAAATGCATCCGGAGTATTGGTATCGCGAAGAGTATGAGCGGGTACGCGACTGGGTATTTGAGCGTGATGGAAGATTTATGTATTTAGGTGGAAATGGGCTTGATTGCGAAGTCGAATATGTTGATGACAGCACCGTTCGATATCTAACAGACCACACAGATGCTGGAACAGATATGGGAGTGTGGCTAGAAGGAAAAGAACGTAAATTCGACAACCGTTTCCACAAAACTTATGAATCTCCAGCCAAATTAGTTGGCGTTATTTTTACCCATGTAGGAGAAGGAACTGCGGCTCCGTACGAATGCCGAAACTCTGATCATTGGATTTTCAACGGAACCGGACTTAAAAACGGCGACAAATTTGGTGAAAAATCTTTGCATGAGCGGGTTCCTGGTGGCGCTTCTGGTCATGAGACCGACAAAAGGACTCCGAACACTGGGGAAGGATTCATCTCTTTGGCTATGGGATGTAACCCAGGCGAGGAGAGCGGAGCTGAAATGGTTTACAAGGATTTCCCTGGAAAAGGCGGCCAAGTTTTTTCAACCGGGTCGATAACTTACATTTCATGTCTGCTAGTTGATGAGGCCGTTTCTCGTATCACTAAAAATGTACTAAACAAATTTCTTCAATAAATTAACTTAAATTAAGGAGTCCAGAGATGATTGTTGACGTTCATACGCATTCACCTACGCATGCTGAAAAGGTGCCTGCTGATGAGATGCGCACTTATTCAGGTTGGCACGATGGAGATCCAGTACAAACGACTAACAGTTTTGCCGATTATGCCAAAGGGATGGAAGCGGCTGATATCTCAATCGTATTTAATATCCACGTTCCAGATACTGAAAGATTTGTGGGGACTCCTGCAAACGCAAATAGAATAAATGAAGATACTGCAGATTTTGTAAAGCATGATAATCGTCGAATTGGATTTATGTCAGTAGATCCTAATCGTCATGATTGGCAAGAAGAGATGGACAAATCTCTGGCACTTGGATTAGTTGGAATAAAGCTGGGCGCAAATTATCAACGTTTTGATCCGATGGGTCGGGAGGCACTTCGTCTCTATGGTCGTGCTGAAAAGTTAAATTTACCAATTCTTTTTCATACTGGAACTTCTCCGGTACGTGAAGCCCCAATTGCATATGCTCACCCGCTGGTAATAGATGAAGTGGCGTTGAGATTTCCAGATCTTAAAATTGTCATGGCTCATATTGGACACCCTTTTGTCCGCGAAGCTGTCTCGGTTATTCGTAAGCACCCAAATGTGTACGCTGATGTTTCAGCGATCTATGCACGCGCTTGGATGGTTTATGAAGGACTGCTCTTTGCAAGCGAGTGGGGCACAATGCATAAATTAGTATTTGGTTCGGATTTCCCAGTAACTACTCCTGAATATGCAATGCGGAAACTCCGAGGTGTAAATGACATTCTGGAAGGGACAAAACTTCCTAGAATCTCTCTTGAACAGGTAGAACAGATTATTCACGCTGACTCTTTGACGATCTTAGGTCTTGAGGATCCCCGCAAGAATGCGAAAAAGTAACATGACAACCGCTCTTCCCCAAAAAACCGCTATGCGTACCTATGACGATGGTGGACACTTTCGCATAGAAGTGCCTTCCATTGAGGGCCCTCGAGTTTTTGAAGCGCTATTGAACTCTGCCAGAAATCTAGGAGTTACCGTAAATCGAATTTCTCAAGGCAGTGGGGGAATGCTGCTACTAAAATCTGAAATTCGCGAAATGGTGAAGTTAGGTGCGCAAAACAACGTAGAGGTTTGCTTGTTTGTCGGACCGCGCGCTGGGTATGACATCGGATTGCTAGCACATACCGCAAGTAAATTTTCGGCTTATTCATCTTTACGGGGTAATGAGCAAATAAATAATGCTCTTGCTGACGTCGAAAGAGCAGTTGAATTTGGAATTCGAGGATTTTTAATAGGGGATATTGGCTTGCTTACCGTCCTACAAGAACGACAAGCCTCCGGAAAATTGCCAAAAAACATCCATTGGAAAGTGAGTGCTTACCTACCAGCGGGAAACGCACCAACTGTTAAATTGCTAGAAAGACTTGGTGCGAGCAGCATAAATATTCCTTCAGACCTTACTTATTTGCAAATAAATGAACTTCGTGAAGCGGTGCAGATACCCCTAGATATTTATGTTGAAACTATGGACTCAAGCGGAGGAACGATTCGGCTCATTGAGATGTGCTCTCTCATTCGAGCCGGGTCTCCACTTTGCGTTAAGTTCGGACTTGCAAATGCAAAAACTTTGTATCCTGCGGGCGAACATATGATTGAAGAAGCCATAAAAATTGCTCAGGCGAAAGTTAAACGTGCTGCTATCGCAAAAGAGTGGCTGGATAGACTAGATCCGGAAATTAAGCAATCATTCAATCACAACTCAACTGCAATCCCGGAGGTATAAATGGTTACATCTCGATTATTTGCGGAGCACAATCGCGAAAGCATTAAGGAAATAGCAGCCAAGGGTGGTTTAGTTATTATCCCGATTGGTGCGATTGAACAACATGGACCGCACCTACCTGTATGGACAGATACGTTAAATGTCGAAACGATAACTAGAGCTGCAAGTCTTTTGGTAGATAGTTCCATTCCAGTTCTTGTATCTCCCACACTTCCGTTTGGATCTTCTGATCATCACTTGCCATTTGGCGGAACGATGTCGTTGGACACCAAAGTTTTACTTGATGTCTTAATGAATTTAGGAAAATCATTACATAAATCAGGTTTTCGTAAAATTTTGTTTATAAATGGCCATGGTGGCAATCATGAAATTTTTCAACTTGCAGCCCGTGATTTAGCGTTGCAATTAGAGGTACATGTAGCGGCAGCATCATGGTGGTCAGTAGCCTGGAGCCGAATCAAAGAGACAGCCGCATTTGATTTTGGTCGAGTGCCCGGTCACGCAGGCGCGTTTGAGTATGCAATCGT
Source organism: Actinomycetota bacterium (assembly GCA_010031635.1). Lineage (GTDB taxonomy): Bacteria > Actinomycetota > Actinomycetes > Nanopelagicales > Nanopelagicaceae > UBA3012. Next base: position 5,911 of record RGZI01000050.1, read on the forward strand.
AAAGGCAATAGCACCACATCTGGTAGGTACAGATTTAGTTCCATCTCTATGGCCAGATAAAGATTCACCAACAAAACGTGATTCTTGGATCGCACCGATGCGTGTAGAACTTGCTGGCTCGTGGATCAAAATGAATGGTTATGGCGATAACCCCGGAGCAATTCCAGATGATCTTGGCCAAGAGTTACTTAAGTTGAGTATTGATGGAGTTCGTGAGGCAATAGAAAGTTTTTACTATTCAGCAACAGCAGCTGAAAAGGAAATAGGCAAAAAATGATTACGGTTTCAAGAACTAACGCGCAGAGCAATTACAGCCCCGATCTGCCTGCGGTTCTTGAAATCTCATCTGGCGATCGTGTTCAATTCTCAACCCACGATGCCCGTGGTGGTGCTCTGCTAGATCAGCGACCAACAGGAGCAGCTTTTGATTTGCCAAAACCTATTCCAGGGAAAGGTAACCCTGTTACCGGACCCATCGCGATAAAAGGTGCAAAACCTGGTGACGCACTTTTGGTTCATATACTTTCAATCACCTGTGATCCAATCGGGTGGTGCGGGGGACATGCTCATGCTGGAGCTGTAGAAGCAGGAAGAGTTCCAAATCCTTTGGGTCGCGTCTGTGAAGTTTCTCCTAAAGGTGTGGTTTTCTCCCCAGAGATAACAATTCCATTGCGCCCAATGATTGGCTGCATTGGAACTGCACCATTAGAGAGTGCGACGACCGGAGTTGCCTGGACTCATGGTGGAAATATGGATCAACCTGTTGTGCGTTCGAATACTTCGATTCTGCTACCAGTATTTGTTGAAGGTGCATTGCTTTATATAGGAGATATTCATGCCACGCAGGGAGATGGCGAAATCTCTGGAGTTGGTTTGGAAATCGGTGCTGAAGTTGTCGTTGAAGTCGAATTAATTCCGGGTGCTGCGCCTGAATGGCCGTGGCTAATAAATGATGAATCTGTGATGGTATTAACTGTCGGAGAGAATTTTGAGAAGAGTTCATACACAGCCATTGACCAAGGAATGAAGTTATTAGAAAGTCAGTTGAATTTGGCACCGGCTGACGCACTTGCACTTCTCTCCATTTGTGGTGATGTTCGTCTTGGAGGGTTTTATGGGATTCCACATGTAACCACACGGTTAGAAATTCCAAGACATTTAAATGTTGCACCTCCTGGATTGCATAAGGGAACTAAATGATTGTTGATGTCCACTCTCATGTAATGTGGTACCCAGATCATGTTGCTGAAGATTTTGCTGCTGAAGCCCTTGCCTCTAAATTAGTTAAGTTGGAACAATCTGGAGGCAAGGCTCACGCAGCCTCGTTGGATTTGCACTCATATGACTCAACACCAGAACAACATTGGGATGCATGCAAAGACACCGCTGATCGGACTGTAGTTTTCGGACTCCAAGCTAAAGCAACAGGAGTTTGGGTACCAAATGAAGTGATAGCAACTTATGTTGCACAACATCCAGAAAAATTAGTTGGCTGGGCATCAGTAGATCCAACTCAACCTGGGCACGTAGAAGAGTTAAATCATTGTGTGCATGATCTTGGTTTAAGAGGACTCAAAGTTGGTCCTGCTTATCAGCATTTTGATCCAACTGACAAACAGTATTGGCCAGTATTTGCTCTATGCGAGAAGTTAGATATTCCAGTTATCTGGCACCAGGGAACGACTTTTCCAAGTAAAGCAAATTTGCGAGTATCCAACCCATTACTTTTAGAAGATATAACAATGGCATTCCCAAAATTGCGGATGATTGTCGCCCATGTTGGACATCCTTGGGAAACCGATCTAATTGCGTTATTACGTAAAGCACCAAACCTATATACGGATATCTCTGCTGTTCATTATCGGCCCTGGAGATATTGGCAAACAATGGTTACCGCGATGGAGTATGGAGTAACCCATAAATTTGTACTTGGCTCGGATTTTCCTTCAGCAAAAGTAGATCAAGTTATTGATGGCTTAAGGAGTATTAATGAAGTAGCAAAAAGTCCGGGGATGCCACATATTCCTGAAAAAATAATTGAGCAAATAATTAGTGAAAACTGGAAACGAGTTCTCCCAGAGTTGGGAGATTAAGCAAAGTGTCAAAAATTAAAGAAGTAAGAGTTCATCTGGTGTTAATCGAACGCAAAAAAGAAATTCTGCCTAAGACATCGCATGGTTCCACTACCCATAATGAGTATGTAATTATTGAAATTGAAACTGAAAATGGAGTTGTTGGTGTTGGGGAAGTAACTTGTGCGGTTGGTTGGAATGGAGAAGAGGGCGTTGGTTCTGCGGACTTACTAAAACGAAAAATTGCGCCAGCGCTAACTGGAATTGAAGTTGGAAATTGGCTCGATATATCTATCGCAATAGAACAATGGACCAGACACCGACCTTTCTTGCGAGCAGGTGTGGAAATGGCGTGTCTGGACGCAGAAGGAAAATTAAGTAATAAGAA
>RGZI01000006.1 GCA_010031635.1 Actinomycetota bacterium
GCTCCTGATCGTGGGCCGCATCGGTCGCGTTCACGGAGTGCGTGGCGAAGTTACCGTCGAAGTACGCACTGATTCACCAGAAGATCGTTTTCAAGTTGGTACAAAGATTGACACCGATCCTGCCAAATTTGGGCCTTTAACAATTACTGGACAACGTTGGCACAATGGAATTTTGCTCTTAACTTTTGATGGCATATCTGATCGTGGAGCCGCAGAGAAGATAAAAAATGTCTTACTTATGGCTGATGTTGATATTGCCGAAAGTGATGCTGATGAATTTCACGTTCAGCTTTTAATTGGTTCTACTATTGAATTAATTGATGGAACAGTTCTTGGAACTATCGATGATGTGCTAACTACTAAAGGGCAGAATTTACTTTCCTTCATGCGTGGTGGAAAGCAAGTACTAATTCCATTTGTAAAAGCAATAGTTCCAACAGTTGACATAGCAGCACGCAAAGTTGTGATTACACCACCCGAGGGGTTACTCGATGAAAATTGATTTAATCTCGATTTTTCCGGATTACTTTGCTCCGTTAAAACTTTCATTAATTGGCAAAGCAGAACAAGATGGTTTACTAAGTATTGAAATTCATGATTTGCGTGAATTCACCTCCGACATCCATCGCACTGTTGATGACACTCCATATGGTGGTGGAGCGGGAATGGTTATGAAAGCTCAACCTTGGGGAGCTGCAACGGATGCAATTGTTGAAAATGATCCGCAGGTGATTGTGATTGTCCCGACGCCATCAGGTCAAGTACTCACGCAAGAGATGGCTGAACAACTTTCAACTGCAGATCATTTACTTTTTCTTTGCGGCAGATATGAAGGAATAGATGCTCGAGTAATGACTGACTTAAGTGCGCGGGTGGATCTGCGCGAAATATCAATTGGAGATTATGTTTTGGCCGGCGGTGAAGTTGCCGCCTTAGTAATGATTGAAGCAATCACTAGATTGATTCCCGGCGTACTTGGAAATGCCGCATCTCTAATCGAAGAGTCTCATTCGCTGTCGCAAGATGGCCAACCATTAGTTGAGTACCCAAATTTCACCAAGCCACCGATCTGGCGCGGTCTTCAGGTGCCGGACGTCCTTACCTCAGGCAATCATGGGGAGATCGCCAAATGGCGGGCGGCTCAAGCTGTGGCACGCACTCAGAAGATTAGGCAGGTTAAGCCTCCTAAAGGTGACCAATAGCGCACCAGAAGCGGCAGTTTTGGGGATTACCCCTTCTTGAGGCAGAATACGCAAGTAGTTGCAGCACCACTCGATCGAGTCGCCCCGCCGCAGGGGGTAGCGAATCTCGATAGTTGATCGGGTTAGTTCAAGTAAGGCGCTCGTCCCGCGGCGATCTCCTTCCAGATCTTTTAAGAATGCAGGTATTAGAAATGAATATTCTTGACTCCTTAGATGCTGCCTCGCTTCGCAGCGATATCCCAACTTTCCGCTCTGGCGATGAACTTAAAGTTCACGTACGTGTTATTGAAGGAAGCAAAAGTCGTATCCAGGTTTTCCAAGGTTTAGTAATTAGTCGCAGTGGCAGTGGAGTTCGTGAAACTTTCACTATCCGCAAAATTTCATATGGTGTTGGAGTTGAACGAACCTTCCCAGTCCATACCCCTGTAATTGAGAAGATTGAAGTTGTTCGACGCGGAGATGTGCGTCGTGCCAAGCTTTATTATCTTCGCGAGTTACGCGGAAAAGCTGCCAAAATTCGTGAGCGTCGTGGCGAAGTTCCAACAACTGGAACTCCAGTCAGTGCAGTTAGCGCAGATCCTATAATTGAAGCAGAAGCAGCAGTAGACGCAGTAGAAACAGTAGAAGCCACAGAAGAGAGTTAACCCCTGTGAAATTCCCTGCGAAGGGCTCACTCCTTCGTGAAATTCCACTACTCGTCGTTGTTTCTTTAATAATCTCAATTTTTATTAAAGCATTTTTAGTACAAGCATTTTATATTCCATCTGGTTCGATGGAACAAACACTAAAGATCAATGATCGAGTTCTGGTGAACAAATTTAGCAATTTTTTTACTGATGTAAAACGCGGAGATGTATTAGTCTTCCGCGATCCTGGAGGATGGTTGCCTGAAAATTTGCCAGAAAACCGCGGTACAGCTATTCGCTTACTTCGAAGTGGCTTGGTTTATGTTGGATTACTTCCAGATCCGGCAAAGCAACATCTAATTAAACGGGTAATCGGTGTAGCTGGAGATGAAGTTGTTTGTTGCATTGATAAAAAGTTAAGTATCAACGGCGTAGTAATTAAAGAGAATTATCTTTACCCAGGCAATAATCCAAGCGAATTAGAGTTTCGAGTTACCGTGCCTAAAGGTTTTGTTTGGGCGATGGGAGATCACCGCGCTGCAAGTGAAGATTCTAGGTATCACCAAGAAGATCCACGCAAAGGCATGGTTCCACTTTTAGCAGTTGTCGGGCGAGCAGTGGCAATTGTTTGGCCACCAAGTAATGCTGGATTCCTTCCAGAACCAGATGTACTTAAAAATATTCCGGTGCGCGATCCAAAACCAGCAACTAATTCCCCCACAAAATAAGAAGTAATTAAAGTGAGCAAAAGTAAAAGCTCAACCGTAGAAGAAACTCTTTGGGCAAATGGATTTGCGCGAATCGTTGGGGTAGATGAGGCTGGGCGTGGTGCATATGCGGGCCCACTAGTTGTTGCCGCCGTAATCCTTGATCCAGAGAATCCACTTTCAAAAGTCGGAGATTCAAAAAAGTTCACTCCGAAAATTAGAGCTGAGATTGCGCTAGAGATTAAAGAGCGCGCGCTGGTGATTTCAATAATTGAAATATCGCCAAGTGAGATCGATGCAAATGGGGTTCACAAAGCAAATTTAGCTGGGATGCGGCGGGCAATTGTTGAAATCGGAAGTTGTGATTACGCCCTTACAGATGGCTACGCTATCGAAGGATTAGTCGTGCCGACATTGGCAATTTGGAAAGGTGATCAGGTTAGTTCAACTGTTGGGGCTGCTTCAATTATCGCTAAGACACATCGTGATCAAATAATGATTGAGTGTGATCAACAATTTCCAGGTTATGGATTTGCTGAACACAAAGGATATGGAACTGCCACACATACATTGGCGTTGCAAAGCAAAGGCGTTACTTCAATTCACAGACGAAGTTTTGCCCCGATTGCACAATTACTTTTAAACAGTTGAGTTTCTTACACAGATAAGATTTAAAGATTCCAACCATTGGGATAGCTAATTTACCCTGCCGAATATGCAAAACAAGAAGCAAATATTAGGAACCAGTGGCGAAGAGATTGCAGTTGATTACTTAATTTCACAAGGATACGTAGTATTTGATCGCAATTGGCGTTCTAAAACAGGTGAGATCGATATTGTGGCAAGTGAGCCAATTGATACACGAGATGAACTCATTTTTGTCGAAGTAAAAACTAGATCGAGCCGCGATTTTGGCGATCCAATTGAAGCGATCTCCGCTACTAAGTACTTGAGAATGTATCGCTTGGCACTTGAATGGCTCAGCGAAAACAGTGCAAATCGTGAACCATGGAGATTAGATGTTATTTCAATTATTATTTCCAAAGAGCATAAAGTGGAGATTGATCATTTAAAAAGAGTTTGTGCATGAGTCTTGCGATCGCGAAATGTATTTCACTTATTGGATTAAATGGTTCCGTTATTGATGTAGAGGCAGATATTGGTATCGGACTTCCCGGATATACATTATTAGGTCTTCCAGATGCCGCACTCTCTGAATCTCGAGATCGAGTTCGTGCTGCCTTAATAAACTCTGGAGAGATTTGGCCAAATAAACGAGTTACCATCTCGCTTTCACCTGCTTGGCTTCCAAAACGCGGATCCGGATTTGATTTAGCAATTGCTGCTGCATTGTTGGCAGCATCTGAAGTTGAACCAATCGATAGGTTGAGCAACGTAATAATTTTGGGAGAGCTAACTCTTGAAGGAAAAATAAAAGGAATTCTTGGCATCTTGCCGGCGCTAATGGCGGCTAAAAATGCTGGCTTTAATAAAGCAATAGTTCCACTTGTTAATGCGCAAGAAGCCAGACTGGTTAGTGGATTGGAAATTATTGCTATGAGCACATTAAAGGAGTGTGCGATTTGGATTCGAAGTGGTGAATCACCGACCCACTCGATTGGAGAAAATTATGCAGAAAATGAAGACAGGGAAGAGTTAGATTTAAGTGAGGTTGGAGGCCAACTTCAAGCGCGCAAAGCGTTAGAGATTTCAGCGATTGGCGGTCATCACCTATTGATGATTGGACCTCCAGGGGCTGGCAAAACGATGCTTGCCGCAAGATTGCCATCAATACTTCCGGCACTGGATCGAGAGGGTGCATTAGAAGTTACCGCATTACATTCATTAGCAGGGAAAGTAAGTAGTGACTCCCCATTAATTACTCAACCTCCATTTGTGGCTCCACATCACAGTGCTACGCGTGCTGCACTTGTCGGTGGCGGGGGAGTGAATATCAAACCAGGTGCTTGCTCTCTTGCGCACAATGGAGTTTTATTTTTGGATGAAGCCCCAGAAATGAGCTCAGGGGTTTTGGATGCATTGCGCCAGCCACTTGAATCTGGCTCGATCACAATTTCACGTAGTGGGGCTAGTGCGAATTTTCCATCTCGTTTTACTTTAGTTTTGGCAGCAAATCCATGTCCTTGTGGTCGTTTTACTGGAACTGGACGCAACTGCTCTTGTACGCCGCAATCGGTACGTCGTTATCTAAATAAACTTTCTGGACCACTTTTGGATCGCATAGATTTGCAAGTCGAAGTTGGCGCAACCGGTCGGGCTGGATTATCACAAATTGGCGAAAGCAGTCAGGTAGTTAGAGACAGAGTCATGAAAGCTAGAGATATCGCTGCCCTACGTTTTGCAAATTATTACTGGAAAAGTAATTCATTAATTCCAGCCAAGTACCTAAGAAACGATTTTGCACCAGAATCTGCAGGATTGCTTTTTTTAAATCGTGCACTTGACCGCGAATTGATTACCGCTCGTGCATTTCATCGGATCATTCGAGTTAGTTGGTCGATTGCAGATATGCACAAACATCTGATTCCTACTCTTTCAGATATTGAAGAAGCAACAGCACTCCATGAGCGGAGTTTTGTATGAGAAGTATTCTTGCAAGTGATCAAGAGTGGCCACAACAATTAAATCAACTAGAGGTTTCACCAGCGCAATTATTTATTGAGTCTAGTGAACCTGATCTATCGGTATTAACGGCAAAATCAATTGCGATAGTCGGTTCGCGAAATGCGACACCTTATGGATTGCGTATTGCTACAGAGTTTGCTGCCGCACTTGCCGAATCCGGTTACACCATCATCAGTGGCGGAGCTTTTGGTATTGATGCCGCAGCACATCGTGGAGCACTTTCGGTCGGTGGCAAAACAGTAGTTGTACTTGCTGGGGGAGTTGACTGCCCTTATCCAATGGCCCATAGCAATTTGTTTGCAGATGCCAGCAAAAATGGCGCACTTATTTCTGAGCATCCAGCGGGTACACCATCTCGTAAACATAATTTTCTGGAACGTAATCGAATAATTGCTGGTCTAGCTTTTGGAACTTTAATAGTTGAAGCAGCGTTTAAAAGTGGAGCGATCAGGACCGCGTTAGATACGGTGAAATTGTTGCGACCGGTTATGGCCATTCCTGGTCCAATTTCATCACCGCTTAGCGCTGGTGTGAACCGCTTGATCGCCGAGCGGGTCGCAGAGTTAGTTGTTTCATCGTGGGAAATTGAGGAGATAGTTGGGTCTTATGGCCAGGATGGCCAGGATGGCCAGAGTGGTCAGTTGATGCTTGGCTCTGATGGGATGATTAAGCCGTGCCAAACTCAGAGCAATCAACCCCAGATTTTCGGTCAGGGTTTGTCACTCTTGTAGGTCGGCCCAACACCGGAAAATCAACTTTAATAAATGCGCTGGTCGGGGAAAAGATAGCCATCACTTCAACCAGACCACAAACGACTCGGCGGATTATTCGAGGTGTTATTTCCCGCCCACAAGGTCAATTAATTTTGGTAGATACACCTGGATTACATCGTCCGCGCACATTATTAGGTGAGCGCTTAAATGCGATCGTGGCTGAGGCATATTCAGATGTTGACTTGATTGCATGTTGTCTACCAGCAAATGAAAGTAGTGGATCCGGGGATGAACGAATCATTAGTGAAATTTCCGGAAAAATTCCTTTGATTGCAATTGTTACAAAAAGTGATTCAGTTCCAAAGGATGCGCTTCCCAAAAGATTATTAGAAGTTTCAAAATTAGCTCCATGGAAAGAGATCATTCCAGTCTCGGCACGCAAAGGTGATCAGATTGAAAAGTTGCGCGAATTATTAATCTCCTATCTTCCAACTGGCCCAGCTCTTTACCCAGATAACCAAGTTAATGAAGATGATGATTACATGGTATTTGCAGAATTGATCCGCGAAGCAGCCCTTGAGGAAGTTTCAGATGAGCTGCCACATTCAATTGTTGTAGTAATTGATGAGATTCAAGAGAAAAATATCAAAACTATTTTTGCCACACTCTTCCTTGAGCGTCCAAGTCAGCGCATAATTGTCCTAGGACCAGGCGGGGAGCGGCTAAAGAAGATTGGCACCAAAGCAAGACGTGAAATTGAACTAGTAACGGGGAAGCAGGTTTTTCTTAATCTACATATCTCAATTGAAAAGGAGTGGCAACGAAATCCGCGGTCGCTTGAAAAGTTTGGATTTTAAGGAGCAATAACAGTGAAAAGAATTGCAATCGCCGGCATTTTGACCGAATGTAATGATTTCACTAGTGCTTTAATTACAGAAGCTGATTTTGAACGGGTTGAGCTACTCCGTGGTGATCAGATGTTCGAGCGAACTGATGGCGTAGTTGGTGGAACGTTGACGGAGCTTGCGAAACATGCTGAATTTGTTCCAGTGCCTTTGCTCTTTACTTCAACCATTCCTGGTGGAGCCTTAACAGATCAATGCTATAAAACTTTTCATGATGAAATTATCGAACGATTAAAAGCAGCGGGATCTGTTGACGGCGTATTGCTCTTACTTCATGGAGCCGCAGTTTCGGTCAGTGTTGCTGATATTGAAGGAGAATTGCTGGAGTCAGCTCGAAAAGTTGTTGGCTCAGAAATCCCGATTATGGTGACTCTCGATTTACACGCTCACATCACTGAAAAAATGGTTACGCTATCAACAGCTTTGTTTGGCTGGGAAACCTATCCACATATGGACTCATTCACAACAGGTGCTCGGGCCGCAGATTTAATGGTGCGCACGCTTAATAAAGAGGTTAATCCAGTTCAAGTAATGGCTCGAGTTCCAGTTTTAACAAGTGCGATTAATGCTTCCACTGAAAGGCCTGGACCTTTTTTCGACCTCATGAAAAAAGCAAAAAAGTGGGAACATGAAGGTAAATGTTTATCAAGCAGTGTTTTCTTGGTACATCCATATGTTGATCGCCCAGAAATGGGAAGTGGCGCACTTTTTGTTACTGATAATGATCCACAAAGTGCGGCCAAAATGGCCCGCGAGATTGCGCAAGAGTATTGGGATCGTCGTCAAGAGTTTGAACCCGAAGTCTGGAAAGCTGAAGCAGCTATTCATGATGCAATTAAAAACCAGACTGGAAGATCTGTATTAACTGAAGTCGCAGATACTTGCGGTGGAGGCTCTGCTGGTGATTGTGTCGCAGTCCTTCGCGCATTACTTGATATTGATGTAAATACAAAAGCGATCTATCCAGTGGTTTCACCAAATGCTGCTGCAATTGCCATTAAAGCTGGCGTCGGCTCAGAAGTTAATTTACAAGTTGGCGCTGAGGTCGATAAAAAGTGGGGAGCCCCAGTAAGTATTAAAGGGACGGTTCTAAATGTAAGTGATGGACATTTTACTTATCAAGGTGGAGTCTGGGATGGTGCCAGTGGGCGTATGGGTGCTACTGCGGTAGTGAGAGTTGGTGGAATCGATATTGTTATAGCCACTTTCCCAACTTATGAATGGCGAGATGAGCAGTACCTTTCAATGGGCTTGAATCCATCCAATTACCAATTAATAGTTGTCAAGAATCCAATGAATTACTTTATGACTTATAGCCCAATAGCCAATAACTTCTATGTAATCGACTCACCTGGACCAACTCCGGCGACCTGCAAAGCGCTAACTTATGTGCAAAGAGAAAGACCTTTTTTCCCATTTGATAGCGACATCCCTGGAGATACCGTAAAACTGTATGGAGCGGTCAACCAAAATTGAAATTTATCGGCGCGCTAGATCAAGGGACATCAAGTACTAGATTCATCATTTTCAATCACGACGGGCAGATTGTCGCGATGGATCAGATAGAGCATCAGCAAATACTTTTAGCCGACGGCTGGGTTGAACATGACGCACTGGAAATTTGGGATAACTCCAACAAGGTGATTGAGGGCGCACTTAAAAAAGCTGGAATTACTGGGTCGGATTTAACTGCCATCGGCATCACTAATCAACGAGAGACAGTTCTGGCTTGGAACAAGGAAACCGGTTTGCCACTTGCCAATGCGATAGTTTGGCAAGATATCCGAACTAAAGATAATTTAGAGAAACTCTCCGAATCGCAAAAGCAAAGGATCCAGTTTCTAAGCGGATTACCAGTCTCCCCATATTTTTCAGCAAGCAAAATGAAGTGGCTAATTGAAAATTCACTTGCAGTACGCGATGCAAAGGCAGATGGTTCATTAGTTTTTGGAACTATGGACACATGGTTACTGTGGAACTTAACTGGTGGGGTAAATGGTGGAGTTTTTGCAACAGATGTTACAAATGCTAGTCGGACGTTGTTAATGGATATCGAGAATCTCGCGTGGAGCGAGGAATTACTTGAGATTTTTAATATCCCAAAATCAACTTTACCAACCATTAAATCCTCTTCTGAAATTTATGGGCATACAAAAAAAGATAGTGTTTTTGGATCTGAAATTGCAATTGCTGGAATTCTTGGAGACCAACAAGCAGCGATGGTTGGTCAGGGCTGTTTTGAAGTAGGGGATTCAAAATGCACTTATGGGACCGGGAACTTTGCTTTAGTAAACACTGGGACCCAGATAGTAAGAAGTGAAAATGGCTTACTTACAACTGTCTGCTATAAATTTGGAACAGAAGCTACTAAGTATGCGCTTGAAGGATCAGTTGCCGTAACCGGAGCAGCAGTTCAGTGGTTGCGAGATCAATTGGAGTTAATTAAAAGTGCGGACGAGATTGAGGAGTTAGCAAAAAAGGTTCCAGATAATGGTGGCGTTTATTTTGTGCCGGCTTTTTCTGGCTTATTTGCTCCACATTGGCGAAGTGATGCTCGTGGGGTAATAGTTGGATTAACTAGAAGTGCAACCAAAGCCCATTTAGCTCGTGCTGCATTAGAGGCTATCTGTTATCAGAGCCGTGAGATTTTAGTGGCTTTAGCGGCCGAGAGTGGAGTCCAACTTAAACAGTTACGTGTTGATGGCGGAATTACCAACAACAATTTATGCATGCAGATTCAGGCAGATGTATTGCAGATAGAAATTGTTCGCCCGCAGATTGTCGAAACAACGGCATTGGGGGCGGCTTATGCCGCAGGATTAGCTGTCGGATATTGGAAGAGCACTGATGAGTTAAAGGCAAAAAGTGTGATCGCTAATAAATGGAGCCCAGTTAAAGATAGCAAATTAGCAACACAGGGATTTAAACAGTGGGAAAAAGCGGTATCTAAAACTCTTAATTGGATTGATTAATTAAAGGTGAGTTTTTACGGCTGGCTAAATAGGAACCGATTAGGACTAATGGGAATCCAATAAAAATACCAAGTGTTAGTGGTTCATTAATTAAAATAACACCCAGTCCGATCGCTACCGCTGTGTTTATGTAAGTGACTACCGAAGCCCTAGCCGAACCAACTTGAGCAAGTAATTTAAAGAAGTAGTAGAAAGCTGCGGCGGTGCAGATCGCGCCTAATCCAATCAGGGAAGAGGTCGCCTTGAGTGAAGGAGTTTGAGTTGGGAAGGCCAATGCGGCAGGTACAGCGAAAATAACCGCTGTTATCGCCATTGAGATTCCACTTACTGCGATGCCTGGAACTTCTGGTGCTTTTGTTGAAATCATGTTGGTTGCAAAGGCATAGAGAAAAGCCGATAGCAAAACCATTAATACTCCAGCAAGATCTGTTGCACCGCGCAGTGTGTCTACGCCGACAAGTGCAAAGACTCCGATAAAACCAATAACTAAACCAAAAAGCCGTTTTGAATGCCACACAGTTGTATCACCAGAGGCAGAAGCTAACAATGTTGCCCAGATCGGAACTGTGGCGATAAGTAATCCGGCCAATCCGGATGAAATGCTTTTTTCTGCTGTCGTAATCAAATACCAAGGACCAACCATTTCAAGAATGGCGTAAACAAGAATCAATTTCCAATATTTCTTAGCAGGTGCGATTGCACCTTGCTTAATAGCGATTGGGAGCAAAATAAGTGAACCAATCAAAACCCGTGAAAAAACCACCATCGGAGTTGAAAATTCAGCAACAGCAATCTTAATAAATAGATAAGGAACACCCCAAAGCACGCCCACTAAAAGAAATAGGCCAAGTGATTTACGGGAGTTCACTTGTTGATCCTACTAGGAATCTAAGAACCTAGAATTTGATTGATTTCTGCTGAAATCTCTTCACGCAAGCGCAAACTATCTGTGACAAAAGCGCCATGGCTAAAAAATCCATGAACCATTCCAGGGTACTCGCGCATAGATACTAAAACCCCTTCTTCACTTAATCGTTGTGCATACTTCTTTCCATCAGAGTAAAGCACATCACATTGTGCCAAAATTACAATCGCTGGCGCTAAACCTTTTAAGGTTGGTGCACTTTGTGGAACTGCGTAAGGATTTTTGTCATCAGCATTGCCGTTTAAATATTGATCCCAGAGATAGACCATGCGATCGCGAGTGAGACCATAACCTTCGGCGTAATCATTCATCGATTCAGTATCTGTATCTTTTTGATTACAAGGATAAAGTAGTAATTGGTATGCAAGTTCAATATTTTCATCTCGTGCTTTAAGTGCAACTGCAGAGGCAAGATTTCCGCCCGCACTATCTCCAGAAACGGCAATTTTTTTAAGATTGATATTTAAAGTTTTTGCATTTTCAATTACCCACTCAACACTTGCCCAGCAATCATCAAACGGAATAGGGAATTTATGCTCTGGAGCTTTTTGGTAATTCACAGCAATGACGACTGATTTAGTTCTATTCGCAATTACACTTAGCGGCGCTTGATACATCTCAATAAAGTTAAAAACCCATCCACCACCGTGGAAAAACAGAAGTACCGGAAATGGACCTACTCCTTCAGGAGTTATTACTAAAGCTGAAATATCTGCAGTTGGGGTCGGAATTGTTTTCAGCTGGATATCAGCAACATTTTCGCTGGGTCCACCATCATTAATAAAGAGGTGGGTATTTTTACGCAAAGTTGAGATAGGCACTTCACCAGCAACTGGTAGGCCTAATGAAGCACGATCTGCCAGAAATTTTGCAGCTTGTGGGTGTAGAGGTGCTGGCATTTTTGCTCCAATTTTCATTCTTATTGAGTGATTACCCTTAGTTTATTCAAGTTTATTGAAGTTTATTCATTATTCCCACTGAACGGTACAATTTGAGCAGATTTCAATTAATGAGGAGCAAGCGATGCGAGTAGGTGTATTGACTGGGGGCGGGGATTGTCCTGGGTTAAATGCAGTTATTCGGGCGATTGTTCGAAAAGGTGTTAAAGAGTATGGCTATGAATTTATTGGATTTAAAGATGGCTGGAAAGGTCCACTAGAGGGCTTAACGATTCCGCTTGATGTTTCAACTACCCGAGGATTACTTCCACGTGGCGGAACTATTTTGGGATCTTCACGTACTAATCCTTTCAAGATCGAGGGCGGCGTTGAAAAGATTAAAGCAAATTTAGCCGCGCAAGGCGTGGATGCGCTTATTGCTATTGGAGGAGAAGACACTTTAGGAGTTGCCACAAAGTTACATTCACTTGGCGTGAATGTTGTGGGTGTTCCAAAAACTATTGATAATGATTTAAATAACACAGATTACACATTTGGTTTTGATACTGCAGTAAATATTGCTGTGGAAGCGATTGATCGTCTGCATACAACAGCCGAATCTCATCACCGGACTTTGATTGTTGAAGTAATGGGCCGACATGCAGGTTGGATTGCTTTACACGCAGGATTAGCAGGCGGAGCAACTTGCATCCTAATTCCAGAGCTTCCATTTTCAATTGAAAAAGTTTGCGCATATGTTGAAGCTCGTTACCAAACAAATTACGCACCAATTATTGTGATCGCCGAAGGTGCCGTTCCCCAAGATGGCGACATGATTACTAAAGATGCGACCCTGGATTCTTTTGGACATGTGAAACTCTCAGGAATTGGTGAGTGGCTTGCGCAAGAGATCGAAAGACGCACTGGCAAAGAAGCCCGCACTTCTGTATTAGGACATATTCAACGTGGGGGTACACCAACTGCATTTGATCGAGTACTCGCAACCCGTTTTGGATTGCATGCAATCACAGCTGTCCATGATGGTGATTTTGGCAAAATGGTGGCTTTGCATGGGACCCAGATCGAACGGGTTTTGCTCTCAACAGCCACTGAAAAACTAAAAGTTGTGGACCCAGCTCTCTACGCCGAAGCGGAAATCTTCTTTGGATAGTTCAGATTTAATTACCCCGCCTCCAACAGCAAAGGATCTCTAGGCTTATGAGCGTGAACCCGAATTCCACACAATCATCTCAAATCGATGCGCTGTTTACTCCCGGGCTTGTGGCTGCACAGCAACCTAATTGGCCAGATAAAGATGCGCTAGCAAGAGCGGTTGAACAGTTACGCACTTTCCCACCACTTGTGTTTGCTGGAGAGTGTGACACCCTAAAAGAGAAGATTGCCGAAGCTGCAGAGGGTCGCGCATTTTGGTTGCAGGGTGGGGATTGTGCAGAAACATTTGCTGGTGCAACTGCTGATTCAATTAGAAACCGTATGAAAACCATTTTGCAAATGGCTGCGGTATTGCAATACGGCGCCAGTTTGCCAGTTTTAAAAGTTGGTCGCATGGCTGGACAGTTTGCCAAGCCGCGAAGTAACGACAATGAAACGCGGGGAGATATAACTCTTCCGGCATATCGTGGAGATGCGGTAAATGATTTGGAGTTCACCCTTGAATCTCGCACTCCTGATCCACAAAGGTTGGTTCGCGTTTACCAAACCTCAGTTTCCACACTCAACTTAGTACGCGCATTTACTCATGGTGGATTTGCTGATCTGCGGCGCGTGCATGAGTGGAACAAAGGATTTATCCGTGACTCTGCAGTGGGCGAACGTTATGAACAAATGGCAAATGAAATTGGTAGAGCATTAGCATTTATGCAATCAGCGGGCGTTGATCCAGATGCATTTAGAAGTGTTGATCTTTATTCAAGCCATGAAGCGTTAATTCTTGAGTACGAGCGTGCGTTGACTCGTATCGATTCACGTACTCAGGAGCCATATGACGTTTCGGCTCACTTTGTTTGGATCGGGGAACGCACTCGCAAAATTGATGGAGCACATGTTGATTTCTGTTCCAAAATTCGCAATCCAATTGGCGTAAAACTTGGACCTAAAACCCAAGTTGATGAGGTATTGGCCTTAATTGAGAAGTTAGATCCAAATCGTGAACCTGGCAGGTTGACCTTCATCACCCGTATGGGTGCAGGTGTAGTTCGTGAGGCACTTCCTAAATTAGTTGAAGGTGTTACAAAATCTGGAGCAAAAGTTTTATGGGTTTGCGACCCTATGCATGGCAATACTTATGAGGCTCCAAGTGGTTACAAGACGAGAAAATTTGATGATGTATTAGATGAGGTTCGTGGATTCTTTGAAGTACATAAGAAATTAGGAACTCATCCTGGTGGCATTCATATTGAGTTAACTGGAGATGATGTAACTGAGTGCGTCGGTGGGGGAGAGCAAATCTCACATGATGATCTTTCTTCGCGATATGAGACCGCTTGTGACCCACGTTTGAACCATACTCAATCACTTGAACTTGCTTTCCTCGTTGCCGAAATGCTGCGTGATCGCTAGCCTTTTGCAGTGCTTTCAACTGCCTCCATCAAGTCTCCAATTGGTTCCTTG
The DNA here is from genome assembly GCA_010031635.1 of Actinomycetota bacterium. Taxonomy (GTDB): domain Bacteria; phylum Actinomycetota; class Actinomycetes; order Nanopelagicales; family Nanopelagicaceae; genus UBA3012. The sequence goes on from RGZI01000006.1 coordinate 14,206, forward strand.
CTATGGATTGCAGATAGTGATCTTGTCCTAGCTGCTGGATTTAGCAACTTAGCTGAATTGACCAGAAAATTATCAAGTGAAGACCAAGAGAGAGAAATCAAGAACAGTAAAGCAACTGGCAAAATTGCAGATTTAATTAACGCCTATTTTGACGGCGAATTAGATGCACTAAATGCAATAGAGGTACGTCAGCCAGGATCTCATTTTTCACAAGCGGCTTGGAAAGCAATGCGGAAAATTAAAAGTGGAAAAGTAATCTCGTATGCAGATTTAGCCCAGCGTTCAGGATCGCCAGCAGCCGTTCGTGCAGCGGGTACGGCATGCGGCCGCAATGCGGTTGCTCCAATTATTCCGTGTCATCGGATTGTCAAAAGTGGGGGCGCACTTGGAAATTATGGCTATGGAGTTTCAAAGAAAGAATGGTTACTAAAACACGAAGGCGCGCTTTAATACCCTTGCGCATAAGTGAGTATCTGCATACTCTTCACCAATGACAAATCCCATCTTCCTTACTGCCAAACGGGGCCCAGCAATTACGTTTGCACTTTTAAGCACTTTAATTTTGATTTTTCTGCCAATTGCAAGTGGCGTCTATCTTGCCGTAGGTAAATCTAATCCAGCGCCGAAAATTGCTCATTCCCTTTTAGCAAAAAGTGAGTTTCGAGATGCTGCAGCGAATAAATTAGTTGAAAGTATTTCAAAAGATTCAAAAGGAGCAGAAGCTTTACTGTTTAAGGAAAAGGCTAAAGAAATCAGAGTTGCTGTTTCTGATGCCATGGGAACAAAGGCTTTTGAAGATGAAGTAATTGGCATTACCCACAAGGCTTACGATTTTTATGTAGATGGGGATAGCCAGGCTGCAACAATAGATATTCGCCCGATCGCAGCAATGGCGCTTAAAGCTTTTTCTACAGTTAATCCACTTTTTTCATTAGCAAAAGATCAAATTAAAGACATTGCCCCAATTTCTCTTAAAAGTGGGGACGCTGATATTGATTTAGTGCAAATTAAGAAGGCATTTACTGGTCTGGTCTTTATTTTATGGATCGGGTTTATTTTATTTTCTGCCCTTTATTGGAGATTTGCTAGCAACTTCCATAATGGATTAAAATTTTCTGGCATTCAAAGTGCAGTATTCGCGGTAATTTCTATTTTGATTTACTTGATTGGCTCTGCAGCTGGTGGAAGTATTGGCTCAAATTCAACTGAATCCTTGGCGCAAATTGCCATACCAATAATTGTTCAATCAGTGATATCGCCATTTTTAACTCTTGCTATTTTGGGATTGATAACGACAGTGGCTTTGGTTGGCTATCTATACACATTAGTTAAAAAGCAGCTAAAACCTAGTAATTAAATCAGTTAGCACCTAAGCGGTACCAACTGTTTGCGGTTTTCCACATAACAGCTTCGCGAGTAGGTAAAGCATGACGAGCAAGGCTAGTTTCAAAGTCGATCGCTAATTTTTCCAACAAAACAAATTGGCGATCTACTGGAAAATTGCTTCCCCACATCACTCGATCTGGAGTAAATAATTCTAGTGCGGTGTCAATCAAGGTATCCATCGCATCATTTGGCCAGTTGCGGTGATACATGTACAGACCACTTAATTTAATTGCGATATTTTCATGTGCAGCTAATTTTGCTAACTCCTTTTTCCACTCAGCGATACCGGCACGGTCCCATTTAAGTGGCATGATGAAATGATTTATAACCATCTTGGTTTGCGGAAATTCTTGGGCCAATCCTGCCGCTCCTGCTGATTGATCTGGGAAAATTTGCAAGTCGAAGATCATTCCCTCGTCGCCAAGGTGGGCAAAGTTTTTGCGCCATGTTTTGTCATGCATAATCTCAGGGGAATCTGTAAAGGTGTACTCGGGATCGACGTGGTAATTAAGAATCTGCCTAACGCCAACGACTCGATCACTGGCTTGGCGATGCGCCGCTAGTAACTCTGGAAAATCCGCTTTCAGTAAATTTCCACCAGCGATGATTGCATAGGGGGTTTCAAAACCGGCCAGAGTTTTTGCTAACCATTTACTTTCTCCAACTGGGTTAGTTGGATCCCAAGCAGCTTCAACATGGACTAATCCAGCAAGTTCAATAGTTGCGGTATCTTTTCGATATTCGGGTAAAAGATAATCAACTGCTAAATTTTTTAAATTACCAAATGCAGTTTCGCGATCTTCTGCACCAGTTAACCAAGGATATGTCCCTACATTTAAATCCCACAGATGCATATGCGAATCGATGCATTTCATTAGGTTAACCTCTCTGTAAATCGAGGGTATCTGTGGCTTCTGGACTCAATGCTAAGTAACCACCATCTACAGCTAGATCTGCGCCGGTCACAAAACTTGCATCAGTGCTAGCCAGCCAAGCCACAGCGGAAGCAACTTCATCAGGTTCACCACAACGATTCATCATCGAGTACAGACCCCAAACTGGTTCCCACTTTTTACGATCATTTCCAGCAGCTTCATCAAGAGTTTCAGTCCAAATCCATCCAGGACTTACCGAGTTAACCCGGATGCGATCTTTGGAAAGATCTAATGCTTGGCATTTAGTTAATTCAAGCAGCGCACCCTTCATGGCGTTGTATGTCCATCTACCTGTCTGTGCGCGATGCGCAGAGATACTGGCGATATTTACGATCGCTGGGTTAGAACTTTCGCGAAGTTGGCTAAGTGATTGAGTTACTAAATTTGCACCGGCTAGCAGGTTTACCTCAAAAGTTTTTTGCCACTGTTCGCGGGTGGCATCGATGCCAGAGAGTAAAAAGACCGCTGCGTTATTTACCAATATATCTAGCGAACCACCTTTACTCACTGCCAAATCAATTGCCTGGCCGCGAACGGTTTCATCGCAAACATCTCCGGCGACTATATGCAGATTAGGATTATTTAAATCGACCTGCATTTTTTTGAGTAAATTTTCATTTAAATCAAGGGCGACTACAGAAATCCCATCTTTTAAAAACCTACGGACACATGCCGCACCAATTCCAGATGCCCCACCAGTAACAATTGCGGTTCTTTTTTGACTCATGATCAACTTCTCCTCAAAATTAAAAAGCGCCCAAATTGAAATATGCAGTTAAGTGGGTGAATTTATCTTTCTTTCTTTTCATTATATTTACACCGCTTAGATCCAGTACTCGCCCATCAGGTGCGGTTAATTTAGCGCACCATTCCACCGTTCCTTCATGCTTGTCACCGTAAGAGCGCATAACTTCAACTGATAATCCAGGATAGGCCGCTGCGCTGTTCTCATAGAAAGTGCGAATTTGATCATGTCCGACAAGTGTTATGCCATCCGGACCGGTCCACCTAGCATCTTCTGAAAAGAAGGAAAGAATCGCTTTGATATCTCGACTCTCTTCCGCGGTCCAATACGCTCTAGCAAGTTTGGTTAATTTGTTTTTCATGGATGCTCTCCTATTAGAGTTTTTTATCACTAAACCTAGAAAGATAGTACTTTGGGTTGAGTTGCATGGCAATCATTGCGAAAACGATCAATGCTCCACCGGTAAGCGTTCTTGCGGTAAGAGTTTCTTGACCCGCAATCACGGATACTAACGCCGCAAATACCACTTCAAGAGTAAGAATTACAGCCACTCCTGTGGCATCCATGTGAGATTGTGCCCAAGTCTGGATTAAGAAGCCGGCAGAGGTTGCAAATAAAGCAGTTATTAAGATTGCCTTCCAGACTTCTGAATCTGGGGGAGATACATATCCATTTGAAAAGCCAGCTATGCCAGTAAAGATCGCGACTGTGCCTAGTTGTACTACCGTCAAAGGATATGTAGCAAAGCGGGATGACCACTCACCGAGTCCGATGATATGAAGGGCAAAAAATAGAGCGCAAAGTAAAGTTAGGAACTCTCCAAAACCGATTGCCCACCCGCGCAAGGAAAGTAGACCCAGTCCAATGGTGGCGACAAATACTCCCGCCCATTCGATTTTGGTAATTACTTTCTTTAGGAAAATTGCACTTAGTAGCGGCGTAAAAATCACATACAAACCCGTGACGAAACCAGTAATTGCGGCAGTCGAATGTGTCAGCCCAGATGATTGTGTGATGTATCCAAGAGTGAGCAGTAATCCAAGTGGAACTGCAACTTTCAACATTTTTAAATTAATCTCTTTTAGCACCTTGGGGCGAATAGCTATTAAAATTAAAGTAGCAATCGCAAATCTAGTGGCTAGAAAATCATTTACTGGTTGACGTTCAAGAGCATCCTTCATGAGCACAAAAGCTGCACCCCAAACTGCAGTTACTGCTGTTAATCCAATGACAGCCCAAATTCTTTTTCGGTCGCTCACTTCTTGGCACGTAACTTCTTAAGGATCTGCACCTCTGCACCATGTTCTGGTTCGGCGCCTGGGGTTTCCAGGATTAATGGAACATTTTGCATCGCTGGATGTTGCATTAACTCGCGAAAAGGCTCAGTTCCGATATGACCTTGGCCGATAGATTGGTGCCGATCTTTGAGCGCACCACAAACATCCATCGAATCATTTGCATGGACCAACTTGATTCGATCAGCAGTTGCTACCGAAATTAACAACTCAAGAGTTTCATTCATTCCACCTTTTTTGGAGATGTCATGCCCTGCCGCAAAAACATGGCAAGTATCAAGGCAGATTCCAACCTTTGGGTGATACTCAAGCGCAATTAAATACTTTTCTACTTCATTTATCTTCTTGACAAGTGATTGCCCTTGCCCCGCAGTTGGTTCTAAAAGTAGAAAAGGCGCATCATCTGGAAGATTTTCCAAGATTGGCATCATCCCGTCGTGAATCTGCTTCCAAGACTTTTCAACATAATCTTCATTGACTGCAGAACCAGTATGAATAACAACGCCAAGAGCGCCAAGATCGCCGCCGCGTTTCAACGAATACTCTGTAGCAGCTAATGAGTTTTCGTATGTAGCAACGGTTGGAGAGCCGAGGTTAATCAGAAATGAGGCGTGGATGTATGTACTGATATCCATATCCGCGGCGCCATTTCGAAAAGCTAAATCGGCGGCAGGATCTGGAGTCGGCATCGCCCAAGCACGCGGGCTTGAGGCGAAGATCTGGATACTTTCAGCCTCAATAGTTTTGGCGTATCCAAGAGCTCGTTTTGCGAGCCCTCCAGAGGTAGGAACATGTGCACCTATACGGGGGCCGAGTACGGAAGGTTTAGCTGAATTAGGTGTCTTAGATGAGGGCACAATGCTTAGCCTAGGCGGTTGAGCCAGATTATTTGAGTTCTATTAAAACAGTTGAACCGCGTTTAGCCTTACTTCCCTGTGTGGGCGTAACCCGGTACACCTTCGGTACCTTCCCAGCGATTTTTTTACTTGGTGGGGACGCTTTAACGATAAATCCAGCATTTTCTAATTTCTTAGTGGCTGACTGCTGGTCAGATTTCAACAAGCCAGAAGGTATCAAGGCAAACTCTGGACCTTTTGACACAGTTAAAGTGATCTTGGCACCACGAGATATTTTTAATTCCTGCGGGTCGCGCGATATCACATTTCCAGCTTTAACAGTTTCACTAAATTTTTCTTTAACAGTGACATTAAATCCAGCATCATTTAATTCAGTTAATGCCTGCTCTGAGCTCTTTCCGGCATAAGCACCTACCTCAATTAGATCAGAACCCTTGCTGATTAAAAGATTTACTGGTGAATTCTTCTTAAGCATTTCCCCGAAGGTAGGGGAGGAGCCAATAATTAAATCTTTCTCAATTTTTTCATTAAAAACATAATTTGTACTTCCAATCACAAGTTTTGATTTAGTCAGCAAAGGACCAGCGTCAGCAAGAGATAATCCTGAAAGTTTAGGTACCAGATATCGTTCGGGACCTTTAGAGACAATCACATTAATAAAACCATCTGTTGCAATCTTTTCTCCTGCGGATGGGCTCATTTCAATAACTCGGCCTTTACTTATCTCTTCGCTAAAAATCTCTTTGGTAATTTTCAAATTTAAATTTGCTTGCGTCAGAGTGTTTTTGGCTTCACTGCTTTTCATGCCCACAATCGAAGGTATGGAAACTTTTGCGCCCGGACCAAAATAGTTATACCAAGTCGCACCTGCACTTAGCAGTAAAGCAAAAAATAGGGCGATAGCAATAATCCGATTTCGTTTTACGCGTTTTGACGTTTGCCGACGAATTTCACCTGTATCTGAATATTTATTTTGGATAACAGGAGCAGTATCCATTTTTTTGGAGATCTCTTTTATCTTTTTAACTTTTGACCGCGGCTCTTTTTTGATTGGCACAGGCATCGGTGGAAGTCCAAGTGGCAACGAGAGTTGTCGATTAGCTGGATCAATTGCAATCTGTGCAAGACGGACCAGCTCTAGCAATTCTTGAGCATTTGCTGGCCTTAAATCAGGATCTGGAGAAGTTGCTCGTAGTACTAATTCATCAATCTCTTTAGGCAAATTTGTAACTACAGTTGAAGGAGCGGGAATTCGTTCATTAACATGTTGATAAGCGATATGTATGGGGGATTCGCCTTCATAAGGTTTTTTACCGGTCAAAGCCTCGAAGGTTACGACACCTAATGAGTACACATCACTTCGCGCATCAGCGATACCTCTTTGAACCTGTTCAGGGGCTAAATATGCAACAGTTCCGAGCAAGACACTTGCATCGGCAGTTAACGTTTGTCCTGCTGACATCGCTCTAGCTAAACCGAAATCTCCAACTTTAATTTTTCCTTCGGTAGAGATCATAATATTTTCAGGTTTTAAATCTCGGTGCACAATTCCTGCTTTGTGAGCAACCGCAAGAGCGCTTAACACCTCACTTAAAATTGGCAGTACTTCTTCAGGAGCCAGTCGACCTTTTTGATTTATGAGATCGCGCAAAGTGCTTCCACTTACAAGTTCCATCACTAAAAAGACAGCTGGCACTCCGCCGGTATTCCATCCTTGGTCATGGACTGAAATCAAATTTGGGTGTGAAATCGCCGCTGCTGCTTTCGCTTCTCGAATAAATCGGGCAACAAAATCTTCATCTTGAGCAAGATGGGCGTGCATGATTTTTACAGCGACCGGGCGATCTAGTCTGGTGTCAATTGCCGAGTACACGGTAGCCATGCCACCGCTGGCGATTACCGCTCCAATTTGGTAGCGGCCATCTATTAACTCACCACGCAAATCAGACACATCGTGAGTGTAAACAACTTGAGTGGTTTAACTTCGGAGCCTTGCCCTACCTAATTTGAGTATTGCTACCATCAATAAAAATCTGACAATTTTCTTTGGTCTGATCCTTTAGGAAATGTGCTCTTTCGCGCTCCTGCCACTTCAACATATATGGTAATAACTGGTCACCATCTCGGTTTAGGACTCTAGCTAGCCCTATTTGTGGACCAACTTCAATCCAGATGGTCAGATCTGCGCTCTGGCGAATTATCTCTTGGGCCGCACCAACGCCCTCCAAAATCAATAGCTCGATATCTCTTACTTCAACCGCCAGACCATATTCACCGGTTGACCAATTAAATTTTTGATAGTGAGCACTTTGGTGCTTACCAAACGGATCGATAATCCATTCTTCCAAATGCTGAGTCAGCGTGGCCGTAAGGGCATCCTCCCAACCGTTATAAAGATCATCCATATGAATTGTGGTAACCGAGTTCAACTTATTGGAGAGCTGATTTGCTAAAGAAGTTTTCCCAGAACCAGCGGGACCGTCGATTGCGATCAACATTGGCCCAGCTTTATTTGCAGATATTTCTGAGATCGCAGAAACAATTGGTTCAAATTCCACATCTGGAAAATTAATCAACTTTCAGATCTTCCTTAAATTGTTTGTGCATTGCATACCAACGGATCCAACCAAGAATTGCCATCGCAGTAAACACTGCATAAACCAACGAGGTGAAGTAATAGCCTCCGCGGGCGTATTGGACTGTTAGGACGACATCAACTGCAAACCACAAGGCCCAACTTTCCCACTTTTGACGTACCATCAAAATTTGCGCAGCACCACTTCCAAGTAAGCCAAAAGTGTCACTCCAAATTGCAACAGCGCCGATAGATTTTAAATAAGGAGCAAAACCGATCCAGGTCGCACTAAAGATTCCTAGTGAGATCCACTTACTTCGCAGTGACATTTTGGATGGTTGTGCACCTTTTCTACCCCAACCAAACCAGCCCCAAATTCCGAATCCAATAAAAATAAATTGAGTTGCAAAACTTGCGAAATACTTAGCTTGATAAAACCAGATTGCATACAAAATTGAGCTAGCAATCCACCACGGCCAAGTTATCTGTTTGCCAGTCGTTCCAAGATAGACGCCAATTAATGAAACTATCGCAGCCGTGAATTCAAGAAGTGATACTTCATATCCCCAAGCAGTGAATAAAGTAAACATTTATCCTCCTTCCAATCCGCATTACCGGACTGGTTCGACGGTCGGTGAGATTTTCACCCTCTCAGCCTTGGCGGCTCCCGTGTGTTCTAAACCTTATCAGTGGCGTAAACGATTTTCATCTGCAAAAATCCTATATGTGACTCATCTTTCCTATATTGCCATGTTGGCCTTTACTGTTGTTGGCTCTTTCTGGCTAGAGATTGCATTAAAAGTCCGAGTACTAAAGCGCATCAAAAGAGCCATGATGGCAATCGCTCCGGTAGCAGTATCTTTCTTGCTTTGGGATGCGTACGCAATTGCAAATAAACATTGGTATTTTGATAAGCAACAAATCATTGGCTGGTTTGGTCCACTAAATATCCCGCTTGAAGAGTACTTATTTTTTATAGTGATTCCTCTTGCAGCGATTATGACAATTGAAGCCGTGCGAAATGTTAAAAAGCATTGGATTATTGGGGATGAAAAATGAGTTATACCCAAATTTCAATTCTCGCTGTCATCGTCGCCGTGATTTTAGATCTATTTATTATTAAAACCGCGCTCTTAAAGAGGGCTGCCTTTTGGACTTCTTACGCAATAATTTTACCTTTTCAATTTATGACAAATTGGTGGCTAACTTCACGAAATATTGTGATATACGATCCTGGAGTAATTATTGGAATACGGTTCTTTTCAGCTCCCGCAGAAGATCTTCTTTTTGGATTCGCATTAATTTTGTCGGTTTTATCTCTTTGGATTAATTTAGGAAAAAGTTCGAGCCCGAACCGCTTGTAACCATGCTGGAAAGGCAACTTTAATCCTGCGCCAAGTAGAAGTCTTAGCTCGCTTCGTGAAAATTTGGTAATTAATTGCTTCAACTTCATCAACTATTCCACAGTACAGCTCACTAGCGGCCTCGATACAAGCTCTGCTGCTTTTATCTAACATCGCAATGCCTGGAGCGGCTTCTCGTTGCAATCTACGTACGCGTTCAATGTTGAATTTCAAGGCGTCGATAATCTCTGGAGTAAGGATTCGTTTCTCTAAATCTGATCGGGTTACGCCGAATGTAGCCAATTCATCAAGCGGCAGATAAACCCGGCCTCGATCGAGGTCTTCGCCTACATCTCGAATAAAATTAGCTAATTGAAATGCGATTCCCAACTTTTCGGCACATTCATAAGCGCCAGGGGATAGCGGTCCAAGAATCGGAACCATTTGTAGGCCAATTACAGCCGCAGAGCCATAGACATACTCCATCAGGGCTTCATAATTTTTGTATTCCGTGATCGTTAGATCCATCTTCATAGAATGTATAAATGCTTCAAAGTATTTTAATGGAATACTAAATCTAGTCACGGTATCTATGAGCGCCGCTCCAATTAGATCTGTGCTTTTACCACTGACTAAATCCCTTAATATCTGGTCACTCCATTTTTGCAAGGCGTGAGCTTTTTCTACTTCACTAAGCGTCGAATTCAGATCATCAACGATCTCATCTGCATATCTGGCAAATCCATAAAGGGCATGAACAAAAGGACGTTTTGCTTTAGGAAGCAGCAAAGTCGCTAAGAAATAAGTTTTTCCATGAAGTGAATTTAATCTTTTACACTCTGCGTAGGATTCACGTAAATCTTGGCACTGAATTCCCGCAGCAGTTAATTCATCCACTATCTTTTCCCGAGAATCCGCTCGGCAGCTAATCTTCCAGAGATTAAAACCATCGGAACGCCAACTCCAGGTTGAGTTCCCGATCCAGCGAAAACTATATTTTCAAAACCGGCTGCTAAATTTCTTGGCCTGAATGGACCGGTCTGGAAGAAAGTATGTGCACTTGCAAATGGTGCGCCCCGCTCCATTCCTTGGGCTTCCCAATCCAGCGGTGTCGTTAGATGTTCGACTTCAATTGAATCACCGAAATCTGTATAGCCTCTTTGTTCTAATGTTTTTACCATCTGATCTCGATATTTAGGGCCGGTCACTTTCCAATCAATATCAGCATCAAGGTTGGGAGTTGGGAAAAGTACGTAATAGGACTCTTTCCCAGGAGGCGTTAAAGATTTATCATCAAGTGACGGAACAGTTACCAAAATAGATGGATCTGTCATTAAAATCTTTTTATTAATTAGCTCATCGAAAACCCCATCCCATGAAGCACCAAAGTGGATGTTGTGATGCGCAATATGGTCATAAGATTTTTTTGAACCAACCAACATGGTCACGCAGGAAGGGGAGTAATTCAGGCGCTTTATCGACCAAGGCTCTTTGCCAATTAATTCTTTCCAAGCAACAGGTAAATCTGGATTTAAAATAAGTGCATCACATGGAATTCGTTCACCCTCTGTCGTTATGACAGCCGTAGCACGACCATTGCTTTTTTCAATAGTGGCCGCTGTTGTTGAATACTTAAATTTGACTCCATGTTTCTCAGCAGCTGCGGCTAAAGCTCTTGGGACTGCATGCATTCCTCCACGAGGAAAGAAAACTCCATTTACTGAATCCATGTAAGCGATAACTGCATAAATTGCCAGAGCTTGTTGTGGACTTACACCGGCATACATGGCCTGAAAGGAGTAAACCTTTTGGGTCCGAGGATCTTTGAGAAATTGTGAAACTTTAGGAGATAGTTTGCGAAACCCACCAATAGCGACCAATCTAGCTAAATTTGGCGTCAGCAACCCAAACGGGGAATCAATATTCCGATCGATAAAATCGTTAATCTCATATTTATACAACTTAGTAACAAAATCTACATAGTTGCGATAGCCGATTGCTTCCTCAGCTCCAATTACCTTCGCAATCTCTGCTTCCATCTCTTTAGTATCTGGGTATACATCCAGTTGTGATCCATCGTGGTAAAAAGCACGGTAAAGCGGCCGGAGCGGAATTAAATCCAACCAATCTTTCATCTCTTCACCAACACTATTAAATGCGTCTTCAATCAACGAAGGCATGGTCAAAACTGTTGGGCCAGTATCAAAGTTGTAGCCTTCTTTTTGTAGCAATCCACTTCGACCACCTGGAACTGATTCACGTTCGATTACTGTTACTGATCTTCCAGCGCCGGCAAGCCGCAAGGCTGCACTCAACCCAGCAAGCCCAGCTCCAACTATCACAACGTTTTCGGTCGGCCCTTTAACGGTACGCACTACTCAACTCCTCATGCTAGATCTTACGTTTTGTAGCCATTAGGGCTAATTCATTTAGATACGGTTTGGAATTTTCAGTTATGTGTTCAGATTCAAGTGCTCGCAAGGCGCTAGCGGTTAAATCTTCGATTAGAGCCTCTACATTTGCTGGAGCATTAACTTCTGTAATTATATCTCGAAGTTCTGCAATTTGCTCAGCAGTTATATTCGATTCACCAAAATGTGAATTAAAAATATCTGCTTGTTGTGCAGAAAAGCTTTCCATAGCTAAAGCAGTAAGTACTGTTCGCTTTCCTTCCCGCAGGTCATCACCGGCTGGCTTCCCAGTTGTCTCCGGATCTCCAAAAACTCCAAGAAGATCATCCCGCAATTGGAATGCCTCACCTAGTGGAATCCCAAATTTAGTGAGTGCAGAATTAGTCTCAACGGAAGAACCAGCGATTAGTGCACCGAAGTGTAGGGGCCGCTCGATTGTGTATTTTCCAGATTTGTAACGCGCTACTTTTAAGGCTCGCTCTACGCTAGAGGTTGTAGCCGCACTTTCCCGAACATCTAAATATTGCCCGGCAATTAACTCAATTCGCATTAAGTCATTTAGTGGAAGCAACCTGCGCAATTGTTCATCAGATAAGCCAGATTCATTTATTAATTGGTCAGCCCAGATCAATGCAAAATCACCAAGCAATATCGCCGCAGATAGACCAAATTGCGTTTTGTCGCCACGCATGGAATTTTCGAGGTGGTAATTTTCAAAGTAGCGATGGACCGCAGGTGCACCACGACGCATATCCGAGCCATCCATCAGATCGTCATGGATAAGAGCGCAAGCCTGAAGTAATTCGAGCGAGGTTGCCGCCTTCAACATATTTTTTAATTGCGCTCCGTCATTTTGACCACCTGCGGCCAGGTATCCGGCATATGCAAAAAGTGGACGAAATCTTTTTCCGGTTGCCAAAAACCTGGTGATTTCAGCACTGACCGGAGCTAGTTCTGCGGAAATCTCAGATAAGTCGCGGGTTATCCGCTCGAGAAAATCTTTTAAGGTGGTTTCAATTTCTAAACGGGGGGCAGAGAACACGTGGCAACGCTACCCTGCACCTCGTGGATAACGCTCACCAGGACCCCTTGACCGAACTCTCTTTTGAATTTTTTCCGCCTAAAGACCAGCCAGGTGAAGAGCGGTTATGGCAAGAGTTAACCCAACTGCGATCACTATCTCCAAAATTTGTCTCGGTTACTTATGGGGCAGGAGGCTCAACCCGCGAACGGACCATTCGAGTCACTGAAGAAATTGGCCAGCGAACTGGGCTCGATACGGTTGCTCATTTAACTTGCGTAGGTTCATCGGAAACCGAACTCTCTGAGGTGCTTGATTCCTATAAAAGCGCGGGCATTAAAGAGGTATTGGCATTGCGTGGTGATCCGGTTGGGGGGCCGTTGGCGACATGGGAATCAACTCCCGGGGGCTTTGATCATGCCGACCAACTTGTAAAGCTAACTGTGGAGAAAGGGTTAGGGGTTGGGGTAGCCGCATTTCCAGATCTTCACCCTGCATCAAATGGAAATGTTGAATTAGATCTAGAAACACTGCTTCGCAAAGAACAATTTGGCGCAACTTTTGCCATCTCACAATTCTTTTTTGAAATATCTTCTTGGGAAAGATTGATGAACCAGTTAGAAAAAGCTGGATCAAAATTAAAATTGATTCCAGGAGTTATGCCAGTTACCAATGTTAAGCAACTTGTAAAGTTTGCCCAATTATCAGGAACTCAAATTCCTGAGAAAACGCGAGCAAGATTTGAGGCCGTAGCAGAGGATGAAAACGCAGTGCGTGAATTGGGTGTTGAAGTTGCAGCTGAACTATGCACTCAGCTATTGGCACTCGGTTGTAAATCGTTGCATTTTTATACAATGAATACTGCAGAGGCAACCGTAAAAGTTTGCCAGAATTTAGATTTAGGTAAATAGAAAATGAACAATAGAGAATACTTAGAGCGTTGGTCTTCTCTTCATGGTTATCAAGAGGGAGAAGGGCCCACCGGAATTGCCCGCGGATATTTGCTAATTAACTTTTATCTTGCAAAACCATTCGTGCTACTTCGGATTCCTGCAGATGTAGTTTCATTATTAGGGCTCTTACTTGCCTGCTTCGCTCTACTTGAAAGAAATACATTATGGGCTCCAATTTTCATTTTACTTTCAGTGATCAGCGATGGATTAGATGGGGCTGTTGCAATTGCAAAGGATCGCGCTTCAAAGTGGGGCGCACTTTGGGATTCAACTTTAGATCGCATAGTAGAAGCATTGTGGGTGTTGACCGCCTACTTTGCGGGAGTGCCAATTTGGGTATTGCTGATTGCCTGGTGTGCAGCAGCAACTCAAGAGTATGCCAGAGCCAGGCTTTCATCTCTTGTGAACAATGAGATTGGTGTTGTCAGTATTTGTGAAAGACCGGTGCGGGCGATTTTTATTGCTATCGCGTTAGCACTTGGAATATATAATTTGGATTTGCAAAACATCAGTATTTTACTTTGGATGGTATTTCAATTAGCAGCGTTAGCTCAGGTAATTAAGTATTCATATCAAAGATTACAAAATTCGAGTGCACAATGAGTATTAAAATCGCGGTTTTGAGTTTGATCCAAGAAACCAATACTTTCTCGGCAAAAAATGCCAGTTATGAAGATTTCAAAATGCAAGGAATCTGGTATGGCCAAGAGGCAGATATAAAATCTAAAGGCTCTAATACCGAGATTGCGGGTGCTATTTCATACCTTAGATCTCAATCATGCGAGGTAATCCCAATCATGCGCGCTTGGGGAATGTCCGGGGGAGTCTTGGGTGATGATGATTTCAGGGCGCTATTACAACCAGCTTTTGAAATGCTGGTTTCACTTCCAGCCCTGGATGGGGTTATTTTAAATTTACATGGCGCATTGATTACTCAAACTCATGATTACGCAGACGCAGAGATCGTGGCCAGAGTGCGCGCTTTAATTGGAGAAGAGATTCCAATCGCGGTAACTCATGACTTACATGCAAATGTAACAAGTGAGATTTTGGAACATGCTGACATATTAATTGGATACCAAACATATCCGCATATAGATCAAGCAGATACCGGCGCAAAAGCTGCCAAACTATTGTTGGATTTACTCGCAGGGGGCGCTCCGATTCAAAGTGCAATATCGAAAATTCCATTATTAATTCCAGCCGAAGTCCAAATTATTAAATCTGAGCCGATGTTACAGGTACGAAATTTGGCTGATTCTTATTTATCTGATCGCGTGTTGGATATCTCCTTATTCCCAGTACAGCCTTGGATAGATGTACCAAAGTTAGGTTTTGCAGTAACTGTTACCGGCACGCTGGCGAAGCCGGAGCTATTGAAAATTGCCACAGAGATCAGCGATAAAATCTGGGAGATTAAAGAGCAGTTTGAGGTGGATTTGGTAAAACCAATTGAGGCTATAGAAAAGATTAGACGAGGCAATCAATTAGGACGCAGTAAATTTTCAATTTTATTGCAATCAAGTGATGCGCCACCAGGCGGGGCTGCCGGTGATAATGCCGTTTTAATTGGAGAACTAATAAAGGCTGGGCCAGATTTCAATGTTTACACAAACGTTGTCGATGTGAACGCAGTTGCGGATGCTAATGATGTGGGCGTTGGCGGTGAAGTGAATCTATCGATTGGCGCCTCCCTTGATCCAAGGTGGTCCAGTCAAGTGTTGATATCGGGAAAAGTTTTAAATTTGGGAACGACGCCAATATTGCTCAAGGGAATTGTAATGAATGGACAAGAGGTCTCAATTGGTAATTGGGCAACAATAGATTGTGGACGTGGTTTGATAATTTTAGTTAGTACCGAGCCCACCCCCTCATTTGATCCAGCTACATATGAAAGCGTTGGACTGGCGGTTGGAAAGGCAGATGCGGTACATGTTCGATCATGCGCGCTTTTCAGAGCCGGATATGTTGACTTATTCGATGAAGTTTTGATTCTAGATATTCCTGGACCTACATCACCGGCATTGGCAAAGATTGATTATCGGCGAGCCCAAAGGCCATTGTTTCCTTTAGACCGTTGAGAAATTATCCCTGCAACAATCTCGCCGCTTAAGCCAACTAGTGGCAATCCACCACCTGGGTGTGCGGAACCGCCAACCAAATAAAGTCCGTTAATTGGAGATCGATTCTTGGCTCTTGCAAAAGCGGCACGGACACCATTACTTGATCGACCGTAAATCGAGCCACCAGGTGCGAGGTGGTTATTTTCAATCTGTAACGGTGACCCATATTCAAGAACTTCAATTCGTTCGCGTTCTATCAACCCTTTCCTGACTAATAGATCCACCAGGTGGTCTGCATAATCTTTTGCAACACCCGGAGTACTCCAATCAAAACCATTGCCACCCTTGCTGTGTCTTGGAGCATTTACCAGAACAAATAAACTTTCATGGTTTGCCAAATCTTTGTTGGGTACCATCTCTTCATCTTGTGGGGAACAGATGTAAAGCGTTGGATCTACAACTGGTTGAAAATCTTTGAAGACTGCATCAAATTCAGCATCATAATCTTCTGGGAAAGAAATCGTGTGATGATTTAGATTTGATCGCTTACCCTTCAGCCCAATTGTTAAATAAAAACCTGATAACGATGGTTCACTTTTTATAATTTTTTGTTTTTCTTTGCGTGCTATTGCTAGATCACCAAGTAATGTTCCATATGTTAATTCAGAATCTGCATTACTTATTACAGTCAGCGAATCTATTATTCGGCCATCGCTTAATTTAACTCCACTCACTTTCCCATCAGAAGTTAATATTTGAGCTACTGGGCAGTCGTATTCAATTAGCGCACCACAATTTTCAGCGCGCTCTGCAAGTGCTTTACCTAAATTGCCAATTCCGCCACCAATATGCCAAGCCCCAAAAACCATTTCTACATATGGGATTGTTAAAAGCACTGCTGGGGCTTTGCGAGGGTCAGAGCCGGTATAAGTTGCATAACGATCTATCAAGGTGCGTAAATGCGGATCGCGAATTTTTCGGTTGACCAATGACCGGAGTGAACGCCACGGAGCGATGGTAAAAAGATCGGCCAAAATTTTTGGCCTAGCAATTAATGAAGTAATACTTCCTAGCTCTGATTCAACAAATGGTTCTCGAGAGACGGCCCACATTTTCTCGGCACGTTTCATTAAATTTTCCCATTCAGCAGCCACTTTCGGTCCAAAAGATTTTTCTATAGCTGTAGTTGTTCCGGCCCTAGATGAGGAAGGCAAAGTCAGCCTAGTTCCATCTGAAAAGAAATAATCAAAGGCTGGTTCTACCGGAGTTACTTTGAGTACTTGACCCAAATGCTTTCCACTTTTCAAAAATAGGTCACGGTAGACAGCAGGTAGATTTTCCGCCTGGTTGCGAACTGGCTTCGAAAACTCTTACTTTAAAACCAGCTTTAGCAAGGCGGGTAGCGGCAGCAAGTCCACCCATGCCAGCCCCGATTACAACTATCTCGCCACCTTTTTCACTCATATTTTTCTACCTTTCCAGGAAAGGTTCCCGCGCGAATGTTGAATCCATGATGTTGTAAGTATATAGATGAGAAATAATATTGAGATTGGGTGCAAGAATGAAGAAAGTAAATTTCCTCGTGAAAGTTTAGCGGCAAACATTCGGGATAAAACAATCAAAAGATAAGAAATTAAACCAATCAATGAACCGTTTAGCATTTCAAAAAATGGATAAACAAAAAGTAAAATTAGTAGCAGCGACAAACCAATTGCATTTGGTATTGAGTTGAAAGCTCGCCAAAGTGATTTTTGATAACCATTACGAAGTTGAGGCCAATTTTGATACATACGGCAGGAAGCAATATTTGACCCATTGCTTACTCCTCCTTTAAAGCCGGCACGCTTCAATGACTTTGCTAACTCCATGTCATCGATTACTTCGCCTTTTATTGCTTTGTGACCACCACTAGCTATGTATGCCGCAGTTTGCACCACAAAAAACTGACCATTTGCAGCTGTTAAAGAAGGTCTGCTCGATTTTTGCGCCAACTTAATTGGCAGCGTACTTAGCCAACTCCATTGCAATAATGGTTGAATTAAATACTCACTCCAACTTTTAGCAATCTGCCTTGGATAAGGGGAGATGAAATCCAAATTCTTTATTTGGAGTTCGGAAACAGCACTAGCGATAGCATCCTTACTTACTCTGACATCAGCATCCAAAAAGACTAAAAATCTTGTATCTGATTTAGCCACAGCTAATTGGTGGCAGGCATAATTTTTCCCAAGCCATTCAGATGGAAGTGGCTTACCCTCCAAAATTTCTATTTTGTCGTATTGATTAGCAAAAGACCGCACTACTTCCGCAGTTGAATCTGTTGAATTATCATCGAGAACTGATACTGAGTAATCGTTCAAAGTAATATCCCGGAAAGGAACCAACCAAGTGCATTTGACGCTGGGATTTCCGGCATAAAGGGAATGTACGGATCTGGGTTAGCCCAACTCCATCTCCCATCTCTAACCATCTGCGGATCTAAAAATAAGTCCCAAGCCATTAGTCCAAATCCACCGATAACTGCACTCCATCGTGGATTAATTCTACGAGCGGCGATCAGTAAAGGATGAGCAAGCATCGTCCAAGCAAATGGAACTATGAGAGGGACTCCAGCGATAGCCAAACCAAGTGATTGGTCATATTTGTAATAACCAAATGGCCAACCGGTGTGAAGCCCAATTTGCTCAATGGTAAATGCGAAAGACAAGGTGATTAACAAATAATTAATGGCATATTTGCGACCATAAGTTAAAAGTGCGTGCAGTGCCATCGCCAGACTTGCCGAAAGGACAGTTGCGAAAGTTATAACCCGCAGGGCATTTCCATTTAGTAATGGATAAGAAATTTGGATTAATATCGCAACAGCAAGCGCCGACCAGACCAGAACAGATTGGAAAGTGGTTGGCCCACTTCTCCTGCGCGGTGGTTGAATATAATTTCTAATGGCCACCCGCGTATTCTGCCTTAAAGCTTGTGCAATTTAATTAGTGAAATCGACCCCATTTAGCGTTCCAGATATCTCGCGAACTCCAAATCTCGCGAAAAGCTCTTCCGAATACCAATTTAGCTCTGCCGTTTTGGCAATGGCGCTCTTATGGGCGCTGCCCTCATAGGCAAAGCTCCGCAGGGCTGCGCCATCACGCCAAATCGAAAAAGTACCTTGGAGGCCGATTGGTGCCTCTCCAATTCCGATTGCTGCAAGCAAACCCGGTTGATTATGCAAATCCTGAGTTACTGGAGGAACCGCACGCCAAAACTGAAGATTCATCCACCACTTAATTCGCGCTCTTGTTATAGCTGCAACTTTGCCATCCCATTTAATTGGAGTCGGTTCTCCAAACGGCTTACTTTTCGCCCATAAACCATGGGAAGAAATCGGTTGCAAAATTACCCGCAATTGCTCAGTTGAATGACGATTCCACCTTTTAACATATTTTGAGTTATCAAAATTAGTAGCAGAGTTTTCATCAGAAAAAACTAATAGCGCACTCCATTGATTTAAATCTGCATCAGTTGGTGTGAAACTTATACCTCGACCCGTGCCAAGTGATTTTGCGAAAGTAACTCCTGGGAACCTTCTAAATTGAACTGGATTAATTGCCATTTGAATTAAAACCCACGGCAAGGATCGGCTTGAGGTTTTCCAAACATATAAAACTGGATTCATTTAACTACACCAGCTGTTTCAGTAATTATTTTGGTTACCTTATTTGGCTCATCCCACATTGGTGCATGTCCGACTTTTTCTAGCACAATCCATTTTGCATGTGCTGGTGCTAATGAGCGTTCCTGACAGGTTCGAGCCGGAAGTACATAATCACTATCGCCAAAAACAATAGATGTTGAGATCTGATTTGAAATTATTGAGTCAAACCTACGATTTAAAGTTGCATCCCATGCTGGGTAGTAACCATCAGATACCGACATGGCGGTTACGGCATCCAAAAGTGTTTGGTAATCCATTTCTTCCCATTTCGGGGTAATTCGCGAAAATCCTAATCGTTTAGCCGCCAAACTTTTTAGTGCAGTCGGTGCAATTCCACTTGAGACTTTTGCCATGCGTTTACTTAAATCACTTCCTGGAACTCGGTGCAAGAAAGGTGTCAACCAAAGACCCGCCGGAGCTAAACCAGTTACGGTTGCAATCAAATCTGGTTGTGCTGCTGCCAATTCAAGTGCTATCCAACCACCTAATGAATTACCAATTAAATGAACTGGTGGTAACTCAAACTGCTTTAACAATTTAGCAATTGCCAAAGCTAGAGAAGCTGGGTCCATCTCTATTTCAGGATCTAATGGATTACCTCCATGGCCTGGCAGGTCAAGCAATAAAGTAGAGCCAAAACTTTCCAATTCCGGAAGTAGCGGTTTCCACGCATTTGAGGCTGAGCCCATTCCGTGGATCAATACAAAAACTGGCCCATCAGAGTTGTTAGCTTCTTTAAATTGGTACTTAATCGGCATGGTGCCATTCTCTCAGGAGTAGGCCTAAGCGGCATATCGAGTTAGGGGAGAAGACCGTCTTTCTGGGCTTGCCGGTAAAGATCAGTTTTCGTAGGTAGGTTTACGCCAACTTTTATGTACTTCTTTCTAGCTCTTTGAATGTACTCAGATGCGGTGCTCCTAGATAAGTTCATAGATCTTGCCACAGCATCTAATTTAAGACCCGATGCGTAAAGTGATAATGCTTGTTTTTCCTGGGCAGAAAGGCCGGGGTCGGTTTTGTCACTCAATAAAATTGTGGCGATATCTGCCGACATGTAATTCTCGCCCGAAATTATGGATGTCACAGCATCAATCAATGTTGACTCATTGGCATTTTTGCTAATAAATCCACTTGCTCCATTTGTAAGAGCTTGGCGAACTAAAAACTGTTCCGCTAAAGCACTTACAATCAAAACGGGGGTACCCGTTGCCAACAACTTTTCCAAATTTTGGATGGGTGGGATGCCATCACCCAAATCCAGATCTAGCAATACCAAATCACAACCGGCGACATCTATTGCTGTCAGCGCTTCCGAGATGCTTTTACCTTGATAAATGAACTCTGTGTCCGGCAAATGTAGGGCTAAGTTACTAGATACCGCCCGCAACATAAGTGGATGATCTTCAAGTATCGCAATTCTTCTGCTCACCATATTGAGATCTTACTTCAAAGCAGCGTGACAAAGCATTAGGCTCGTAAAATAATTAGCTAAGAGATAATGGGATTACTAAACAGGAACCTAAACAGATAAATGAGGTGAGAATGCCTGAGGCTTATCAAAGCGAAGAGAGCGCATTTATAAACCTTAGTCGTTCATTTATTTCTGTGCTTTGTGGCTACTCCTGGACTATTTTAGTAATTGGCTTTGCTTTTTTTCATGAAGGTATTCCAAATCCAATTAAATTTGCATTTTTCCCACTTTTAGCTCTATACATTTTCGGAATTGTTAAATCTATCAAAGAGTACGGTCGTTGGTTGATGCCGTTCTCTCTTATAATATTGATTGGAATAATTGTATTTTACCCAGGTAAGACTGTTGGTTGGATCTGGCTAAACTCAATAGTTTCTACGGTTCTAGTATCTCTTGGAATATTAGCCAATAGAAAAAGAATTGTAGCAATCATGACAATTCAATTTATGGTCCTGATATTTAACTATTACTCATATTTTATCGTCTCTGAAGCGGTTTTAAAAACCGGAAATGTTTTAAGCAGAGGGTTACTTTTGGTGATTCAGCAAAGCATTTTTATTTTTGCAGTAAGTTTTAATTGGCGAAAGGAATTTTCTGCAGCGCAAGACCGAGATAAAGAACGTGTGGTGTTTTTAAGAAATCTAATAGCACGCGAGCGTGGAAAGAAGTTAAGTGAGTTATGGCAGAATAACTCAATTAAAATACATGCAGTAACTCTTAATACAATTAGGTCTATTCTTAAGCTCAGCGAGCATGATCTAAAAAATTCAATACCGGAGATTAAGGAAATTCTATTAAAAGAAGAAGATGATCGTGTCACTTATTTTTTGAAAGGCAATGTGATCGCTGCTGTAAGAGCCGGTATCTCATCAGCGAAATCCTCGCTTCATATTACTGTCCGGGCAGAGGGCGAAAATATCAAAATTAGTAGGCGAATATCAGAGGTAATTATCAACGCTTTAGAAGAATTAATTAGCAATGCCCAACAGCACGCAGGAGCAAAAAATTTAGTAATTTCCTGGAGCGTAAAGAGAGAACCTCAAGAGTTGATTTTTGAAAATGAAGCGGAAAATGCAATTATTAGAATCGGAATCACGCATGATGGCACAACACCAAACGTAAAAACTTTGCCGGGACTTGGCACCACTCTAGTAATCGAGAAAGAGATTCTTTCTGTAGGCGGCACAGTAAATTTCGCTCTGTCTGATGTCGGATCGCAAGTAATCTCATGGTCAATTCCTTCTACTACCAATGATTTTGAAGCGATTTCAGATAAACCTCCAAAATCTCTTGCCGTAGAAAAAAGCCGCTTATTTTACGCCATCACCATGGTCGGACAGATTGGCGTCGGTATTCCATTTTTCATGTTTTTAAGTTTCTGGTGGGATGGCGTCAAGTTTTTATCCGCCGTAGGGTTACTAACCTGTTCTTTCACTTGTTACTTGCTTTATCGTAAGAAAAGAATTGATTGGCTTGCCAGTTCGGTAGTGGCAATTTTGTGCATCGTAACCATGGCAGCAACTCCAGTAATTGCATACACATGTACCACTGGTTTACCACTTCACTACATTCTTACATCTACCGGCTACACCCTTGCAATGTTGCTGGTGTGGGGTAGGTGGCAAATATCTTTGCTTGGTTATGCAGTCTGGCTCTACTTCGCCAATGATTTATTTAGAACCGTACCCTGGGAGTGTAGATTTATTGTTCGATTGCCGATCTCAGCGATTATTTTTCTATTTCCATTCGGAATTTTCTTGATCTGGATCTCTTTCAAGGGTTTTACAAAATTTTCAAAATCTGAAAAAGAAATCGCTCAGCGAAATTCGTTGGTGGTGGAAGAGCAGAGCAAGTTAAATTCAGCATTAGAAAATATTTCTGAGCTCAACAGTTATGCAGTTACTAAAATAATGGATGTGATATCTGATTTTGAAAACACCTCAAAGCTTTCTGATGAGGGATCCTTCACCTTGCATCAATTAGATTCGCGATTAAGAACTCAGCTTCAACTAGATCCACTTGGGGTCGGAACCTTGACAAATTTGGCTGCAAAAATGTCTGAAGCGGCAGTTGCGAATAATTCTTGGCTGAACGTCCGAGCGCTTTATGGAGATAGTAAGCAATTTACCCTGCCTGAAAAAGTGGAGAAAGCATTTATTAAGTTTGCCGGCGAAGTTCCGCCAGGATCGTCGGTTCAGGTGCTTTCGAATGGAGGCGACACTACATTATCGATGCGTATAGCTGGAGTTTCATTAGCTGATATTAATTTAATTTTTAAGAATATTTCAGATGAGTTAGTGCAAAGCGAGTTAGAGTTTATTTTAGAAGAGAATACTGAAGAAGGTGCTGATCAAAAGGAAGTTGTCTTACTGCTAACCAAAAAATTAAATGTTAGTGAAAATGTTATTTAAGAATAGATTCAATTAAAGTAGCGATTCCAACTAAAAATAAGAAGTAAGCAAATATTCGTTCAAGAGTGATGGATTTGAGAGCGGCTCCCTTTTGAGTGGCAAATATTGAAAAGCAAATTGCACTAATTAATATGATGATCGGAATATCCCAGGAGACATTTTGGATATTTTGAAAGCGAAAGAGCAGCGCGGTTACCGAGTTCAAGATCATTAGAGCTAGTCCGGTACCTGCGGCTACTTGGGCCGATGCTCCAAAGACAAGTATCAAAGTGGGAATTGCTAAAAATGCTCCGCCAACTCCAAATAATCCAGCCATAAAGCCAATCAGGGAACCTGCCAGTGGAAGCGCCCAAGAACTTCTTTTCTTGGCAACGAAATCTCTTTGAAAAGTTCGCCACAACATACTTGATGCAGAAGCGATGAGAATTACACCAAATCCAATTAATAAGGATCGCTCGCTGGTGACTTTGGAAAGTTGAACACCAAAGTAATTTCCGATTAAACCGATGCTCCACAAAACTAAAGCCGATTTTATTTGAACCTGTTTTTTACGAAAACGGGGGATTACACTTACTGTTGCTGTTGTAATCACAATTAACAGTGAAGCAGTTGTTGCATTTATCCCAGAATATCCAAAAATATAAACTAATGCTGGCACGGCAAGAATCGCTCCACCCGTTCCAATCAGACCGAGAGCCGAGCCCATGATGGCTCCAACGAGAATTGCTAAAACAGGTGTCATGATGGCAATTGTGGCAGATAATCCTTTTGTTTTTCCGCGAGTTCCTCTGCTTGCAGTTTAATCTCAACTGGAGTTCTTGGAGCGCCTACTGCAATTTCTTGTTCTACGGCGAGCCATGTGGAGTCAGTTATAGCATTTTGTCCGTACGCCTTTGTAGCGATTTTTTTTCGGACAGATTTGTACATGATGGAACTATCCTCAAGTATATGCTCAAATCTACCGGCCGAAGAAATTGCCTCTTTTAAAAATTTAGGATTAAGAGTTTGTGAAAAAGTTACAGATTTATCAGGTTTGATATTTTCAATTTTCCGAGGAACTATTTTGCGATAAATAAGAGCCGCATTTCTTAGAACTGCTCGCGCAATTGCATAGTAAACCCGTTTTAAGAGTGCTCTTAAAGGCAATCTCCTAAGTTGTGATAATTTAAATCTCCAGTAGGAGTAAGTAACCACAACTCCATGCTTTGCAGGAGATTGCGAAAGAGATAAAAGTTTTTGAGCAATCTCTTTACCACCGCTTGGGTCAATCAGTTCGAGACATTTTGTGGAAAGGGAGTTTCTAATGGCTTCATCACTTAACCGCTCGGCCCATCTCTCGATTCCCAAAAGGTTCTCTGGGTCGGCCATAATCGCAAACCCGAAATCATGACACCATCTAGCTCTTGCTAATTGATCATCAGTCCCGCGCATCACAGGGATAAAAATTGTAGGAGTACCAGCGCACATAAATTCATGAATGCTGTTATATCCAGCAGCAGAAATTGCGCCGTCGAAAGCATGCAGCAATTTTGCGAGCGGGAAGTATCTTGCTGTGCGCAAATCAAGTCCAGGGGGAACTATAGATTTCCCGGTTCTATCTACTGGATTTTTTGTCATCAGAACTTGAACATTTGTCCAACGTTTTAATCCGCGCAACACCGCTTTTAAACGATCGACCTCTTCTAGAGTTGCAGTTCCTAACGTAACTAAAACGGCTGGTCGATCAAGATCTAGACCTAATAATTCACGAGCTTGATCTCGAGGTAAGGCCTGATCCACAGAATATAAAGAAACAGGTGCAACTTTTTCAGCATCATCACGACTAGAGGTTGGTCCTTTGTCGTAATCTGCTGCGTAATCACCTGGTTCAATCACTATATCCATTAACGATGCGTACAGTGAAAGAGTTAATTTTTGCGGAGTATCCCGCCACAATCCGCGTCTTACCCACGCTAGCCGTAAATCCGCCGAATGAAATTTTGCTGCTAGAACTCCAGGGTAAGGGACTACACCGTCAAAAGAAATAACTTTTGCGCCTGTTTCTTCAGCCAGTGCGATTAAACGGTCGCGTAAGTAATGATCCCAAACACGACGAGGCATCCAATCACGATCTCGCCCTGGTATGTATTCCGTCCGTATTCCTAGGGATGCTCCAACATCAGCGATACCTGGAGCCATTGAAACAATTATTGGTTCCGCCTCTGGAAGCAATGCTTTGGCCACTGCACAGGCTCGGACTAAATGTCCCATCCCAATCCCATTACTCGTTGCCAAGATGATGGTGGGTCTAACGCTCACATTGCAAAGATAGATAGAACGGGAATGGTAAATGAAGAGTTTAAACAAACTTTAGTTGAACAGATAGTGAAGAGTAATTATTACAAAGTAATTGCAGGTCAACCTCTGTCAGAATACCCTGATGCCAACTGATGCCAGTTCACTAATCCTGGTGACTGTCTTAATTTTGATTCTAGTTTCAACTTTAGTAAATATTTGGGAAACAAGACGTAAAGGTATTTCACTTTTAAATTCAAATAAAAAAATAATAAAAACGATTAAGGACTCTGAAGTGAATATAGCAAAGGCAATCGAAAAAATAGGGAAGCAAGATTTTCGCCAACTTGAAGCATTAGTTTCTCTGCATGATATGTTGGATTTGAAAGCTGCTCTTCCACCAACCAGAGGATGGGCGGCATCTCCTGACTTGCTCTTAACTTTGACTTCTCTTGTGAGGAAACATAAACCTAAATTAGTTGTTGAATTAGGTAGCGGCGCTTCCACCATTGTATTGTCACGGGCTGGAGCGGTTGAAATTGTGGCGATAGAGCACGATCTTGATTATCTTAAAAGCACCCAAGAGTTACTTTTGGAACATCAAGTGAGTAATGTGCAGTTGATTCATGCACCTTTGATTCAAAAAGAAATCCTAGAAGAATCATTCATGTGGTACGACAGTTCAAAATTGCAAGAGTTGAAAGAGATTGATTTCCTATTTATCGACGGACCTCCTGGATCCAAGGATGACGCAGCTAGATTTCCTGCACTTCCAGTTCTAGGATCAAAGTTAAGCAAAAATGCAGTTGTGGTAATCGATGACACAAAGAGAAGTGGGGAGAAAGTATTGGCAGAAAGTTTCGCTAATGCTCTTCCGAATCACAAGTTAAGGTTTCTAGATCATGAAAAAGGTACCGCAATACTCGAGCCCAGGTATTTATAAAAAATCCCCAACCATCTAGTGGTTGGTGATTTTTTAAACTAATTACTACAGGTTAAAGAATGGGCTTCCAAGACT
>RGZI01000051.1 GCA_010031635.1 Actinomycetota bacterium
ATCAAAAACGTTGCATGGGAAAACGGCAAAACTGCAACCTTTATGCCTAAGCCACTCTTCGGAGATAACGGTTCAGGAATGCACGTCCATCAATCACTTTGGAAAGATGGCGTGCCTTTGTTCTTCGGAAATGGCTATGGCGATCTT
Source organism: Actinomycetota bacterium (assembly GCA_010031635.1). Taxonomy (GTDB): domain Bacteria; phylum Actinomycetota; class Actinomycetes; order Nanopelagicales; family Nanopelagicaceae; genus UBA3012. Next base: position 148 of record RGZI01000051.1, read on the forward strand.
TCAGATATGGCACGTTGGTATATCGGTGGATTGTTAAAGCATGCTCCATCACTTCTTGCTTTTACTAACCCAACTGTTAACTCATACCACCGTTTAGTACCAGGTTATGAAGCACCAGTAAATCTTGTTTACTCTGCACGTAACCGTTCTGCATGTATTCGAATTCCAATCACTGGATCAAATCCAAAAGCTAAGCGGATCGAATTCCGCTGCCCAGATCCATCCTCAAATCCATATCTAGCATTTGCGGCAATGTTGATGGCAGGCCTTGATGGAATCAAGAACAAGATCGAGCCAGCTGCCCCAGTCGATAAGGATCTATACGAATTGGAAGGCGCTGAAGCAGCTGCCATTCCACAAGTGCCAGGATCTTTAACTGAAGTGCTCGACAATCTTGAAAAAGATCATGCGTACCTAACTGCAGGTGGAGTATTTACCCCAGATCTAATTGAAACTTGGATCGCTTACAAGCGTTCTGCAGAGGTAGATTATGTTCGACTTCGTCCACACCCTGCGGAGTTTGAGCTTTACTACGACATCTAAATAATCTAGAAATACCCCCGCTACTAATTTTAGTAACGGGGGTATTTTTTATTTATCTGTCGAAGCTACAAAATCCTCTTCAATTGCTTCCCAACCCAGTATGGTAAAAATCTGTTGATCTGTTAATACTCCATCATCCAATAATTTATAAATAGGATCTAATTCATCTCGTTTAATCAAAACCTCTTCGTCAAATTCGTCAAAGGTCTCACTTTTGATTTTCTTGATTGCGCTCATAATTAATTATCTCCTTAAAATTGGAATTTGTGAAGTTATCTGAGCGGTCCGTAAGGAATACACAGAGTATTCAAAATCAACTAAATCTAAATACAGATCTATTTTTAAAGATTGAGTATGGTTAAAAATCTATTGACTTGTTAATGCACACCGCCTGTGGAAATAAGCGAAACAACTTGCAGCAGCCTCAAATCAGGCACAGTTATAACTTTGGTTAGTAGGGTGGAGTAGTGAGTGCCCAATCTGCAAAAGTGCGCAAAGCCCTCGATGCCGCGGTCGAAGCAATCGGAGGATCTGCGCGTGAAGGTCAGATTGAGATGGCTGAGGCGGTAGCAAACGCCCTCTCTGATCGCCATCATTTAATAGTCCAAGCCGGAACTGGTACCGGAAAATCATTGGCTTACCTGGTGCCGGCTTTGGTCCATGGCAAAAAAGTATTAGTAGCTACCGCAACCCTCGCATTGCAACGACAGTTAGTTGAGCGGGACCTTCCACGCGTTGCTCCAGCGTTATCAAAAGTTTTAGGTCGCGATATAAGTTTTGCAATCTATAAAGGCATCGGAAATTATCTCTGCCTGCAGAAGATGAATAGCGGACAAGCAGATCCTGATGGTGAATTTCTGATGGAACTTGGCGCTCTTGAAGTTCAAAGTAAATCTTTGCGTGAATGGATTAAAGATCCCAAAGCAACCGGTGATCGAGATGATGCGCCTGAAGTCGATCGAAAAGTATGGCTTGCTAACTCTGTCTCAGGTCGTGAATGTGTTGGTGCTGACAAATGCGCATTTGGACAGAGTTGTTTTGCAGTTAAAGCAAAAGATGCAGCTCAAGTTGCTGACATTGTTGTCACTAACCACACGCTACTTGCCATCGAAATAGTTGAATCCCATCCGATTTTGCCCAACCGTGATGCTGTTGTTCTGGATGAAGCTCATGAGTTTCTCGATCGAACAACGCAAGCAATCACTGAAGAGTTGTCTTCTACTCGTGCGTTACGTGCTGCAGGCATGGCCCGCAAATACAAACCAGGGGCGGCAACAGATGCATTTAGTGCGGCGGCAAGTGACCTTGATGCAGCGATGGAGTATTTCGCAACTGAATATCGCTCAGATCCCACCAAGCAAGGTCGACTTGATACTTTACCAATCTCACTTTCTGCGCCAATTAAATACTTACGCGAAACTGCCCAAATAGTTATCAATGAGATTGGTACTGAAGGTGAAGCCGGCTCCCCCGATGAAATTGCAACACGCGCCAGAGCAAAAGGTGCAGTTAATGAAGTAAATCAAACGCTGTCCAAGTTATTGAAGTTAACGCCAGATAGCGTGCTTTGGTTTGAGCCAACTTATAAGACTTTGCAGCTTGCACCACTTACTGTCGCATCGTTGCTGCGTGATAACTTATTGAAAAAAACTCCAGTGATCGCCACCTCAGCGACTTTAACTTTTGGGAAAAGTTTTGACAGCATCGCCAAAAGTATTGGATTCACTATTGGCGATGAGAGTGATATTGAACTTAAAGATAATGAGATTGATCCTGGAAATCTACAGATGCTCGATGTGGGCTCTCCTTTTGATTTCGCTAATCAAGGAATGCTTTACCTTCCACGTGGTTTACCTGAACCTTCTAGAGAAGCGGTAAGTATTGATGCATTCGTCGAGCTTGGTGAGTTGATAAAAGCTGCTGGCGGAAGAACATTGGCACTTTTTTCTTCGTGGCGGGCGCTAGAAAGCGCCCAAGAGTATTTACATAAAGCACTTCACGATCTTCCAATTAAAATTATTGCCCAAAGGCGTGGTGATGCTGTTGGGCCCTTAGTCGAAAAATTTGCAGCAGATGAAACTTCAATTTTGTTGGGAACTATTTCACTCTGGCAAGGAGTAGATGTTCCAGGCAGATCTTGTATCTTGGTGGCGATTGATCGTATTCCATTCCCCCGTCCAGACGAACCAGTAATGGCAGCCCGAGCCGCACAAGTCGACAGCACTGGTGGAAGTGGATTTATGCAGGTATCTCTGCCCCGTGCTGCGCTTTTACTGGCACAAGGAACTGGGCGGTTAATTCGCGGTGTAGATGACCGCGGAGTAGTAGCAATTTTAGATTCCCGAATCACCACAAAAAAATACGGTTCGATTTTGTTAAACACCATGCCACCACTTTGGCGCACATCTGATGGCGAGGTAGTTCGCGAATCTCTACGTAGATTGGCTCAGGATTTAACTGAAGATTGATCAGTGATCTTTAAGACCGCAAAAGCGGTTATCACACATAAGAAACCACTTACATAAAAGGCCAACGCATAATCTCCAAGTTGCACTCTCAAAATTCCAGCGCCTAATGCGGCAATCGATCCACCAACTTGATGTGCAGCAAAAACCCACCCATAAACAACAGTTGCCCGCTCTGGGCCCAAAACAGTTCTACATAAAATCACCGTCGGTGGAACAGTTGCAACCCAATCTAATCCGTAAAAAATAACAAAGACTAAGGTTGACGCATGCACTGTAGTGAATAAAATTGAAGGTAGTAAATATAGCGAGATGCCTCTTAGGAAGTAGTAAAAGAAAAGTAATTTCTTGGGATCGATGCGATCAGTAAGCCAACCAGAAGCCAATGTGCCGACAACATCAAATACTCCAACTAAAGCCAATAAGGAAGCCGCAGCAACTTGCCCCATTCCATGGTCATGCGCAGCTGGAATAAAATGTGTTCCAATCAACCCACTAGTTGATAAGCCGCAGACAAAAAAAGAACCAGTTAAAAACCAAAAATTTCGTACTTTCATCACGCTTTTTAAAGTATCGATTGCAACGACCGCAGCGTTAGCGGTATTCCTTGGCGGTTCAACCCAATTCATTGGGGCGCCATAAGGTTTCATGCCGATATCACTCGGACGTTCCCGTAAAAATATTGCGATTACCGGCACCATCACAAATGCACCCATAGCTACGGTGATTGAAATTGCTTTCCAACCATAATCGGCAGCAAGCGCTGAAAGTCCTGGTAGGAAAATTAACTGTCCAGTGGCTGAAGCCGCCGTCAATATTCCAATTACTAAGCCACGATTAGTAATAAACCACCGATTGGCAATTGTTGCAGCAAACACTAAAGCCATCGAACCTGTACCGATTCCAACTACAACACCCCAAAGGACGACCAGATGCCAGGGTTGAGTCATCAAGATTGTTGAAGCAGCACCCAGGCCGACTGTTGTTAATGCGCACATGACAACTTTACGAATTCCAAAACGATCCATTAATGCTGCGGCAAAAGGTGCAGTCAATCCGAAAAGTAAAACATTTAGTGAAATCGCTAAAGAGATCTGGTCCCGTCCCCATCCAAAGGAATCCTCGAGTGGGATCATTAACACTGATGGGGCAGATCTAAACCCTGCTGTAGCCACTAATGTAAAAAAGGTGATAACTGCAGCAATCCAGGCCGGATGGAATTTACGCTCCGAGTGAATCGACATTCATAAAGAGTATCTCAACTCTGATAAAAGCAGGCTCTAGTAAGATCACCAAATGAATTCGGCAAGCAACCTTCCAACTATTTTAGTGCTCCAAAACGAAAAGCAAGATCCCCCACATTTAGTAGGTACTTGGCTGGAAGAGATCGGATTTAAATTAAAAATTATCACCGCCTTCAACGGCGCTGAAGTACCTACATCTGTACCTGACGGAATATCTGCTGTCATCCCCCTGGGCGGCTCAATGAGCGCTACTGACGATGAGGTTGCTCAATGGTTGCCAGCTGAAAGATCGTTGTTAGCAGATGCTGTTGCTAGAAATATTCCAATCTTTGCGATCTGTTTAGGAGCACAATTATTAGCAGCAGCAACTGACGGTGAGGTCACGCGTGCTCAAACTGGAGAAATCGGATTACACTCAATAACTTTCAATGAGACGGCCAATATGGATCCAGTATTTGAATCAGTTACGAAATTATTTCCGGTTCCAGTGACTCAATGGCATGAAGATCTTGTTTCGAAATTACCAAGTTCAGCAACAGTTCTTGCCTCATCTGAACTTTGTCCTAATCAAATTTATCGAATTGGGGATAATACTTATGCCGTGCAATTTCACCCAGAGGTTGATGGCGATTTAGTCCAAGAGTGGGAACTTCATGCAGATAATGCTTTCAAAAGTTCTGGACGATCAGGTGTCGCAAAGGAAATTCATGAAGCAGAAGGTGCTCTTATCGCAACCTGGAAGCCAGTACTTCAAAAATGGGGCCAACGCGTTTTAGCGCAGTTGAATTAAATCCACCAAATGAGCCAAGGCGTTGGAGACCGTCTCAAATCCCGCATGTTTTGTTAAATCTTCCGTAAGGAAGGCATCGTCACGTGTCTCCATCATTAACGAAGTAATTTTTGCTTCCTTTTGGTAAAAAGTTAATGGTACATACGTTCCAGAGTAAGGCTGGTTTAGGTAATTCTCACCAATGATTGAAAAGGCAGCTTGAGCCGCTTCTACTAACCATTTGGGAGTGTGAAATGAATCCGTACCAATGCAAATCGGTGGTCGAACCTGTCCATGGTTAATGGCATTTAAATGTTGGTTGACTCGATAAGAGTGAACATCAATCAAGGTTAGCTCTCCTAAGGCTGAGAACCTTTTGGCTACTAAATCACTTATGGCTTTGGCGTATGGATGAAAGAAGGTATCTAATAGGTGAGTTTCAAGAGTTGGGACAGGGTTTCGCAACTGGGTACCAGTTGAAGTTTTTTGATAAACAGCACCCATTCCAACTGCATTCATCGCTTCTCGCTCATCGGGGAAACGCTCAGGATCTATCACTAAGCGTGAAAAGTTATTGATAAATAGCCAAGGCTTACTTCCACTTAACTCTGCTGCTTTTAGTGCGATCGCCTCCGTGAACGTATCGGTCATCTCATCTAACTCTGCCTTTAACTCTTGGTCTGAAAGCAAAATATCTGCTCGTATATCTTCCGGAATAAAGGTCGCGGAATGCGGTACATGTAAAATTATTTTTGAGTTTGAATCTCCGGTAACAATTTCAAAATTTTGTAAAGACATTCTTAAAGCCGGCCAGCTTCATGAACCCGCTTGAGGAAATCTATGGTTCGCTGATCTTGCGGAGTTTCAATCATTTGTTGCGCACTTCCACGTTCTACTATTTGTCCACCTTCCAGATAACAAACCTCATCAGCCACTTGTTTAGCGAAACCCATCTCATGGGTTGCTAACACCATTGTCATGCCATCATTTTTTAGATCTCGCACAGTGCTTAAAACTTCATTTACCAAAACTGGATCAAGGGCAGAGGTAATCTCGTCGAGAAGTAACAATCTAGGCCGCAAAGCAATCGAACGTATAATTGCAACTCTTTGCTGTTGGCCACCACTTAAACGATCTGGGTATTGATCAGCTTTCTCTATAAGTCCAAAACGAATCAGCAATTCATCTGCACGGGTATTTGCTTCATCTTTTGATAAACCATGTACTTGGATTGGGGCCAATGTAATATTTTGTCTAACAGTCATGTGCGGAAAAAGATTAAAAGCTTGGAATACCATTCCTAATTTTCGACGGACCTGATCACTTTTAATTGTTGGATCAGTGATGTCTTCGCCATCTAATTTAATTACTCCATCATCAATACCATCCAGTAGATTTATGCATCGAAGCAAGGTGGATTTACCCGATCCTGATGCGCCAATAAAAACCGTTGCAGTGTGGACTGGGACGCTAAATGAAATATTTTGCAACACAATTTCATCACCAAAAGATTTACGTAAATTACTGATCTCAAGAACTGGGACGCTCATGCCAATCCCTGCGCATTTTGTTTCTCGATCGAACGCCTGATTGTTCGATCAGTGAATCTGGTTAGTGGAATAGTGATCAAGAGAAAAACTATTGCTGCCATTACATAAGGGGTGTAATTAAAACTTCGACTACTTGCTATCTGGGCCGCTCTAATTGCATCTGTAACTCCAAGAATTGAAACCAGCCCAGTATCTTTGATTAGCGAGACCAAATCATTAAGCAAGGGTGGGGTGACGCGGCGCAAAGCTTGTGGCAAAACTACAAATCTAAGGGTTTGAAAATGTGACAAGCCAAGAGATCGTGCTGCTGCTCGTTGGCTTGGATGCACCGTTAATATTCCACTTCGTAAAACTTCAGCCACATATGCCGAGTAGGTAATTACTACGGCTGCTGTACCTAAAATTAAAACGTTATTCGTTAGGCCTTTAATACGTAAGGCCGGAATTCCAAAGCCCACCAAAAGAATTACTAAAAGCATTGGGATTCCACGAAAAATATCAACATAAGCGGTTGCTAAAATTCTAAAGGGTAAAAGTGCTGGAGATCTTGATGTTCTGGTCAATGCAATGATCATTCCGAAAATAGCCACACAAGTCGAGGCTATAATAGTCAGCAATACATTTGTACTAAATCCCAAAATTATTTTAGGTAAAACTTCGACACCGTACGCCCAAGCAAAAAATGTGTCAGTTAACGATTTCCAGCCCGGTGAGGTCACCAAAAGAGTGATGAGGGTTCCTAGAACTACTACCGTTGAGAATATTGCAATAAGCGTGTTACGTTGATTTTGCTTTTTGCGTACTTTTCTTCGCGAAATTTCGAGTGCGCTTGGTTCCCAGGTGTTTGAAAAAGCAGAAGCGCGATCTCCATCATCGGAGACCGCGCCCTGCCCTGTTGAACTCATTTTTATTAGTAACAGCTACTACTTTAGAACCGGTGCTCCGGCTCCAACTGTTAGCCATTTTTCTTCGATTGCTTTCAATTCGCCACTTGCACGAATTGCGTCAACCGCACCAGTAACACATGCAGTCAATGCACTGTCTTTTGCTAGAAGCAATCCGGCTCCAGCGTCATTTGAATCGCTGTTTTCAATCTGTCCAACAATTATGCCTTTTGGCACTTCTACTGCTGAAAGATAGAAAGCGGTTGGTAGGTCCACAACAAGACCATCGATCTGACCATTTTTCAATGCAGCAACTGCAGCAGCATTGTCATTGAATACCTGTGCTTTTAAGCCAAGCTGCTTCTCAATTGCATCAAGTGATGTCGATCCAACGGCTGCACCAAGTTTTGCACCTTTCAAACCAGCGATTGAAGTTACGCCATCAATTTTGCTTCCTTTGAAAGAAACAATTGATTGATTTGACTTGTAATAGGCGCTTGAGAAATCAACAACCTTTGCGCGGTCTTCAGTAATTGAGTATTGCTGAATGTTGAAATCAAAAGTCTTTGGTCCTGCGGCAATTGCAGAATCAAAAGTGGTACGAACCCAACTAACTTTTGCATTGTCATAACCCAATTGTTTTGCAACGGCATAAGCAACTGCTGCTTCAAATCCTTCGCCAGCTTCTGGCTTGTCATTTAATACCCAAGGCTCGTAAGCAGGCTCTCCGGTTGCAATTGTTAAAGTT
>RGZI01000052.1 GCA_010031635.1 Actinomycetota bacterium
GCTTGAGCGATAGTTAGCGCTTCAGAGCCATTTGCAGCCGTCTCCACCTCAAAACCGACAAATCGCAAACTCGTGGCTATTAAATCGCTGATACTTCGCTCATCATCAACTACGAGAATTTTTTGAGCTTGTGCTTGTGCCATTGCCCCAACCCCTTCGGTATGAAGGCAACCATCCTCGCTTAATCTGAGAATTTCCTGAGAGTACCCCGAAAATCAGTTAAGGGTTTTGGGGTTTTTTCTTCGGTGATCGCGCATTTGGGCTCCCACGCTGGCGATAGCCACAACTGTGAAGAAAATGATTACGGAGATTAACCCGTCGATAATGATTCGTGGGGCTGATCGGATAACTGAGAAAATATAAATATCTGGGATGAAATGGGTAACTGTTGCGATAAGCGCCCATTTTTGGACTTGGCGCCAATTCCGGGCGATGCCATTAATGACTACTCGAGCAGTTGCAATTCCGTACGGAACCGCAGCAGCGATATCCACAATTAGATAAATAAAGGGGTTCACGCCGTACTTGCCCAGTGCGCCCCAGACTACGAGTGACTTACCAAATCCATAGATCACTACTAGCACAACCCAAATTCGTTCTTTTTTGGCGGTAGTAAGTATCACGGCGGGAGCGTATCGTTGATTCAGCAAGGGTGAAAGTTAAAAAATTAGGGAGATAAACATTGTTAGTCTCATCTAGAAACAAAGCTTTTGCTATTCACCTTTTGACAGCGAGTGGCGCTTTCGCCGGCTTGCTGGCTTTAGAAGCGGTAGTTAACAACCACATTAGGGCTGCCTTAATTTGGCTAATCATTTGTCAACTATTAGATGGATTTGATGGCCCCATTGCTCGTAAATTTGATGTTGAATCACATGCTCCAACAATAGATGGACATATTCTTGATCTAATAGTTGATTATGTAACTTGCGTCATTGTCCCAGTTGCGCTTTTTATTCAATTGAATTTACTTCCGCATCAGAGAGAGATGTGGTTAGGTGCGCTGATAATTCTTACCGGTGCAATTTGGTTTTCTCGTACAGATCAAGAGACCGAAGATTTTTGGTTTAATGGGTTTCCAGCCGCTTGGAATCTGATAGTTCCCTCTTTAATTATTTTGCACGCAGGAACTAAAACAACTGAGTTTATTATAATTTTACTATCACTTCTTTCGCTCACAAAAGTTAAATTTCCCCATCTATTACGTGTGGTTTTTATGCGTAAATTTACGGTTTTTGTGTGTGCAATTTATTTCGTTTCACTAACTGTGCTTTCGGCAAAATATCCAAATGGACCTAAATTACTGGAACCAGTTCTTTATTTAGTGCCTATATATATCGCAGGGCTTTGTTTCATTAGGTCGCTAAAAAAAGATTAATTAATTTAGAATGTTTACAGCGCGAGCAACAATGAGTAGCAAAGTTAACATTGAAATAAGGCTTTGCATTGACATTAATGATTTTGCTATCCGTGAAAGAGGCAATACATCAGTCGGGCTAAATGCACTCGAATTAGTTAAAGATAAATAGAAATAATCCAAATAAACTGGCTTCCATTTAGGCTTTGCAAATTGAGGATTACTCATTTGAGTAAACAAAAAATCAGGTGTGTATTTTTCAGATTGAAATCTATATCCCGCCCCGCCGCCATCTATCTCCCAATACCAAAGACTAAAAATCACCATATTTGATATCCAGATACTTCCGCCAGAAAATAATAGTTGCGTTGGATCTGAAATTTTTCCGTGCACTAAAAGGTCTATTAATTTAATCACGCCGGCAATATTTGAAATAGTCATCACTAGATTCAGCACAATTCCGCTATACCAAAGATGAGATTTGTGTTTAGCAATTCGATGGGGATTAGAAATGATAATAAAGAGCACTAGGAGAATTTCAATTATCAAGATAGAATTTTGAAAATTAAGAGATAAGCGATCAGGCAATAAAAGTTGCAATGTGATCACCAAAATTGTGGCTAATGAGACTGGCCAACGCAATTCTCCAGAGTTAGTGGTCATTGACCCTCCTTCTAAAATCTACATTTAGAATCGTACGCGTAATCATCAAGTGATAATGCCTTTAGGGCTCTATCATTTACTCATGTTCTTCGTTTTGCCCGCATACCTAATTACTGCGGTTGCGCTTGCCCTCTTTACAAATGCTGGCTGGAAAATCTTTTCCTTACTGAAATCGGGGCAACCTGACCCAACTAGGTCTGATCATCGGGCTAAACGACTTCAAAATATGTTGCGAGAAGTATTAGGGCACACAAAAATGTTACGTTTTACTGCAACTGGTATAGCACATTGGTTTGTAATGATTGGCTTCGGCGCATTACTGGGAACTTTAATCACCGCATACGGGCAAGTCATAAATCCTAAATTTGTCCTACCGATAATTGGTCACTTCATTCCATATCTGGTCTTTGCTGAGGCGATCGCTTGGCTAACTGGAATCGGAATCGTTACGTTAATTGGAATTCGGCAATTTACCCGAATTAGTCGAAAAGATAGAGACGGTAAACAATCTCGATTTTATGGTTCATCGAGTTGGAAAGCTTATTATGTAGAAGGAACAATTTTAGTAATTGTATTTTGTGTAATCGTACTTCGCGGGTTAGAAGGAGCGTTAGAGAATCAAACTTCCTGGAGTTGGCATTATGCGCTTTCTTATCCAGCGGTTCAATCTTTTAGCGGTCTCTCTTCCTCTGATTTAGAAACAGCAATTAAATCTGTGGCATTAGTAAAAATTCTTGTTTCGATGGCTTGGTTTATAGTCCTTTCCCTTAATTTAAATATGGGAATTGCTTGGCATAGATTTCTAGCATTTTTCAATATTTACTTTAAAAGAAATGCCGATGGAAAGAATTCACTAGGTGAATTGCCAGAGCTGCTCTCTAAAGGAAAGTCTGTTGATTTCGAAGACCCGGCCGAAGATGACATTTTCGGAATTGGGAAATCAGCAGATATCTCTTGGAAAGGCTTGCTTGATATGGCCAGCTGCACTGAGTGCGGTCGCTGCCAATCTCAATGTCCGGCTTGGCACACTGATAAACCACTTTCACCCAAATTATTAATTATGGCGATGCGTGATCATGCGCTTGGAAGTATTGGGGATACCGACAATCAAGCTCCAATAGTCAGCGTAAATGGACCTATAACTCCAGATGTACTTTGGTCATGCACCTCATGTGGAGCGTGTGTAAACGAGTGCCCAGTAGATATCGAGCACGTAGATCACATTATTAATATGCGTAGATATCAAGTTTTAGTTGAATCAGAGTTCCCAGCCGAACTTGCAAACACCTTTAAGAATTTAGAAAAAGCTGGCAACCCTTGGGGCGCTAATCGAAATGATCGCAACGCGTGGATCACAGAATGTGATTTCCCGATTCGCATTGTTGAGGGCAAATTACCTGAAGATGTTGAGTATTTATTTTGGGTGGGCTGCGCTGGAGCGTATGAAGAGCGCGCTAAGAAAACTACAAAAGCTGTTGCTGAATTGCTTTATCGTGCTGGTGTTGAATTTGCAGTGTTAGGCAAAAGTGAGACTTGCACCGGAGATCCAGCACGTCGCGCAGGTAATGAATTTCTATATCAAATTTTGGCTCGTGAAAATATAGAGACGTTGAAAGAAACTTTTGGCAATAGGGGAGTTAAGAAAGTAGTTGTTACTTGCCCACATTGCTTCACAACAATTGGTCGCGACTACAAACAAAGTGGTTTCGAATTAGAAATGGTGCACCACACACAATTGCTAAATCAATTAGTGCGTGAAGGAAAATTAACTCCAGTTACCAAATCAACAAAGAGTGTCACTTATCATGATCCTTGTTATCTTGGTCGACACAATGAAATTTATGAACCACCTCGTGAATTACTTGAAGCCACCGGTGTGAAAATTTCGGAGATGCCGCGAAATAAAGATCGCTCTTTTTGTTGCGGAGCTGGTGGCGGACGAATGTGGATGGAAGAGAAAATTGGAACGCGGATTAATTTAAATCGCGTGGACGAGGCGATCGCGACAGGAGCCGAAGAGATCGCCGTGGCCTGTCCGTTCTGTCGGGTGATGGTTTCAGATGGCGTGAGCGCTCAAGCCCCAGATGGAGGCCCCGAAGTGCTTGATGTGGCTCAACGACTACTAGGCACTTTAGGCTCCCGTGAGTAGTCGGGAATAGTTTTAAGGCCGTATCTGTTCTCTTATATGAAGGAAGTTGAGTCGGGTTGACTCAGGTTTTTTGACAACAACCCACCTCAAGCTGCAGGATTACCCCCGATCCGCCGCAGATATCCCATATATAAGGAGTAAGTAAAGATGGCTAGAGCAGTAGGAATTGACCTCGGAACGACCAATAGCGTGGTTTGTGTACTTGAAGGCGGCGAGCCAACAGTGATCGCGAACGCAGAAGGTGCCCGGACTACCCCATCTATCGTGGCTTTTGCCAAAAATGGCGAAGTCCTAGTTGGCGAGGTTGCTAAGCGGCAATCTGTGACAAATGTCGAGCGAACAATTCGCTCCGTTAAGCGTCACATGGGAACTAATTGGAAAATTGATATCGATGGAAAAGATTACACAGCACAAGAAATTAGTGCGCGCGTTCTACAAAAATTGAAACGCGATGCTGAGTCATATCTTGGTGAAACTATTACCGATGCAGTTATTACTGTTCCGGCATATTTTAGCGATGCACAACGTCAAGCAACTAAAGAAGCTGGAGAAATTGCTGGTTTAAATGTACTTCGCATTATTAACGAACCAACTGCAGCAGCACTAGCATACGGTTTAGATAAAGGCGACAAAGAACAAACAATTTTAGTCTTTGACCTTGGTGGCGGAACATTTGACGTTTCACTTCTTGAAATCGGAGAAGGAATTGTTGAAGTTAAAGCTACAAATGGCGATAACGCACTTGGTGGAGACGATTGGGATGATGCACTTGTCGAGCATTTAGTTAAAACATTCCGCAGTAAAAATGGAATTGATTTAACAAAAGACAAGATGGCCATGCAACGTGTTCGCGAAGCATCCGAGAAGGCAAAAATTGAATTATCTTCATCACAACAAAGTTCTGTGAATCTTCCATACATCACAGTTGATGCTGAGAAGAATCCACTTTTCCTTGATGAGACAGTAACTCGTGCACAATTCCAGACGCTCACTGCTGACTTACTAAATCGCTGTAAAGTTCCATTCCAGGCAGTATTGAAAGATGCTGGAATCCCAATTGCACAGATTGATCACGTTGTATTAGTGGGTGGATCAACTCGTATGCCTGCAGTCGTGGATCTAGTTAAAGAATTAACTGGCGGCCGCGAACCAAATAAAGGTGTAAACCCAGATGAGGTTGTCGCCGTAGGTGCTGCGTTGCAAGCCGGTGTTCTTAAGGGTGAAGTTAAAGATGTATTGCTCCTTGATGTGACTCCACTATCTCTTGGAATTGAAACCAAGGGTGGAATTATGACCAAGTTAATTGAACGCAATACAACTATCCCAACTAAGCGAAGTGAAATCTTTACAACTGCTGATGACAATCAGCCTGCAGTGCAGATCCAAGTATTCCAAGGTGAGCGCGAAATGGCTGCTTATAACAAGAAGCTTGGAATGTTTGAGTTAACTGGTCTTCCACCCGCACCACGCGGAGTTCCACAGATCGAAGTTACTTTTGATATCGATGCCAACGGAATTGTCCATGTATCTGCAAAGGATCTAGGCACTGGCAAAGAACAACGGATGACAATCACCGGTGGATCAGCACTTTCTAAAGATGATATTGATCGAATGATGCGTGAAGCAGAATCACACGCAGAAGAGGATCGTAATCGTCGCGAAGAAGCAGAAGTCCGAAATGCTGGAGATTCACTTGTGTATCAAACTGAAAAATTTATTGCCGATAACGCAGAGAAATTTGCCGAAGGTGAATTAGCAACGAAGAAAGTTGAAGTTGAGGCTGCCCTAGTTGACCTGAAGAAAGTATTAGAAGGAAATGACAGTGCAGCGATCAAGGCTGAAACCGAGAAAGTTTCCGCAATTAGTCAAACATTGGGTGCGGCTATGTATGCAGCAACTGCGGCGGAAGCTCCTAAAGCCGATGACGGCGTGGAAGATGCTGAGATTGTTGAAGAGGCATGAGTGATTCAGTAGTAACTGAGGAAAGTGGAGTCGATGAAAATGTCGACTCCACAGAATCTCAAGAAAACACTCAAGAAAGCGTAAAAAGTGCTGAAGAGGTGTTAACTGAAGATTTACAACGGCTGCAAGCCGATTACTCAAATTACCGGAAACGGGTTGATCGAGATCGAGCCGTTGCTTATGAATTAGCTGTTGCATCTGTACTAAATGAGTTGCTACCAATTCTTGATGATTTAGATCGTGCGCGGATACACGGCGAATTAGAAGGTGGCTTTAAATCTGTAGCAGATCAGATTGAGAATGCTGTAACAAAAATTGGCTTAGTTAAATTTGGTGAAGCAGGGACTCCTTTTGATCCACAAATTCACGAAGCCTTAATGCACTTAACTTCTACCGAAGTTACAGAAGTAACTGCAACGGAAATTTTACAAAAGGGTTATAAATATAAAGAACGCGTTTTGCGCCCTGCGCGCGTAACTGTGACAGATCCAGAATAATCGAGCAGATTTAAGTGGCCGCTAAAGATCTTTATGAGAAAGACTTTTATGCGATCCTTGGTGTAGATAAAAAAGCAGATGCTGCAACAATTAAAAAGGAGTACCGAAAAAAAGCCCGGGAGTTTCATCCAGATAAAACTAAAGGTGATAAAACTCTAGAAGAACGTTTTAAAGCTGTTTCTGAGGCGTATGACATTCTCTCGGATGATAAGAAACGTGCCGAATATGATCAAGCACGCTCTTTATTTCAACAGGGTGGAATTCCAGGCGCTGGATATGCCGGAGATTTTAACGCTGGAGGATTCGGTGACATTGGCGATATTTTCGGAAATTTATTTGGTGCAAATCAAAGACGGGGTCCACGGCGTGGGCAAGATTTGCAAGCAAATGCCACGATCTCTTTTCGCGAATCAATAGCTGGAACAACACTCTCATTTTCAACCCAAAGTGGGCCGGTCACTGCTCGAGTCCCAGCAGGAATAACTGACGGGGCACGGATTCGGGTAAAAGGTAAAGGAACACCAGGTGAAGCTGGTGCAGGAGATTTATTTATTACGGTAAATGTGCAAGGCCATCCGATATTTTCAAGACGTGATGACAATTTACTAATCACATTGCCAGTAACTTTTACAGAGGCAGCATTAGGTGGCGATGTGAATGTTCCAACTCTAAATGGGGAAGAAGTAACCCTTCGTCTGCCTGCTGGAAGTGCAAATGGTAAAACTTTGCGCGTAAAAGGTCGCGGAGTTGCTCGTAAAGAGGGAACTGCTGGAGATTTGTTAGTAACTATTGAGATCACTGTTCCGCAACGTATTGATGGAAAAGCAAAAGCCGCACTTGAAGAGTACGCAGCCGCCACAAAAGGTGCAGATCCAAGAGTTGATTTCATTAAGGTGGCTCGCTCATGAGCGATCAACCAGAGGTCGACGGAGTCAGCGAAGAACTTCCGGTTTATGTAATTTCAATTGCGGCTGAACTTGCCGGAATGCATCCACAAACTTTGCGGCAATACGATCGGCTTGGTTTAGTTTCACCAGGGCGAGCAGCCGGTCGTGGGCGTAGATACTCACTTCGCGATATTTTGGTTTTACGTAATATTCAAAAATTGGCGAGCAATGGGATAAATCTTGCTGGCATCTCAAAGATTATGGAACTTGAAGCTACCGTTTCTCAACTTGGTGATGAGGTCGCTCAGTTACGAGTTGAGGTTGATGCGCTGCTGGTGGCTAATCCCCCTAAGGGGCTTGCCATACGTGAAAAACAGAACATGGTAATTTGGAGTGATGAAAATAAATAGGATTACCCCATGAATTCACGCGATGGGTTATTAGCCGAAATTAAAAACAAAGCAGTTGTCCATGGGAAAGTAATTCTTTCGTCAGGTAAAGAAGCGAATTACTATGTAGATCTTCGTCGAGTAACACTCGACGCAGTTGCAGCACCATTAGTGGGCGAAGTGATGCTTGATTTAACTGATGATTTAGATTTTGACGCTGTTGGTGGATTAACACTTGGGGCAGATCCTGTAGCAACAGCGATGTTGCACGCGGCTGCAAAACGTGGCCGCCAGCTAGATGCTTTTGTAGTTCGCAAAGCTGAGAAACAACATGGTTTACAGCGCAGAATTGAAGGCCCTGATGTAAAGGGACGCCGAGTACTTGCGGTTGAAGATACTTCTACAACTGGCGACTCAGTATTAACTGCGGTTGAAGCGT
>RGZI01000053.1 GCA_010031635.1 Actinomycetota bacterium
GGTGCAAAAGTAATTCAAGAAAGTGATAATCCAAAATTATTTGGATTAATCCAAGAAGTAACAATTGCTAGCGGTTTACCTATGCCAAAAGTTGCAATTGTCGAAGATGATGCCCCAAATGCCTTTGCAACGGGAAGAAATATAGATAGAGCGGTTATTGCTTTTACAACTGGCTTATTGGATGTCATGGATCGGGATCAACTTCAAGGAGTTGTTGCGCATGAAATGGCACATGTTGCTAACCGCGATACTTTAGTTTCTGCGGTTGCAGCTACATCTGCAGGGGCAATTGCCATCGTGAGCGATATGTTGATGCGAATGATGTGGTTTGGTGGCGGAAGACGAGGTTTTGGCTCAAGACAGCACTGTTGTGAAACAGCGTTCAAATGCTGTTGCTCATATTTGGATTGAATCACCACTTGATGGCAAGAGCGTTTCGCAACTATTTGCATCTCACCCTCCGATTCAACAACGAATTGAAACTCTGCGAAAAATGGAGGGTACTTCTTTAAGTTAAGAGATTCCCTGGTGCTAATCTCATCTGCATGATTGATTTAGCGATCAGAAATGGCTGGTTAATTGACGGCACAGGCGCGTTAAGACACCGTGCAGATATCGGAATACAAGGCGAACAAGTCGTAGAAATCGGAAGAGTATCAACTGCTCGCATAGAGATAGATGCAACTGATCAAGTAGTTTCACCTGGATTTATCGATCCACATAGCCACTCAGATTTTACGTTACATGCAAATCGCGAATCTCATAGTTCTATCCGGCAGGGAGTAACCACCGAGATAGTCGGAAATTGTGGCTTCACAAATGCACCACTAAGTGATCAATCAGCGGCAGCAACTCAAGCTCGGATGCGTTCATTTACTTATGAAGGCCCCATTGATTGGCGCACATTTGGTGAATATTTAGAAAATATTGAAAGCGATGGAATTACTGCGAATATTGCATCATTTGTTGGACACAATGCTATTCGCACTGCAGCCGGTTTACTTGGTGATGAAGAGGTTACTGATTTTCATTTGCAATCCATGGCAAGTTTTCTTGCTGAAGCGATGGAAAGTGGAGCGATTGGAATGTCAACTGGACTTGAATACACCCCAGGTATATTTGGAACACCAAGAGAGTTGCAATATTTAGCTAAAGAGTTGGGCAAGCATGATGGAATTTATGCCAGCCACATAAGAAATCGCGATGCGAAAATTTTCGAATCAGTCCAAGAACTTATTGACCTTGCCAAAATCGGTGGGATATCTGCACAGATCTCACATTTAAATGTGCGACATGACACTAATGCTCCAGAGAGAGCGTGGGAACGTTCTGTTGAAATGATGAAAAAAGCGCAATCAGAAGGATTTGATATTGAAGCAGATACAACTCCATTTAAACATGGAATTGGAAAGATGACCGGGATACTTCCGCGTTGGTTAATTGATGAGGGTTATCCAGAAGTTGCAAAAGCGCTTAAAGATAATTTAGTTCGAGATCGACTTCGTGAAGATTGCGATCGTTATTGGAGATTTATTCACAAAGGTCAGTGGCATCGAGTTTTACTACAAAGTTCCCCACACTTGCCAGAATATAACGGGCTAAGTTTTCCAGAGATTGCAAAGTTACACAAAAAAGATGAATGGGATTGCTTTTTTGATATTTTGCAAGCTTCTGGTCCAGAGATGGATGATTTAATTTTGGTTGGCGAATTATTTACTGAAGAGCATTTAGCCGAAATGGTTGCTCATCCTGATTTCAGTCTTGGAGTTGATGGGTACACCAGTATTGATAAAGGCCCTTTAAGTGAAATTACTATGAGTCAACATCCATACAGCGGACATATTGAATATCTGGCCCATCATGTACGCGAAATCAAAACAATTTCACTCGAAACCGCGATCCACAAAATGGCAGCAAAGCCTGCTAATCGATTTGGAATAAAAAAGCGTGGAGTTTTGCAAGAAGGAAATTTCGCGGATGTAGTGGTTTTTGATCCGGCAAATGTGCGAACCCGTTCTACTGTGCAGAATCCGAGGGCCTACCCCGAAGGAATTCAATTAGTTGTTGTAAATGGCACCATCGCGGTAAAAAATGGCAAACACTCAGGGTCTATGACCGGGAAAGTCTTGCGCCGTAAGAGCTAAAATTACTTTGAAGTCATCTGTGACAGATCTTCAAATGTAAGTTTTGCAATCCGATCCCAAGTTAAATGACTTACCGCTCCCGAAATATCTCCTTGTAAAAGAGCAGCAGAGGTGATTGCTTCTTTAATTTTTTCCACAGTTTCATTTATTGGAATGATAATTCCAGTATCGCTTTTAAGAATTACGTCTCGTGCAAATCCAGTATTTGTAGCCACAGGCGCAACTCCGAGCGCCATTGATTCAATGAGCGGAACTGGCCCACCTTCTAAATTAGAAAGACTTAAGAATACTGAAGCCCGGCTCATGACTTCGTTTCTAGTCTTCTTTGAAAATCTAAAGTATTCAATATTTGGATTCTTATGTAGGTTATTTTTGGCTAGAAACTCTTCCCAATCTCTGCCAAGGATTAGAAATTTCCAATCCGGCATTGCCGCCACTAATTCTGGAAAATGTTCTAGGCCTTTGCGTGATCCATATTTCGATGCCAACACAACCGTTTTAGGCTCTCTTGAAATTTTATGATCTCTTACGCAATCTACATCCACGGCACATAACGCCACTCGCACTTTTTCTTGCTCTAGCCCAAGCGCAACCAATTTCTCGGCATCTTTGCTGCAATAAAAATGTACTGAGAATGCCCGATTCAAAACCTCTACTTGGTGTTCAGAACTTCCAAGTTCAGGATCATTATGCGTGTATAAAATTATTGATTTATTCTCGTAACGCGAATCTTTTTCGAGATACCTTTCAAATATAGAGAGATATGAAAAAAAGTATGCATCAGCTTTAGGTAACGGGGGCTTTAAGAATTTTTCGAGCCAATGTTTATTTGCAAGGACAGAAGGTAGCCAATAAAGGCTTGACCACTCTTTGCCCCGTGCTTGAACCTCGCGAATCCAATTACCTAGGATCCAGTTGCGGTTCACCCAAACGCCCACGAGCAGCATTTGTGGTTCCTTTGATTTAGCCAAAATCTCACCCCTCACCTTCAACGGTTATGATACTCAAATGAATAGCGCTCAGGGCTCTGTCAGCGTTATTGGTGGAGGTTTTGTAGGTCTAACGCTCGCGGCTCATTTGTTAGAAAAAGAAAATCAAATCGTGACTTTGGTAGAGAAGAATTCTGCCGTAGTTGACTTAATGAAAAACGGAAAGTATTTGGTTTGGGAACCGGGTTTAGCGGAGATTCTTGACAAAGCTCAATCTGATGGACGTTTATTAATTTCAACTACTTTAAATGGATTACAAAGCAAAACTTATTTCGTTTGCATCGGTACTCCAAAGCCAACTACATCTAATTCAACAAATAATGTAATGGTTGAAGCTTTGACTGAAATTTTTAAATCGATTCCTAAACAATCAACAATCTTTTTAAGATCCACAGTTGCTATTGGAACTACCAATACATTAAAAAAACTCGCGACGGATTTAGGGCGGAGTGATATTTCGCTCTTTTTCGCCCCTGAACGCACTGCTGAAGGTGTCGCATTGGCAGAGTTAAAAGTATTGCCACAAATGCTGGGTGCTGCCGAAGGTGATTCTTTGGTAGATGGCGAAAAGGAGTTAGCGAGTTTGGGATTTGATGTTGTTACCTCTACCACTGCTGAAGTTTCTGAATTGGCGAAACTGGCGTGCAACACGTGGAGAGATGTAATTTTTGCTTATTCAAATGAGTTGGCACTGATGGGCGAACTCCGTGGGGTATCCGCACTAGAAGCAATCAGCATTGCAAATCACAATTATGCAAGAGCCAACATTCCATTGCCTGGTCCAGTGGGTGGTCCATGCTTATCAAAAGATGCCTACATATTTTTAGAAGCAGGCCAAGGGAAAGTTTATGACTCTGTGATCCGTTCTGGTCGTTTAATTAATGATTCGATTGCACCGATGTTGATCAGCGCAATAGAAAATGCTGTAAAAGCCAAGGCAGATCCAATCCTTTGTATTGCTGGATTAGCTTTTAAAGGTAAACCGAAGACTAATGACATGCGAGATTCACTTGGGATAGAAGTATTAGATAAAGTGAAGAGTTCTCATTCAACTTGGCAACTTAAAGTCTGGGATGAAAATATCTCGCAATCAGAATTAATTTTTCCTATACCAAGGTGTGAAAATGAGAGTGATTTTGAAAAAGTTGATATTTTAGTAATTGCGAATAATGCAGAATTTTTTAGTAATTCATCAGGGGAGAAGAAATTGCAGGCATTGAATGAATCTGCAATTATTTTTGATCTTTGGGGAGTAACTAAAGATTTGAAAGGCATCTCTGCCGAAATAAATATTTTTGGCGATGGGAATTGGGTAAAATACCTTGGGAAATAACCGGATAGTTATTTTTGGAGCCGCTGGTTTCATTGGCTACCACTTAGCTTTGGCTCTTGCAAAAAATGAACAGTGTGAGGTAGTACTAGTTGATAATTTTGTCAGAAGTGAATTTGATTCAGAGTTGAAAACCTTAATTAGTAGTGCAAATTGCAAATTCATAGAGGCAGATGCAAGAGATGCACAATTACTTGAAGAGTTAATCAAGCCAGGTGATGTTGTTTATAATTTAGTCGCATTTAATGGGACAGATAATTTTTATGAAGTTCCTAGTGATGTTATTTCTCACTCTGCCTTGACAGGAATAAATATTGCCCGCGTATGTGCTACTAAGAAAGTTAAGAAGTATTATTATTTCGGTTCTTCAGAGTCTTACGCCGGTGGTATTGAGAATTCATGGGTACCACTACCGACTCCCGAAAAAGTTCCTTTTGTAATTAGTGACCCATCAAATCCAAGATGGAGCTATGCAATTAGTAAGCAGATTGGTGAAATGGCTTGTTACGCAAACGGCTCCCAATACGGCTTAGATTTCCTAATTTTTAGAATTCATAATATTTACGGTCCCAGGATGGGCTTTGATCATGTAGTTCCTGACTTAATAAGGAAATTTGCGAAAGGAGATGGCACGGTCTTAGGACCAGACCAAACTAGATCATTTTTGTACATTGACGATGCAATTAAATTAATTTTAGAACTTTCCATCAAGTCTGAAGCTGGGGATATGACTGAAACTCTGATCAATATTGGAAGTGACTCAGAAGTTCGGATACAAGAGATAGCTGACATCTTGAAAAGTTTAATTAATCCGGCTTTGGAGTTAGTTTCCCAAGAAGCTCCAGCCGGCAGCGTTGCAAGGCGCAAGCCAGATTTAACTTTGCTTAGAAAATATCTTTCTTTTAACCCGCTTTCGATCACTGAGGGCTTGGTGCGAACCAAGCAGGATTATTTTCAAAATAACCGTTTTTAGGTAAGAGAGCGGGCGACGGAAATCGGACCCGCGCTCTCAGCTTGGGAAGCTGAAGTGATGCCATTTCACTACGCCCGCGTGTACCGTTCGTAGAGCATACGAAAGCTGGGGTAAGGTCGCCAACTATGTTGCTCTCAGATCGTGATATTCGCGAACAAGTCGAAACCGGACGAGTAAAAGTCGAACCTTTTACTACGGAAATGATCCAACCATCAAGTATTGATGTGCGGCTAGATAGATTTTTTAGGGTTTTCGAAAACCATAAGTATTCGGTGATTGATCCATCAATTGAGCAATCTGATCTGACTCGCGAAGTTGAGGTATCACCTGATGACCATTTTATTTTGCACCCTGGTGAATTTGTCCTAGCGAGCACTTACGAAGTAATAACGCTTCCTGATGATATTGCCGGGAGACTTGAAGGAAAATCATCACTAGGTCGGCTGGGTTTACTAACGCATTCAACTGCAGGATTTATAGACCCAGGATTTTCTGGACACATAACTTTGGAACTTTCCAATGTCGCAAATT
Source organism: Actinomycetota bacterium (assembly GCA_010031635.1). Taxonomy (GTDB): domain Bacteria; phylum Actinomycetota; class Actinomycetes; order Nanopelagicales; family Nanopelagicaceae; genus UBA3012. The sequence goes on from RGZI01000053.1 coordinate 5,968, forward strand.
TGCCGGTGAAATTATTTCCGGGGATGAAAATTGGTCAACTTTGTTTGATTAAATTATCTAGTCCTGCTGAACATCCTTATGGAAGTGCAATTTACGGATCTCGTTATCAAGGTCAACGAGGACCTACCGCTAGTAAATCATTTTTGAAGTTTCATCAAAGCAAAATAAATTAAGCAATTACGATAGGGAATGTAAGGATAAATTCGCTGCCCTTACCCAATTCACTTTTAACTGAAACATTTCCACCATGTGCTTGCATAATCGCATCAACTATCGATAGACCTAATCCACTTCCCTGCTGCCTCTGCTCCCCCTGTTGCCCGTATCTAGCGCGTGAAGTATCAGCGCGATAGAAACGTTCAAATACTCGCTCCTTTTGGTCAACACTTAATCCAGGTCCATTATCTTTTACGGAGATTAAAATTTGATCTTCCAACTCCTTTGTTGTGATTTCAATTTTGCTTCCGTCAGGGGAGTAGGTGCAAGAATTAATTACTAAATTTGAGAGCGCTTGATGGATCTTTTCAGAATCTCCAAGGATAAAAACTTCAGATGTTGGTGATAGAGCTGTAATGATTTGGTGAGGAAAGATTGCATTACTTGCAGCCATGACATCGTTGACCACCTTATTAACTTCAACCGGGTTCTGAACAATAGGCTTAGCCTGATCAAGGCGGGCAAGTGACAAGAGATCTTCAACGAGTGAACCCATCCGCTTAGATTCTTCTTCAATTCTTCGGATCACCTCAGCTGATTTTTCAGCCCCCACCATGGCCCCTTGGCGATGAAGTTCTGCAAAACCTCTTATGGCAGTTAAAGGAGTTCGTAATTCGTGGCTGGCATCTGCCACAAATCGGCGCAATTTATCTTCACTTAACTTGCTGGCAGCAAAAGCATCTTCAATTTTCGAAAGCATTGAGTTGAGTGATTCCGTTAGTCGCCCTACTTCAGTTTTAGGATTTGCTTCAGGCAATCGGGCTGATAAATCGCCGCGTGCGATGGCATCTGCAGTACTTTCAACAGTAGTTAATGGTTTCAAACTAAGGCGAACTACAGCAAGTGAAAGCAGCCCAATTAGTAAAAGCACTATAAAACCAATAAAAAAGAATAACAAACGTAATCGATTTAAAGTTTTCTCAATCTCTTCAAGTGAAATCGCCGCGACAGCACTTCCAGCCCCAGATGGGAGCAATCGAGCCAAAACTCTAAAGTGCGCATGGTTCTTTTCAATAGTAAATGGGACACCTTCAGCAGCTTTGACTTGTTGAATAGAAAGGCCAGCCACGGCCTCTGATATTTGGTTGGTGCTTAACTCTCCACCCAAATTTCCCAAAATTATTCCATCTGGAGTCAACAAAGTAATGCTAATCGTTGATGGAACACGATTAAGTGGTTTTGCTTTTGGTGAGTTAGCGACTGCGGGATTATCATCATCGTTGTCATTAGGCTCGATACCAGCGCGATCGAGCCTAAGTAAAGAGCCACCAGCTACTGCAGTTAGTTGATCATCAGCCTTCCCCACAAGATAACTTTTCAATGCTGTTTGTGCTGCAATATCTGCAATGAAAATTCCCACGGCGGATAAAAGCAGAACTCCAATTACTAATCTATTTTTTAGACTCCAATTAGAGAGGGGATTGGAAAGTTTTCTCATGCAGATCTAGCTGGTATCCGTAGTCGATATCCAACACCACGTACAGTGTGAATAAGTGGTGGATCTATTGAATCAACTTTTTTACGAAGATAGGAGATATAAGTTTCTACGATTCCCGCGTCACCACGAAAATCATATTGCCAAACATGATCAAGAATTTGAGATTTAGAAACTACACGATCTGCATTTATCAAAAGGTAACGCAATAATGTGAATTCCGTAGGAGAAAGTTCGAGTTGAACTCCGGCACGATGGACTTCGTGAGTAGCCTCATTAAGCTCCAGGTCAGCAAATAAAATTTTCTCTTCATCAATTGTGTTTGGAATAGCACCCGTACGTCGCAAAATCGCTTTAAGCCG
>RGZI01000054.1 GCA_010031635.1 Actinomycetota bacterium
GATCAATCTGAATCTCTGAACTAGTTGCAACCCCGCGAAGGAAGCTAATGGTTTCACCTGAGTATGGGTCGGTGAGTACTCCAGATAAAATGACGCAATCTTCGCCAATACCTCTATAAATAACTGATTTCAGATCACGCTTTAAAATATCGTTTCGAGTATCACAACCATTAGCATCAACATCTTTCCAGGCGGGACCGAATTGTTCTCGGGTATAGCCAGTTTTGGGGGCACGACCTTTGACTTGCAGATTGGAAATTACGTCCAGAATTGATGGTGTGGCGGCGCTAGCACCTTGCGGTAGCCCTGCAAGAAATAGCGTGAGCACTAGGGCAATCCTTATCTCCCAGTGACTCATACGACTATCTTGGCGGTGCAGGGAGCGAGCAGCAAGAGCACAGATATCGCGAAATTTCCACCTGCATTCAAGGTTTTCCTGCGCTTGGATGCTTCCTGCGGTTTGAGCAGTTGGCAGAGCAACCGACTCTTAATCGCAGGGTCGGGGGTTCGAATCCCTCACAACCCACTCTTTTGTCATTTCTAAATCGTAAAAACCCAACATCGTATCTAGAAAATATTGGCTTTTTGCCTTACCGCCTACACTCGCAAGGTTAAGATTTACAATGTGGAAATCTCTACTCAATGCACATTAACCTACGGAACTTTTGACGTTCTTCATTACGGGCATATTCGATTATTGATGAAAGCATCAGCTCTTGGTCTCCCAGTTAGAATTGGACTCTCTACTGATGAATTCAATATTCTGAAGAACAAGAAGGCAATGTTGAAATATGAGGCGCGAAAAGAGATTTTACTAAATATCAAGAACGTAGTGAGCGTTTTCCCAGAAGAAACATGGGACCAAAAAAGAAACGACATTTTGAAGTACAATGCAAAGTATCTAATTATGGGCGACGATTGGGAATCAAAGTTCGACCATCTTTCGCCACTCGTGGAGATTCGATATTTTGAGCGGACTCCCTATATTTCAAGCAGCGAAATACGCGAAATTAGAAATTGAATGAAGAGAAATAAGTCGGTCACGAGAGCAATTTCACTCACCGTTTCTCAGGCGGTTAGCGAAATTATTGACTTATTTGGAATTCAACCAAAGACTCAAGCACTACTTACTTCTTTCCCCGATTACGACGACCAAATACTGGCGATCGCTATCGAGCTTTCAAAGGCTAAGATCCCCATGGTGGTGCTGTATCACGGAACTGCGGAGGTGCCGGCACATTGGATTTCAGCAAACCTTGATTTGAAACATGTCAGGATGAATTCAGTGCAATCGTTTTATCACGCGAAAATATCCAAATACGTTTTTTATACCCATGGCTTTATATTTAGTGAGAGCAAATCCAGAGAACAAAAAATCGTCAACTTATGGCATGGCATACCTCTAAAAAAAATTGGATTTGCACATGGAAACAGAATGCCCAATTCCGATTATACTCTCGCGACTTCAAGAGAGACTTCTTACTTAGTCGAACAATCCTATTCACCAACTGAAATTGTTCCAAAAATATTGTATTACGGATTGCCAAGAATTGACCTACTTGAATCAAAACCTTCTACGGAACCCATAACTAATTTTGTTTGGATGCCTACTTTTAGAAGTAGTAATGTAGGTTCTATTCACAGCGATGGATATGTTGATCAAATTGGAATAGGCATGAATGAAGCCAATTTACGAAAATTGGATGATGGATTGGCACATCTTAAACTAAATGTTGAAATAATCTTACATCCAATGGCTATTGCAAATATACCCACAGATCTAAGGGCTATCAGGAAATCTGACTTCACAAGAAACGAAGGAAGTTTATATTGCTATCTTAACAAATTTGACGGTTTAATTTCCGATTATTCAAGCATCTCCGTTGACTTTCTCGTGACACAAAAACCAATTTATTTATTGGCACTAGATTATGTCGACTACAACAACTCGCGGGGGCTATTTGGAAACTTAGAATTACTTTTGGGTCTTCCTGTTTTCAAAACGATTGAAGAATTCTTGGATGTTTTGGAACAACCACGGAAAGACATGACACAGTTAAGACTCGCCCTAAAGAAGTGGCATGATTATTCAGGAATGGAACGATCTCAACACATTTGGGATAGTGTGAAGTAGCTACCAACTAATTGGACAATTCCAGAACCAACCTTTAGTTAGTACGCTACTTATTTGGTCCTTTACAGTACAAAATGCCATAGTAATTGACGGAATATGCATTTTTCTAATTCGCAGACAATCTTTGTATTCTTGAAATTATGCACACATAAAGAGCGCCGATCATTGACGCGGAAGCATACACCCAGCTGATTTCTTCAGCATCTAAGTTGATATTGACCAAAAACCCCATTGTTAAGATGATTACCAGAGCAGACAAGGTTCGAGCCCTGGATGAGGCAAGAAGATTTCCATGACGGAGTAATTGCAATGAACTTACTGCAAATATAAGTGAACCAAATATATCCAAAGCTATGGGAAGAAATAATGAGCGAAAATTATCTGTAACACTTGGAATAATTCTTTGAAGCAAATTCACCGGCAAAAAACATACGGAAATAAGGTTCAAAGAAAAAACTCCCAATATCAAAAGATTTGAAAGGCTATATTTCATGTCAATTGCGAGAGAATTCCTTAATGCTCCCACCGAAAATGTACTTCCAATCATTAATAGGAAGACTGCCCTAATCTCCCCAATCTGAGTGGCAAACCCTCGAGTAATAAAGTAAAAATTAGCTAATAAGATAACAGCAACAAAAAAGGATTCACCGAATGGAGAAGTTGCAATTTGAGAAATTGATTGGTGTCTATCTGAAAGTTTGAGTCTGGAATCTTGACCAATTCTTGACTTAAGTATAAAACTTGCTTGAATCAAAGAGACAGTGAAAATGGTTGTTTCTCCGCCAATGACAATTCCAAAAAAATTTCCTGCGAAAATCAGGATCAGTATTGATACAAGTAGAAATTCTAGAATTGTGTAACTAGTAATCGAATTTGCTTTTCGAAATTCTGCTTTTTTAATTTCCCAGAATATTGAAGTAAAAGTTAGAACGAGTAGACTTAGGGATAACTTGAAAAATTCGCTAATCAGTGCGGTAACCAAAAAAATAGATGCAGCTTGCGACAAAACTAACAATATTTGCCATCTGTAATGGTTAGATATGCGAGAGATTCTCTCACGGTAGAAAGGTTCTATAACATTCCGGCGTAATAGCTGAATAGAGAAGTACAGGACGGACAATAGAAAACTGAAAATACCCAAATACTCTTTGTCGCAGTTATGAGCTATATGAAAACTAATCAATGAAGTCTGTGCGGCGGACAATCCAAAGGCAATAAGACCCCCTCCGGCAAATAGCAGTTTCCGAATCCCCATTAAAATCTCTCGGTACAAGTTCATTGCCTGTGGATCCGCTTCATTTGAGTGCTTGTCTCGACAAGTATGATTCCAAGTACTAGATACAGAAATGGAACGTCAATCTGATTTTGCGTAAAATGATTAAAGATTGCACAAGAAACTAGTCCAAGAATATATCCGTTTCCAGAGCCTGTTTGGATACGAATGGAAAGTACAAGACTCTGAATATCTATCAAAACATAACCAAGAAATAGCAGTATTCCTCCAGCCGCAAGAGTTTGCAAATACGTATTGTGTCCCTGTGTCAAAACTGAGAATCCAACTCCTCCCAGTGGATCGTGTGCCCAATCAAGAATTGCCTGAGATCTAAGGAGATTTCTTAACTGGCTACTTGTTTGAGTGGATTGATTCTGCGTAAGGGCTCTAACTCCAATAATCCCAAAAAGCGATCGGCTAAATTCCTGAATTGCGAGTAAAACTACTAGAGAAAACCAGCCTAACCAAATGGCTTTACTTACGCTTTTGCGCCAGATAAAAATGAAATAAAGACTTAACGCTGCGGTCGCTGCTGCCCCTCTCGAGCCACTAACTAGAGAGCCGCAAAGAAATAGCAATAGCAAAGGGGTTCTAATTCTGGAGGAAATCTTGTGATGGAATAGCAGTCCAATCGCAAATGTACAAATCATTCCAAAAGTGGTGTTAGTTCTACCAAGTCCATAAGATTGCAAAAAAGCCCCTTCTCCCGGTTTGAGTGAAAAAAAACTATACAAAACACTGATTAAGGAACCAGTCAAAAAACCATTCACAAGGTTTGACTGAACTGATTTTTTATACGCGTAAGTTGCAATCGTCACACCACCGAGCAGTGCAATAGAAAACTTAAGCCACAGAATCAGATTTTCATTCTGGACAGAAATCGCAAATTTTGTATTAATAAGATTAGTGGCTGTTCTAAATCTACCACTGAGAAAACTTTGAGAAGTAGGGAAGAAGAATTCAAGCGAGAGTGACGTAAATCCTAAGATGAAAAGAGCAATAATAGTCTTCGGCAAATCTTGAATGATTCGAGGCAACAAGAGTAATGCAAAAAAACACGGCACATAACTGATTGAAAGCCCACCCAATTCTAGCCCCGGCATTGCAATTATTGCACCTGAAATGGGAACGAGGTGAAACTTACTTAAATTTCGCATTAGTCTCACTAATTAGATTGTGATAAATATTTGCGATGACGCTCGGATAAAATTCCTGGAGATCAATATGTTTATGGTCTGGCTTCCTCTCTAAAAAGGATTCCAAAACTTGCACCCAGGAAAGATGACTTTGAGGATCATTCACCCGGATAAGATTTGAAGTCTCAAGGTAAACACTCAAATTACTTGCAATCACAAACTTGCCAAGCCCTAGGCCCTCATAGATGGTCATTCCGAATCCTTCGTATAAAGAGGGAGCTATAACGGCTTGAGAATGAAGTATTACTTGGCCTAAATCTTCATCATCAAGGAACCCTAAATACTTTACTGCATCTGACTCACCATCATGTGGTGAACGATTGAATCTGGTTCCAATGACATATAGAGGGGTATTAAACTTCTGGTACAAAACTTCAAAAGCAGAAAAAATCGTTGAAAGGTTTTTATGTGGCCATGGTGCAGCTATGGTAACAAAATATTTCTGTAAATTTTCATTTGGTACTTCATCTTGTCTAATTCCAAAACGATTAATATCAACCGGATTTGAAATTACATGAATTCTATTTGAATATTTAGGAAAGTGATGATTAATTTGGTTCTTACAAAAGTCAGAAATTGTTATAACCGCAGCACTCAGCTTGAGCGAACGATTTACTTGAATCCGAAACCAATTTCTTTTGAACCAAGACACAGCTTCGGGTATATCTAAAGGCAGTAAATCGTGAACAACAACGATATCAATCCTATTTTTCCCAGCAAATTGATATGGCAAGAAATAGTCGAAATTTATCCAAATCTCGTTTCTATACATATTTCGATAAATACTTTCGGCCACGAATCGGAAACGCTTATTGAAATGTCTGACTAGGATTGTTTGGTTTGTTGCCCAACTAAATTTTTCAGTTGTAATCAATAAATAGTTAGGATCTTTTGACAAAAGTTCACGGATAATTGTTACGGCCATGAAATAGGTACCAGATTGTTTGCCAATCTTGTCCAAAAAAAGCCCATTCAGAATTATTCGGCGATTTTGATTTTGGTTCCAATTCATTCCAAAACCCCTCCAAATAGATTTCTTAGGATACTAGTATTTACAGTTTGTTCAAGTATAGATATTCTTCATTTCGTAGTGTCAAACAGATTGGGCCATTTAAGTCATTTCTGCAAAGAGGAGTGGGTTTGTGATAAAGAACTACTTAAGAACCAATTCTCGCGCTCGGAGAATACGAGAATTGTTGACCGCGACGAGCCGAATTTTTGATTCACAGACTAAATCGTTGGCTCATATTTGTGAATCAACCGAAATCTCAACGATTATCGATGTTGGGGCAAATGTTGGTCAGTTTTCAATTGACATGAGAAGAGGTGGATTCTCAGGGCAGATCTTCTCCTTCGAACCCGTGCTGGCATCATTCATGATTCTCCAGAAGGTATCTGCAACTGATGAAAAGTGGGATGTTTACAATCTGGCATTAGGTATGGCACAGTCAGTTCAAGAAATATTTGTAAGTGGAAATTCTGGCTTAAGTAGCTCGTTGCTGGAAATGAATTCTCTGCACTTGAAAAATTTTCCAAACTCTAGAAATGTTAGAAAAGAATTAGTCTCAGTATCTACTGTTGACAGACAGATAGAAAGATTGGGGATTGACCCAAGCAAATCACTGCTAAAGCTCGATGTCCAAGGATTTGAATACAACGTACTCATGGGTGCATTGAGTAATTTACGTAATTTTCACTTTTGCTATCTCGGAGTCTCTCTATCTCCGTTATACGAAGGGGAGCATGAATTGTTGGAAATTCTCAATCTTCTAGGCCAAAATGGACATACCATTATCGAAATCTATCGCGGTGTTTCTTCAAAGCGTGGAAGCCTTCTTCAAGTTGATATTGTTACAAGTATTGATTAAGCAAGCGAGTGCAAAATATGCAGTTACTCTTAGTGACGACCAATTACTGGCCAGAACCCACAGGAATAGCCATTTACACTACCGACCTCGCAGAATGTCTCTCCTTCCAAGGCCATCAAGTTTCAGTGCTCACAAGCCTGCCTCACTATCCATGGTGGAAAGTACCCGAAGAATTTGCGCATTTAACTGAAGGCACTGAATCGCATGAAGGTGTTTCAGTTACTCGCGCAAAGCATTTGATACCGCCCAAAATGGACGCAGTTCTTCGTGTGCGCTTTGAAACTTCGTTGTGGTGGAACCTTAGGCGAGTTTCAAAACAAATGGCTGGCTATGACTTTGATGCAGTCATCGCCTGCATCCCAACAGTTGCAGGCGGAATAGTAGGCAAGAGAATTGCTACGAAGTTAGGAATTCCATTTGGGTTGATTGTGCAGGATCTATCCGGTGCTGGCGCAAAGCAATCCGGCCTGCGTGGTGGTGCAGTAATTTCAAAAATTGCACATTTTGTTGAAGGAAGAGCTTTGCATGGAGCAGATGACTTGGTTGTGGTCTCCCCTGCTATGAGAGATGTTGTGGCAGGACTTGGTGTGCCTGAGTCGCGAATTACTCCGATTACAAATTACTCAGCTAGAGCGATATCGAACTTCGATATGGCTTCTGCTCGCTCACGCTTTGGCTGGGCATCAGATGATTTTGTAGTTATTCACACAGGCAATATGGGCGCAAAGCAAGACCTTGAAAATGTTGTGAGGGCCGCAGATGCTGTTAATGGTTTTTCAAAAATCAAGATCTATCTGGTGGGTCATGGGAACCAAGAGTCCAACTTAAAGGCTCTCTGTGTAGGCAAGAGCAACATTGCTGTCTTGCCTGCTGTCTCTGATGCAGATTACTCAGCGCTCTTATCTGCCGCTGATTTGTTACTGGTCAATGAGCGCAGTACTCAGATGGAGATGAGCTTGCCGAGCAAATTAACTTCATATCTTTATAGCGAGCGCCCTGTGATTGCTGCTGTGCCCCGCGGTGGTGCTACATGGAAGTTCTTGGATGGTGTGGCTGAGTTGGTTGAGGCAGGAGATCCAGTTGCTTTGGCGAGAGCTATTGACGAACTGAGTAAGCAACCAGAGAAACTCGCTGATTTAGCAGGGCGAGGAAGAGTATTTGCTGATGCAAACCTTGATCCTGAAGTTGGGCGTAAGAAGTATCTTGATTGGGTTCAAAAGCTGATTGAGTCCAAGTAAAAACCGATAGCCCATATTGGGCAATTCAAGGGTGAGCAATAAACTTGAGAACTAATCAGGGGAGATTCATGGCTGCGGAGTTCCACAGACG
>RGZI01000055.1 GCA_010031635.1 Actinomycetota bacterium
GCAAGAATTCCGACCCGGAACTTCTTGCTTGCTGTCTTGTTATTCATTTTCACCTATCTCTCTATCTCCGAGGCCGAGGGATCGGCCGCTGATCACATATCCGTTTTAGCCACTTTGGTTTGACTGGTAATACCAGTTTCGCCTTAGCAATAAATTTAACTAAAACAGTTCAGATCTGTGTGTTATGTAACGGTATATACCGGTTCGGTGGTGGTCAATAGCAATCTGCAAAATTCAGCAATTGATACCTATTTGTTATGAAGAAATTCAGGCAATTTCCTGAACCAGAGTCGAACCAGAGTTGAACTAGAGTTGAACCAGGGCTGAGGTTAATTAATCGAGCCGGAAAACCAGCTCTTCACAAGGGTGCATCATCATTGGATCAGTTGGTGGGCCCTCTGGTGGCCAGATAAAAGCATCCTTCATCTTGTCGCCGATCTCAGCGCTGTAGCGCTCATATACATCTTTGCGGGCAAACATCGTCTTACGTGATTCATCCCAATTCTCAGATTCAACATATCCAATTACCAAACCGTCGGGCATGAGGTAAATCGAATAATTGTTCCAACCAGCATCACTTAGCGCTTGACGGTAATAATCTGGAATTGTGGCATGAGATTCGCGGTAATCATTTACCCGATCTGGATGCACTCGTAACGTCCAACAGATTCTGTCCACTTTATTCTCCCCTTACTTTAATAAATCCTCATCCTCATCAGCAAGGTGAGCGAACCTAAATGTTAGGAGTAAAAGTACTGCCGGCACAAGCAGGGCGGCCGCGACCGACACTCGTTCAGCTATAAATGAGATTATAAGTCGAATTACAAATAGGTACATGGTGAAGACAAAGTAAACCCGGCCTAGGGCAACATTTAATGAGGTTCCCGATTTATCTCCAAGTACTTTAATAAAGATTGCCTGTATTCCGCCAATTCCAAATCCTCCAATTAAAACTCCAAATCCAGCTAAGACAAATGCAATTGCGGGAGAAGATCCCACCATTAAAAATGCACCGTAAATTCCGATTGCATATCCGATGGAGCCGATTATTGAGCCATAATGGATCAAATTAACTGAACCAAACCGTTTTAACATCGCGGCAAATTTCCAACGTGCGATAATCATTGCAAGTGAAAACAAAATAAAGTAAATGACGTGTGGGCCGGCAGGAATATTTAAAGTTTCGCGAGCATAAATCGCCATCCAGTCATTAGTAGAAATTTCTATAACTGTTGCGCAAATTAATCCTAAACTTACTAACCACTCTAATTGAGTTCGTGGAATTAATTCTTTCACAAACTTCAAACCAAAATGAGGTTTTTCGCCCATCTCAAAATCGCGAGAGGAAGGGAGTTGGGTTGCGCAATAAAAGAATATTGGTGAAATTATTATTGAGATAACTGTCAAGTGGGTGCGCACTGAAATAAATGGTGAAATTACTCCACCAATAAGAATTACGATTAGAAATCCGGTATTAAAAGATCCGTGCATCTTTGGGATGATCGGGCGCCCAAGTTCTTTTTGAATTACAGTTTGTAAACCCGAAAGGGCAATATGTAAAAATGAGCCACCTGCAGCGGCAAATAGATTTATTAATGCAAAAATCGTAACGCTTCTCGTCCAAGTGATTCCACCGTAACTTATAGCCATCATGATTATGGAGAGGTTAATTACACGTTTAGATCCAAGCCGCTCAATCACATAGCCTGAACTTCCATACGCGACAAGAGATCCAATTGACCCAAGCCCCATGAGCGAACCGAAGACTTCGTTGTTTAAGCCCAATAATTTTTTGACTTCAGACAATCTTGGAATCCATGAAATTATCAATATGGCGAATAGGAAGTTCATCCCTAATAAAAACTTATAGGCACGTTCTAAATCAGGCTTCTTTTTAACTGAGCTTGGCATCTAAATTTACTACTTTCAAAAATCTCAACTGAACAACTCGGATGCATAACTATACCAATCAATTGCGGTAATTACTGAATTGGAGTTTCTAACATTTCAGTAACAAGGGCTGCAATGGCCGATCGCTCACTTCTTACTAATGTTATATGTGCAAAAAGTGGATGACCTTTGAGGGCTTCAATAACGGCAACAACTCCGTCAAATCTTCCAACTCGCAAATTATCGCGCTGTGCAACATCGTGAGTCAAAATTACTCGAGAGTTTTGCCCGATTCGTGAAAGCACAGTTAGTAAAACTCCACGTTCTAACGATTGTGCTTCATCCACAATTACAAATGAATCATGGAGTGAGCGACCGCGAATATGAGTTAATGGCAAAACTTCAATTAACCCACGATGAACAACTTCATCAATTGCACTCTGACTAACTAGTGCCCCAAGTGTGTCGAAAACTGCCTGGGCCCATGGCGACATCTTCTCGCCTTCACTTCCTGGGAGATAGCCGAGTTCTTGTCCCCCAACTGGGTAAAGCGGACGGAAGACAACAACTTTCTTATGTAAACGTCGCTCAAGAACCGCTTCTAATCCAGCGCAAAGTGCAAGAGCACTTTTTCCGGTACCGGCTCTTCCGCCAAGTGAAACAATTCCGACTTCATTATCAAGTAAAAGATCTAATGCGATTCTTTGCTCCGCGCTTCTGCCGTGTACACCAAATGCTTCTCGATCACCACGAACTAATCGCAACTGTTTATCTGGCATTACTCGCGCAAGTGCACTGCCCCGTTCTGAAGAAAGTACTACCCCTGTGTGCACCGGCAAATCTTTGGCCTCAGGACATGGAGTTCTTTCATTTTCATATAGTGCATCGATCACCGCAGCCGAAACTTTAAGTTCTACCATTCCGGTCCAACCACTACTTATCGCAAGTTCGGCTCGGTACTCCTCTGCCTCAATTCCGATAGCAGAAGCTTTTACCCGTAATGGTAAATCTTTAGTAACCAGAACTACATCACGGCCATCAGCGATCAAATTTTTAGCAACAGAAAGAATTCTTGAATCATTACTGCCATCACGGAAAAATCCTGGAGGTAGGGAACTTGAATCAGAGTGGTTTAACTCAACGGAGAGAGTGCCGCCTTCTTGGGTAATAACCATTGGCTTATCAAGCCGGCCATTTTCGACTCTGATGTCATCTAATAATCTAAGTGCACCTCTTGCAAAGTATCCAAGTTCAGGATGGTCACGCTTACTTTCCAATTCACCAATCACTGCAATAGGTAAAACAACTTGGTGTTCTGCAAATCTCGTAAGTGCGGATGGGTCTGCCAGCAGCACACTGGTATCTAAAATATAAGTCTTTATTTTGTTACCAGACTTCGCCGACACCGGCACTTCCTATTCTGTTATGTAGTAGGTAGTGCAAATTTAGAATATTTCTATTGTGAGTTAGTCGCGACACGCAGGCTCTTAATCTGATGTTAACTTCCAAAACGACGGTGACGAGCGGCGTATGAACGCAATGCTCGCAAAAAATCCAACTTTCTAAAATCAGGCCAATAAGCTTCGCAAAAGTAAAACTCTGAATGTGCGCTTTGCCACAATAAAAAGCCTGAAAGTCTCTGCTCTCCGGAGGTTCTAATTACCAAATCAGGGTCGGGTTGACCTGCCGTGTACAGGTACTTTGAAATTTCATTTATCTCTAAATTCTCAATTATTTCAGGAAGCGATTTACCATTTTTCAAATTATCTTCAAGTAATGCTTTCACAGCATCGGAAATTTCCTGGCGTCCCCCATATCCAATTGCAAGGTTAACCGTTAATTTTTTCTTTCCATGATCAATGGCAATTGCTTTTGCTAATCGATCAGCAAGCCAACTAGGGAGTAGATCTGATGAACCCATCAAAACTAAGTTCCACTTACCTTGCCTTGAAAGTTCTTCTACGGTCTCGGCAATAACCTCATAAAGTGAATTTAATTCATTTTTTTCTCGGTTTAGATTTTCAGTTGAAAGCAGCCAAAGAGTTACTAACTCAACATTTACCTCTTCGCACCAATCAAATAAATCAATAATTTTTCGGGCACCAGCCTCATGTCCTGATCTTGACGAAGCTAAATTATTTTTTGCCCATCTGCGGTTTCCATCAAGAATGACACCTACATGTTTCGGTGATTCAGCAAGATTTAATTTTTTAAATAGCCGACGCTCATAAAGCGGGTAAAGGATTGATTTCAAAATTCTATGCAGGCTTTTCATATTTATTCCTATAGATGGCTATTTGCTGGAATTGTAAATGGCTCGTACTTTTCTTTCTGCCAAAAGCGAGGCAACCGGAAGCGTTCCAGCAAGAATAAATTTGACAATCTTAGTTACATCCCACTTTAATCTATAAGAAAGTTCAATTACCGTAATAATGTAAATCGGAAATTGATATCCGTGCACCATTGGAATCCAGTCGATATGATTTTCAAGGGAGGGGATATTTAATAAGTATTTGACCGGAATATCCACAAACCAAAGTAGCAATGACATGACTCCAGCAACCCAAGCCATGATTCTGAAACGGATATATGCGCCATTCATGGGAATACTCTACTCACTTCTTCTTTTAAATAAAGGCAAGCAGAGAGCTAGCAGTGCCATGAGCCACCAGATCACGACATAAGAAATATGCTGCCAGTAATAGCCCGCAGCTTTAACAACAGGTTTCGGTGCAGGTACACGCTCGATCAGCGAATCGGGGTTTTCGGTAATTGCAATTACATAACCATCGTAAAGATCAAAATTCACTTTACTTAACAATACTGTCGAATCTATGCGCGAAAGTTCTGAACTCAATTTAGGACTGGTAATTCGATCTTCGATTTGGCTTGGCATTAGCCGACCGTGTACTTCAATAATTTCACTCGGTGGTGCCACATCTCCGATACCGCGTACAACGAGTAACCCTGCCCCAGTATTTAATTTAAGAATTCCAACTTGCCAAGTTTTCCGCACCCCTAAATTTTCTGTGCTTTGATTGGGAGCTTGTAAAATTCTTTCATAATTTCCAGTAGCAGTAACTAAACGACCCTTTGCATTATCTGGAATTGAAATACGGGGTTTTATCAAGGACTCAATTCTGACTTCAACTTTATCTGCAACTGGTTTTGAAATCTCCTGAACAAGATGGGCTCTATCTAATTGCCAGATTCCAAGTCGTACAAAAGTTGCTGCAAAAATAACAAGCAACAGTACAAACCCTAATTTCCGTACCATTTCATTTTTCTTCAGTGCGGCGACGATCCATTTTTTTCAATCTTTTGTAACCACTACGCAAAATTAATACGACGGCAATAGTTAGGCAGATCATTACGAGTGATCCCGCAGTGCCGGCGTTTACAGTGCTAGGGTCAGGCGTCGTGGCCATCTATTACTCCATCCAGAAATCCTTAAGGCTGATCTTGCCATGAGCGGCCGGTATCTCCCACATCAGCCAAGCCGCTTTCAAAAGCCCCTGATTGTGATCGGTTTTGTCGCACTTACGATCGTTACTTTTGTCGGTGCTTATCGCTTTGCGAACCCACCGATTAGAGCCTCCTTAATCGCTTTTTCAATAACCAGCGATAAGGAAGTAAATATTAAGTACTCAATTGATCGTCGAGATCCGAAGCAAGTTTTAATTTGCACACTTATTGCTAGAGATATGGAAAAGACGATTGTCGGCCAGATCGATATTCAGGTACCAGCTACACCTAATAAATCAATTGAACTGGTTAGTGCAGTTCCTACTCGTGTTCGAGCAGTGACCGCAGGGGTCGTGCGCTGCACCGGTTAATCCCAGTAAGATTTGTCCACTATGGCTAAAGATGCGGCAGGTCCAAGTAAAACTTGGTTAACTCAAGAGGCGTTTGACCGTCTCTCCGCTGAACTTGCCCATTTATCGGTAGCTGGACGTGAAGAGGTGGTTGCAAAAATCGCTGCTGCACGTGAAGAGGGCGACCTTAAAGAAAATGGTGGCTATCACGCCGCTCGTGAAGAGCAAGGAAAGATGGAAGCTCGAATTCGTCAACTCAAATCAATGTTAGAAAACTCAGAAGTTGGAGGTGCACCTTCTGCAGATTCACAAGTAGTTAATCTCGGATCGTTAGTAACAATTGATATGGATGGCGATGAGATGGAGTTTCTTCTTGGCTCTCGTGAAATCGCTGCTGGTGAGGTTTCGGTATACAGTGAAAAGTCCGCACTTGGTTCTGCGGTACTAAATAAAAATGTTGGAGATAGTGTTTCTTACCTTGCGCCAAATGGAAAAACATTTGCAGTGAAGATTAAAAAAGTTGCCCCTTATTTAGGTTGAAACTCGGCTTAAATTAACGAGGCGAGACTTTTTTGTACTTCTGCACGCTTAGTGGGATAAAAATCACCATGATTAAAATTATATAAATCAAAGACATCGCGATCGGATGTTGTGAAGGAAATGAATTAGCAGTTGCGCCAAATTGGTTTGTTAACCCGAATAGCGAACGAATGCCGGCCACCATTGTTGAGACTGGATTCCACTCAGCCACATATTGCAATGGCTTAGGCATTCCAGTTGTTGGAGCAAACGCATTAGACAAAAATGTCATTGGAAAAACAAATAGGAAAACCACACTATTTGCTACTCTTGTGTCGCGAACAGATAAGCCCACAAGGACTCCCATCCAAGACATCGCATATCCAAATAACAAAAGCATTCCGAAACCTAAAGTTATATTTAATGCGCCAGAACTTGGGCGCCATCCAACTAAGACTCCAGTTAATCCCATAACAATCAAGACAACTATATTTAAGGTTGCATCACCAAGAGTGCGACCTAGAACTACTGCAGAGCGAGAGATTGGCAATGACCGGAATCGATCGATTAAGCCTTTGCTCATATCTTCAGATAATCCGATTGCTGTAGCTGCAACCGTAAATGCAACCGTTTGCACAAAGATGCCAGGCATAAGCAACTGAACATAATCTGTTCCAGGTGTGTCGATTGCGCCACCGAAAACATAACGAAATAACAATACAAACATAACGGGTTGAATAGTTGAGAAAATCAATACTTCAGGTAAGCGAATAAGCTGCAAGAGCTGTCGCTTCATTATTATTAACCCATCAATCATTTGCGATTACCTCTCTTACCGCTCTTACCGCTCTTGCCTCTCTTGTTATTTTTCACTCCACTATCTTCATCTTCTGAAACCTCTTCTGCAACATGTCCAGTTAGTGACATAAAAACATCATCTAGAGATGGTCGCTTCAATCCAATATCCAATGGCGAAATTTGAGCAGCATCAAGCGCCCTAACTGCTTCAATCAACCTGGCACTTCCACCATGAGCAACTACTGATATCCGATGTAATCCTTCTTCAATATGAGCTTTGCTCTGCGTAAGTTCTGATAACAATTTTGCGGTTTCAGCCACTTTGCTTTGCTCGACTGTTACTTCTAGCCGTTCTCCACCCACCTCTTTTTTCAATGAATCAGAAGTTCCCCGCGCAATTACTCGACCGTGATCAATAACCGCTATCTCATCAGCTAATTGATCTGCCTCTTCTAAATACTGTGTTGTTAGCAAAAGTGTGACTCCACCTTTCACTAATTCATCAATTACATCCCACATCTCTAAACGTCCGCGTGGATCAAGCCCCGTAGTTGGTTCATCTAAAAACAAAACTTTAGGTTTAATAATCAAAGATGCGGCCAAATCAAGACGCCTACGCATTCCACCTGAATAAGTTTTAATTGGGCGGCGTGCAGCATCTGTTAATGAAAATTGTTCTAGCAATTGCGTAGCACGTTCTTTCGCGGCATTCGCATTTAAATGATAAAGCCGGCCAAACATAACTAAGTTATCCCAACCAGTTAAAGTTTCATCTACT
>RGZI01000056.1 GCA_010031635.1 Actinomycetota bacterium
TTTTGTTTTTGCTTTAGATCCTGGAGCACTTCTGAGTAATTCCAATGAAGGCAATATGTAATCCAGCGCTTCATCCAACTCTAACTGTTCAGCATCGACAATTTTGCTGGCAACGGCAGGCATTGAGGTAATTGCAACAGTTGGTGTTAATTCTTGAGAAGTAATTTGAGTAGTAAGGAGTTGAGTATCATCTTGATCCTCTGTTTCCGCTATCTCCTCTTCCTCTTCTTCGTCATCTTCTGATTCATCTACTTCCTGTGAACCAATCACTGGTGAATCAAAAGGTGCATTTTCGCTAATTTCAAAAGCTTCTTCTTCACGTCTGGCCCGGCGGTCTTCAATCATTCCTTGCGCACCATTAAATAATTCACGTACTCTGTTAATCACTTCGCTAAATGGAGTGGCAGTGGTTACCAAAATACCAAAGCAAGTAATCAATAATAAGATTGGAGTGGCAATCCAATAAGTTAGTAATGCAACTAATGGGGTGGAAATTGCATAACCCAACCATCCCCCGCCAGATCGCATATCTGTTGCACCATCTGAAAATATTGGCGATCCAGCAAGTATGTGAATTAGTCCGCTAACACTAATTAATGTAATAACTAAACCAATTGTGACTCGGCCGGTTGCTGCACTTTCATTTGGAGTGCGCAACATGCGCCCACCCATATAAATTAAAAATATTGGAGTAATGATTGCTAAACGACCAAATGCGCCAGCAAGCAAAGAGTAGATGCTGTTTCCTAGAATGTTATCTAGGTGCATCCAAACGCCAGTTACGCTCACAAGCGCTAAAACAATCAGCAATAAGCCAATACCATCTCGACGGTGTGCGGGATCTAGCTCCTTTGCACCTCTAAATATAAATCGAATTGCCCCACCCAATGCGTGCGCAATAAACATCCAAATAGCACTAAGAACGCCACTAGTTTTTCGCGCGCCTTTTTTGGCATTTTTACCACGGGAAGCCATATTCGCAGGGTAATTCCTAGCGCGTAATTAACCGCACAGGCGCGCCGATTTTAGACCTCGATGACAAGTGGCAAAATCATTGGTCGGCGACGATGTTGGCCGCCAACCCATTTACCAACTACTCGCCTTACTACTTGTGAAAGTTGATGCGATCCACTGACTCCAGAGCTAACTGCATCTTGCAATTCCAAAACAATTTTGTCGCGGACTTGATCAAATAAGGATTCATCTTCAACAAATCCGCGGGCATGAATATCTGGCCCGGCAACAATTTTGCCGGTCTGTGAATCGATTACAACAACGACTGAAATAAACCCTTCTTCACCAAGAATTCTTCGATCTTTAAGGGATGCCTCAGAGATATCTCCAACACTTGTTCCATCAACGTACACATATCCGCAAGGAACCGAACCAACGATCGCTGCTTTGCCTTTTGATAAATCAACGACAACACCATCTTCAGCAATAATCACATTTTCAGCACGCACTCCAGATGATTTTGCGATCGCACCATTTGCACGAAGGTGACGCCATTCACCATGTATTGGCATCACAGAAGTTGGCTTCACGATGTTGTAGCAATAAAGCAATTCACCAGCTGCTGCATGTCCTGATACATGTACCAGAGCATTTGATTTATGCACAACACGCGCGCCTAATCTGGTTAATTCATTTATGACTCGATATACAGCATTTTCATTTCCAGGAATAAGCGAAGATGCCAAAATTACGGTATCCCCTGGACCAACTTTAATGTTGTGATCTCCATGAGCCATTCTAGAAAGAGCAGCGAGCGGTTCACCTTGTGACCCGGTGCAGATTAAGACAACATTTTCGCCAAGTGAATCTAAATCTTTTCCATCAACAATTGCATTTGGTGGCATGTGTAAATAACCGAGTTCTTCGGCCACGCCCATATTGCGAACCATTGATCTTCCAATGTAGGCAACTTTGCGGTCATGACTTACTGCGGTATCAATTATTTGCTGAATCCGGTGGATATGGGAAGCAAAAGAAGCAACAATTATTCTTCGGTCGGTGCCATTAAAGATCCGATCAAGAACAGGCATGATCTCACGTTCGCTAGTTACAAATCCTGGAACATCGGCGTTAGTTGAATCAACTAGAAAAAGATCAACGCCTTTTTCGCCCAATCTGGCAAAGGTCCGTAAATCAGTTAGCCGACCATCAAGTGGCAATTGATCCATTTTGAAATCACCAGTATGTAAAACAGTTCCGGCAGTGGTCGTGATTGCAATTGCAAAAGCATCTGGAATTGAGTGATTAACCGCAATAAATTCACATTCAAACGGACCATACTTTTGAACTTCGCCAGCAACAACTTCACGACTTACTGCGGTGATTCGATGTTCTTTTAATTTACCATTTATGAAAGCCAAAGTTAATTTGGATCCGATTACTGGAATATCTGCACGCTCACGGAGCAAATAAGGAACGGCTCCGATGTGGTCTTCATGACCGTGAGTTAACAAAATTGCGACAACATCATCTAGGCGATCTCTGATGTATGAGAAATCAGGAAGAATTAAATCGATTCCCGGTTGGCTCTCTTCTGGAAATAAAACTCCGCAATCAACAATTAAAAGTTGTCCATGTGATTCAAATACGGTCATGTTGCGACCGATTTCACCTAATCCGCCGAGTGCGACAATTCGCATATCTCCGGTGGCAAGTTCTGGCGGTAAAGTTAAATCAGGATGTGGATGACTCATTATTTAATTAATACCCCTCCAGCGCGTAGATCTTCGCGTAATTGCGTGATCTGCTCTGGAGTTGCATCTACAAGCGGAAGTCGACAGTACCCACCAGGAAGTAAATTGGAAGCAACTCTTGATGAATTGCTAACGCAGTTTTTACATCTCCAGCAAACCATGAATCTAGTAACACTCGCAAACGATGACCAATTGTGTGGCCACAAACTGAAACAACTCCTACCGCGCCAACAGAGAGTAGCGGTAGATTCAAAATATCATCACCTGAATAAACCGGAATACCACAACGCTTAATTACCCAAGAAGTTGCTGCGACATCTCCTTTGGCATCTTTTAACGCAACAATATTTGGATGCTCAAATAACTTAACGATCGAATCACTTTCAATCTGCATTCCAGTGCGATGCGGAATGTCGTACATCATCAATGGCAAATCAGTTGCATCAGCTATTGCTTTAAAGTGCGCAATGATTCCGGCTTGCGGTGGTTTGTTGTAGTAAGGCGTAACAACTAAAACACCGTCAGCTCCGGCAGATTTTGCTTGTCGTGCTTGCTCAATACTGTGCGAAGTTTCATTATTTCCTGCACCCGAAATAATTTGCACCCGTCCTGCAGCAACCTTTTTTACAACTTTAATTATTTCTACTTTTTCAGCGTCACTGGTAGTAGGTGCTTCCCCAGTTGTGCCGTTCAAAACAATTGCATCATGACCAGTCGAAATTAAATGCTCTGCTAATTTCTCTACGCCATTCCAATCAATTGCCAGATCCTTTGTAAAAGGGGTGACCATCGCCGTAATTAGTCGGCCAAATGGCTGCTGCGTCTCCATGTGGCAAGGTTACCGCTTTGCCCTACTACGGGGCTACCCGGCCAGATTTCTCAAAAGCGGCGTAAGTAATTGGCATTAACTGTGCAAATTCATGCTCCATTTTCTCAGCCACCATTTCGATCTCTCGTTGTGGGTAACTTGGAAAATGTGAGCCTTCGCGAGTGGTTCGTAGCGATAAGAAATTCATCAATGCGCGCGCATTCATCGTTACATACATTGATGAGAATAATCCGACCGGAAGAACACTTCGTGCTAATTCACGGGCGATTCCGGCATTCAACATCTCTTGATAAGCCTCATAAGCGGCCAAGTAAGCGCGCTTCATTGCAGCAATTGTAATTTCATATTGCTCATCGCTGCCATCTTCATATGTATATGCACCAGCTTTGCCGACCTGTAATAATTTGCGCTCTTTACTTGGAACGTAAAAAATCGGACGCAATTCCCGATAACGTCCACTTTCTTCGTTGTAAGAAGCGATGCGATGGCGCATAAACTCACGAAAAACAAATATTGGTGCTGATACAAAAAATGTCATCGAAGTATGCTCAAATGGAGTTCCATGTCGTTCGCGCGCTAAGAAATTAATCAACCCCGCAGATCGATCTGGGTCTTTACCAATCTCATCTAATGATGTTTCCCCTGAAGTAGAAACTCGGGCTGCCCAAATAACATCGGCATCGCTCGCACTGTGTTTAACAAGTTCAACAGTGACATCTTCTAGAAATATTGGCTCACTTTTCTCATCCATAAGTCCGACCCTACCCTCCGGTAGGGCAAGATAGGTGTGTGTCACGCGCCATACTCCGAGATTCTCTTAGCGTCGCCCTAACTGTTGGCGTATATGGAATTGCTTTTGGTGCTGCTGCAGTTGAGGCTGACCTTTCGGTATTGCAAGCATGCGTCTTATCCCTATTAGCTTTTACCGGCGCATCGCAATTTGCCGTGGTCGGAGTCCTAGGCGCTGGAGGCAGTGCGCTAAGCGCCATAATTGCGGCCTCACTTCTTGGAGTTCGTAACTCTTTTTATGGCTTGCGTATGGCCCCAATTTTGCAAGTTCGCGGAGTGAAGAGATTCGCAGCAGCGCAAATAACTATTGATGAATCAAC
Source organism: Actinomycetota bacterium (assembly GCA_010031635.1). Lineage (GTDB taxonomy): Bacteria > Actinomycetota > Actinomycetes > Nanopelagicales > Nanopelagicaceae > UBA3012. The sequence goes on from RGZI01000056.1 coordinate 4,647, forward strand.
AGCGGTTTCAGTCGCGCAAGAAGATAAAGGGCTTGCTGCAATGCGACTTGGATTTTGGGCTACTGGAGTTGGTGTTTACATCTTCTGGAATATTTTTACTTTACTTGGTGCCCTCGGTGCAACAGCTCTTGGCGACCCTGCCGCTTGGGGGTTAGATGCTGCAGTTCCTGCGGCATTTTTAGGATTGCTTTGGCCACGTTTGATTTCCAATAGTGCCCGCATAGTCGCTTTACTAAGTATCTTTTTGTGCACTTTGTTAATTCCATTTGCAGCAGCTGGCGTACCCGTAATCGCCTGCGCTTTGATCCCTTTTATTTTCGCTTATGTGGGTGATCGTAAATGATTTGGACCGCGATTATTGCCACAAGTTTTATCGCCTTCATGTTGAAATATTTAGGGCAGGCAGTTCCTGCGAGATGGTTAGAGAACGCTCGGATTCAAAAATTTGCCCTGCATCTTCCGACTGCCCTTTTGGCTGCATTAGTCGCAGTGCAAACCCTAGGAAATCAGAAAGGCATAGTTTTTGATGCCAGATCTGTTGCAGTTCTGGTTGCTGGTGTCGCACTCTTTTTGAAAGCACCATTTCCAGTAGTCGTACTCTTGGCTGCATTAACTTCAGCTGGTATTCATCAACTTTAAATTAAATAATATTTAATTCTTGCAACTTTGCGGTCAGGGCATCATCACTTGGCTCAGTCAAATGCGTGCCATCATCAAAAACGATAACTGGAATTGATTGCATTCCACCATTTATTTCACGAACTTTGTCAGCAGCAGTTAAATCACTTTCAACATCAATTAATTTGTACTCAACATTTAGCTTTGCTAACAATCTCTTTGAACGGCGACAATCACCACACCATTCGGCTGAATAAACTGTAATCATATTTTTTGCTCCTTAATCTAGGTTTAAGAAATGTTCGAGGCCATAAGTTAAGCCCGGATGGCGACCCACTTCGCGCACGGCAACCAAAACTCCTGGCATAAATCCACTTCTATCCAATGAGTCATGACGAATTGTGAGCGTCTCACCTTGTGCGCCAAAAATTACCTCTTGGTGCGCCACTAATCCGCGCGCTCTGATTGAGTGAATGTGAATACCGGCAACCTGGCTGCCTCTTGCGCCATCAAGTGAAGTTGCAGTTGCATCTGGCATTACTGGAAGTCCAGCAGATTTACGGGCATCGCCCATGAGTTCTGCAGTGCGAGTGGCAGTACCACTAGGCGCGTCAATTTTATTTGGGTGATGTAATTCAATAATTTCTGCTGATTCAAAATATTTAGCAGCTTTGGCAGCGAATTGCATCATCAATACCGCACCTAAACCAAAATTAGGAGCGACCAGTACGCCGACTTTTGGATTTGCTGCGATCAATTTATTTAATTGCGCTAACTTTTCATCATTAAACCCAGTAGTTCCGACCACACAATGAATTCCATTTTCAATTGCAAATTTTAGATTGTCCATAACTGAATCAGGTTGGGTGAAGTCAATAACAACTTCTGCATTATTTTTTGTGAGCAGATCAAGGGAATCCCCAAGATCAATTTGCGCAACACATTCAAGATCATCAGCACCAGAAATCGCAGTTAAAACCGCTTGGCCCATCTTGCCTTTAGCACCTAAAACTCCGACGCGGATTTTCGCAGCCATTACGCCACCACTGCGTTTCTAAAAATATGATCTTTCTTAAATGGACCCACGACTGCAAGTGTTGGTTGTTGAGTAAGTAACTCTTTAGAAATCGCAAATAAACTTTCGCGAGTAACGCTGGCGACCTCTGCTAATACCTGATCCATACTCATAATTTCACCATAAACCAGCTCACTCTTGCCGATTCGCACCATTCTTGAACCGGTGTCCTCTTGTCCGAGCACTAATGAGCCGCGAACTTGGCCTTTTGCCCGTTCAACTTCTTGTTCGGAGAGTCCATTAGCCACGACATCAGCCATAACTTCTCGGAAAATTGCAGCGACTTCTACTGCCTTATCTGGATTACATCCGGCATAAAAAGAGAGAGTTCCAGCTCCGGCAAAATGCTGTGAAGATGAGTAGACCGAGTAAGCCAAACCACGTTTTTCACGAATCTCTTGGAACAACCTTGAAGACATTCCCCCACCAAGTGCCGAGTTTAAAACTGCTACCGCAAATCTGCGTGGATCATTTCGATCAACAGATGGAACGCCAAGTAAAAGGTTTGCTTGTTCAATTTTTTTGTAGATGATTCCAATTTCACCACGTCCACTAATTTTAGCGGTTACACTAGTGCGAATATTTGCTGGTTGCGCTTTCGTACTTAAGAAATCACCCATTGCTTTGATAACTAAAGCAACTACATCATCATGCTTGACATTTCCGGCTACTGCGATTACTAAATTCTCTGGTTGGTAACGTTTTTTGTAGTAATTGTTTACTGAGGTACGTGACATATCTGTAATTGATTGGACAGTTCCAAGAATTGGTCGTCCTACTGGGGTATCTCCATACAAAACATCAGAGAATAGATCATGAATTAAATCTCCTGGATCATCATCACGCATCGATATCTCTTCCAGTACAACATTTCTTTCAGCATCTACATCAGCACTCTTCACGAGGGACGAAGTAATCATGTCGCAAATTACATCTCCGGCTAATTCAAAATCAGTATCGATAACCCGCGCATAAAAGCAGGTGTACTCCTTGCTGGTGAAGGCATTCATCTCGCCACCAACTGCATCAATAGCTGCAGAAATATCTAGTGCACTTCGAGTGTGAGTACCTTTAAAAAGTAAATGCTCTAGAAAGTGTGAGGCTCCCGCGACAGATGGGGATTCGTCGCGGGAGCCTACATTGGCCCAAATTCCAAATGATGCGCTACGTACTGTCGAAACTTCTTCAGTAACGATCCGAAGACCGCTAGGAAGAATGGTGCGACGAGTTGTTGCAGGCGCCATTTGGTTATTTATTACTTGGCAGCTTCAGATTCGGCAAGAACAGGCTCAAGCGAGAGCTTGCCTTGTGGATCTACTTCGCCAATCTTTACATCAATCTTGTCGCCAACCTTCATTACATCTTCAAGGT
>RGZI01000057.1 GCA_010031635.1 Actinomycetota bacterium
ATGCCAATGGCAAAAATTCAGCAGCAACGGCTTCATGAACTAACAAAGTTTCAGCTGCATTACAAACACTTGGTCGATGACATTTTGAATTAATAACAATTGGAATCGCTTTATTGAAATCTGCATCCTTGTCAATGTAAACATGACAAACACCTGCACCAGTTTCAATTGTAGGCACTGATGATTCATCCACCACTGTTCTAATTAGTGCCGCACTTCCACGCGGAATTACTAAATCAACTAATCCACGGGCGTTTAATAATTCACGGACAGTTGAGCGATCATGTGATGAAACTAATTGCACAATATCTGCTGGGAGGCCTAAAGATGTGATCGCACTTCGCATTACATTGACCAACACTTCATTACTTTTTGCGGCAGTTGATGAGCCGCGCAATAACGCCGCACTTCCAGCCTTAATTAAAATCACCGCTGCATCAACAGTCACATTTGGTCTTGCCTCATAAACCATTCCAACCACACCGAAAGGCACAGCAATTTGCTTTAAATGCAAACCATTTTCCAGAGTTCGCTCCCGAATTACTCGACCAACTGGATCAGGAAGCGCGGCTATCTGACGTGCACCATTTGCAATATCCGCAATTCTCTGCGGATTTAACTTCAATCGATCAATTAACGATTCACTAATTCCTTCAGCCTGCGACCTAAGTACATCTTCATTATTTGCCGCCAAAATTTCACTCTCATTAGCGATGAGATGCTCCGCAATTGCATTTAATACTCGATCTTTGTCTTCGCGTTTTGTGGCAGCCAATATTCGTGCCGCTGATCTAGCCGCAGTAGCCAGAGTTTCAATATGCGTGGTCATGGGATAAGCCTAACCAACAGTTAAGATAAGAGGCATGAAAATACTTTTGCGTTCGAGCCGGATTGTTGCTGTTGGACTAATTGGAATCTTTTTACTGGCCTTTAGCGGATTGCGGGTTGCCCATTACCCAAACCCAATAGCAACTGCTCGTCTTGGCCTTGCCGCTCCTTCTGCGACGCCAAAATTACTTCCAGCCCATTTGGTAACACCTGCCGCAACACCTACCCAACTTCAAGTTGTGCAGGAAGAGATGCCATACGGAGTGCTTTTTAATGGTCGTCAGATTAAATTTGGGAAATTTTTAAAGGAGACAAAAACTAATGCTTTCCTGGTAATGCGAAATGGCACAATAACTTATGAGTGGTACAACAAAAAATTTACTCCTGAATTTCAATTTCCTTCATACTCTGTAGCTAAGACTTTAACTTCTTTAATTATTGGTAAATTAATCTCTGAAGGTAAAATAAGTGAAAGCGATAATTTCATTAAATACTTCCCAGAGTTAGCTAATGGGAGTTCTTTTGACAAAGTAACCATCGGCCAACTTCTGGACATGCGTAGTGGTGTAGGAGTTAGCGATAACTACCCAACAGGTCCATCTGGTTGGGGCGTTGCAATTGCCCAGATGTATGCCTCTACTGATATTCCGTGGTTTATGGGCAACAACCGTAAGATGAGTTTTGATCCTGGCACTGACGCCGAATATCGAAGTGTCGATACTCAAATGCTCGGCATGATTATTAAAGAAGTCACCGGTGGAAAAGTTGCCGATTACTTCTCTACCAATTTTTGGCAGCCAGTCGGTGCTCAGTATCCAGCAACTTGGAATGTTGATCACATCGGCGGTCAAGAAAAAACTTTTTGTTGCTTTAATGCAGCCGCTCGCGATTATGCGCGGATCGGAAATCTTTTAGCTATGGGTGGTTTTGTTGGAGAGAAGCAACTTGTAAGCGCATCTTGGATTACACGTTTATCAAATCCAGTGGAAAAACTAGATCATAATTGGGGATACGGTGCACAGATTTGGCACCCATATCCAGGATCACTAATGATGCTGGGATTGCATAGTCAATTTGTTTATGTAGTTCCAAAGACTAGAACGGTAATCGTTAAATTGAGTGATAGTTTAGTGGATGCCGATGAAGAGCCAACTGCGGCAATCTTGGAAGCCCTCGCTACTAAAATAAATTAAAAAAATTAAAGTAGCGACAGGTCGTCGCGGTGTACTAATTCACGTTCGTACTCTGCACCTAATGCCGCACCCAACTCTTTAGTTGATTTTCCCAGCAACTGTGGAATCTCGTCAGCATCAAAAGCTACTAAGCCACGGGCGATTACTTTGCCTTCTGGTGAAAGTAAATCGACAGGGTCGCCAGCAGAAAAATCTCCTTCAACTTTTGTAACACCTGCTGGAAGTAATGAAGTGCCGCGTTCACGGATTGCGGTCGTAGCGCCAGCATCCAAATGTAACTTTCCTTTTGGTGAAGATGCATGTGCTAACCAAAGTGCACGTGATGGGGTGCGGACACCGTTTGCGTGAAATAAAGTTCCAATCTCTGCACCGCTAACTGCCGCTTCGACGTTCGCAAGAGATGTAAGAACTACTGGGATCCCAGCACCTGTTGCAATGCGAGCGGCCTCGACTTTGGTAACCATTCCCCCGCTGCCAACTCCAGCACTTCCAGCACCACCAATTTGAGCGTCGTCCAGCAGAGCAAAATCTCTGACATCAGGTATTTGTTTTGCATTTGCAGAAGTTGGTGGCGCATCATAAAGAGCATCTATATCTGAAAGCAATATTAATAAATCAGCCTGAACTAAATGAGATACCAATGCAGCAAGTCGATCGTTGTCACCGAATCTAATTTCTTGAGTTCCCACTGTGTCATTTTCATTGATAACTGGAACCACTCCAAGAGCTAATAGTCGATCAAAAGTTCGTTGGGCATTCCGATAATGGCTGCGTCTAATCACATCATCACTTGTTATTAGGACCTGCGAAGCAGTAATTCCATGTCTGGCAAAAGATTCGGAGTATCGATAAATCAAAACACCTTGCCCAACAGATGCAGCTGCTTGTTGTGTTGCTAAATCTTTCGGACGAGTCGTTAACCCAAGTGGAGATAGACCTGCTGCGATTGCGCCAGATGAAACAACTAAAACTTCTACTCCACGTTTTTTTAGTATCGCAACGCCATCAACTAATTTATCTACTGCAGCTAGGTCTAACCCTGAACCAGCACTTCCAGTTAATGAAGAAGAACCAACTTTAAGCACGACACGTTTTGCTTTTAATACTTCTTCTCTTGTATCCCATAAATTACTTGAATTATTGGAGGTCCACCATCACCTAGTAGTAATGCACCAACCTCTTCCCATTCTCCGCCCTCACCAGCACTTCCAGTGCTTCCAGATAAGGCGTGGCGCATATCTAAACGCAGGTCTTGTCCGCGTGGTCCAAGCAAAATCTCAGCACCAGCTTCAAGGGTTGGTTCCCAATCAAAACTAACCGCATCTTCCCCGAGTCCGATTTGAACTTCACTTCCACCACGTGCGCCGAGTTTAAACAACTCTTTTTCAACTCCGAGGCGTGCTAATCGGTCGGCTAAGTATCCAATCGCCTCAGCATTGCTGAAATTTGTCTGTCTAACCCAACGCTCAGGTTTAATTCCTTCGACTACATAAATGCCAGCATCATTTTTAAAGGTGCTGAAATCTGATTCATCCACTGCACGTGGGCGCAAGATAATCCGAATTGGATCAGTACTCTCTTTTGGAGTTCGCTTAATTAATCTTGCCATCGCATATTGCAGATCATTTAAACCTTCGTGAGTCGCTGCAGATACTTGATAAACCTCAAGCCCACGTTCGCGCAATGTTTCTTCGACCATGTCAGCCATCGCGCGCCCATCAGGAAGATCAACTTTATTTAACGCAACAATTCTTGGCCGATCATCGAGTCCGCCATAAAGTGCGAGTTCTGCTTCGATTACATCAAAGTCATGGATTGGATCTCGATCAGATTCAAGTGTTCCGCAATCCAGCACTTGTACGAGTGCAGCACAACGTTCGACATGGCGTAAAAACTCTAGGCCTAATCCTTTACCTTGACTTGCGCCAGGAATTAATCCTGGAACATCTGCCACCGTAAAACGGTGTTCACCTATTTCAACAACGCCTAAGTTAGGAACTAACGTTGTGAATGGATACTCAGCGATTTTTGGACGTGCAGCAGAGATCGCGGCGATTAATGATGATTTACCCGCACTTGGATATCCAACTAGCGCAATATCTGCAACGCTTTTTAATTCAAGTGAGAGTTGAGCGTTTTCACCGGGTTCACCAAGTAACGCGAATCCTGGTGCTCGCCTTTTTGAGGAAGAGAGTGCAGCATTTCCTAATCCGCCCGCGCCACCACGTGCAGCAATAAATTTTGTTCCGTTGCCTAATAAATCTGCAATGAGTTCGCCATCTGCGCCGCGAATAACAGTTCCCTCTGGAACTGGGACTATTAAATCTTCACCATCTGGGCCATCTTTGTGTCCACCTTTACCTAATCGGCCAGATGTTGCTCGACGGTGTGGGCTGTAATGGAAATCAAGCAGAGTTGTAATGCTCTGATCTACAACCAGAATTACATCGCCACCTCGTCCACCTGTTCCACCATCAGGTCCGCCAAGTGGTTTAAATTTTTCACGGTGAACTGATGAGCATCCATCGCCACCATTCCCAGCAGTAGCAAGTAAAAGCGCGCGATCAACGAAGGTGGTCATTTTGATCGCTCCTTATCATGAAAATAAAAAAGCGGGTCCGTAATCGGACCCGCTTTTTTAATACGGGTGAATTTATTGCGGTACAACTTTTACAACACGACGGCCACGTGCTTGTCCGAATTCAACAATCCCTGCAGCTAGTGCGAATAATGTGTCATCTTTGCCACGGCCAACATTTAATCCTGGGTGGAAATGGGTTCCGCGTTGACGGATAAGAATTTCACCAGTCTTGACGATCTGTCCTGCGTAGCGTTTTACACCGAGGTATTGCGCGTTTGAATCGCGACCGTTACGTGTTGACGAGACTCCCTTTTTACTGGCCATTTGAAAGTTCCCCCAATTCCTATTTCACACCGTTGATGGATGTGACTTTAACGCGAGTTAATTTTGCCCGAAAACCCTGGCGGCGACGATAACCGGTCTTGCTCTTGTAACGAAGGATGTCGATCTTTGGACCTTTGATCTCTTCAAGAACTTCGACGCTGACATTAATGCCGGCAGTATCTGTCGTAACTTTTGCGCCATACGAGCAGGGTGTCGCCGACCGCTACTTTTTCCTGGCGGCCGCCAGCTTTAACAATTGCATACACGATGGGAACTCCTCTAATTGAAGTGCTAAGGGTACGGATTCACGCACCTTTGGGTCAAACTGAGATCTATTGGTCGGCGAGGCTCATTCTGCTTCTGCGGCCCCAGGAGTGATGATTCCCCCGCTGGTAACACGGCGACGGCCTCGCCTTGTTGGAGAAATAGGAGCAGCTTCTGTTTGCGGCTCCGAGGCTGTCTCAGGCTCACTCTGTTCGGCTGCGGCAACCATCAAAACATCCTCATCCCCAGCATCCTCTTCGGTTTCAGCTCGTTCTTCTTCCTCTTCATCCCGAGCCCCAGGAGTCGCGGCGACTTCATCCCGACGTAAATTCTCTGGTGAAACCGGAACTGGATCCACATGAATATGAATTCCGCGACCATTACAGCTTTCGCAAGTTGTTGAGAAAGCTTCAATCAATCCTTGGCCAACACGTTTACGGGTCATCTGAACTAAACCAAGTGATGTCACTTCAGCAACCTGATGCTTGGTTCGATCGCGACCTAAACATTCAGTTAAGCGACGCAATACTAAATCTCGGTTGGATTCAAGAATCATGTCAATAAAGTCAACAACGATAATTCCACCTAAGTCGCGTAAACGAAGTTGGCGCGCAATCTCTTCGGCTGCTTCTAAATTATTCTTAGTAACAGTCTCTTCAAGGTTTCCACCTTTACCAATAAATTTCCCAGTGTTTACATCTACTACGACCATTGCTTCAGTTCGGTCAATTACCAGCGATCCGCCTGATGGTAAATAGACTTTTCGATCAAGGCCCTTTGCTAACTGCTCATCGATGCGGTGTTCAGCAAATATGTCAGTGTTCTTGTGCCACTTCTCTAGACGAGTTAACAAATCTGGAGCAACAAAGCCTAGATAATTATTAATTTCATCCCAAGCATCTGAACCTTCAACAATTAATTTATTGAAATCTTCGTTGAAGATATCGCGGACTACACGAATATTTAGATCAGGCTCACCATAAAGAAGTGATGGGGCAGTTGCATTTGAGTCATTTGTTTTTTTCTCAATATCTTCCCACTGTGCTTGCAATCGTGTTACATCGCGAGTTAACTCTTCTTCAGTTGCACCTTCTGCTGCGGTGCGAACAATAACTCCGGCTTCTTCTGGAACTAAGTTTTTCAAAATTGCTTTCAACCGTGTGCGCTCTTGATCAGGCAAACGTCGACTGATGCCGCTCATTCCGCCACCAGGGACATAAACTAAATACCGACCAGGAAGACTTACTTGACTGGTTAGCCGAGCACCTTTTTGGCCAATTGGATCTTTAGTTACTTGCACAAGTACCGGTTGCCCGCTTTTTAATGCAGTCTCGATTTTGCGTGGAGTTCCATCAGCTAGGCCAGCAGCATCCCAATTTACTTCACCAGCATACAAAACTGCGTTGCGGCCTTTCCCAATATCAACAAATGCTGCTTCCATACTTGGAAGCACATTTTGTACGCGGCCCAAGTAAACGTTTCCTACATAAGATGCATTTGTATTTCTATTTACATAATGCTCTACTAAAATATTATCTTCAAGAACTGCGATCTGAGTTCTATCTCCACTTTGGCGCACAAGCATTACGCGATCAACTGATTCTCGCCGTGCTAAAAACTCGGCTTCAGTAATAACTGGTGTACGTCGGCGATCAGTGCGCTCGCTACGGTCATTCCTGTCACGTGAGCTGCGATTATTACGACCGCGGCCGTCGCGAGTATCTCTGGAATCCCGATCTCTTTTTGCATCAACACGCGTAACTGGAACTTTGCGTTCCCGCGGTTCACGAACACGAATAGTTGTGACAACACCATCTTCATCAACACTCTGTCCTGCGGTAACTTCTACATCTGCACCGACAACTCGGCGACGACGGCGACGATGAACTCCTCCTTCGGAATTTTCCTCATCTGCATCGGTACTAGTTGACTCACTCTCAACTTGGTTTTCTTCATTACGTCCGCGACCACGTCCGCGACCGCCACGACTTCCGCGGGTACGTCCACCACGGGTGCGCTCAGTACTTCCGTCAACTTTTTCGGAAACCTCACTGCTTTCAACGCTACTTGCGGCACTGATTTTTTTAGGTGCACTCTTTGCTTTGGTTGGGGCTTGAAATAACGGAACTGGAACTGCCGCACTAGCTTTCTTAGCCTTTACTGGCGCTGCCGCGCTGCTAGTACCAACCGGAGTGACTGCTTTTTTAATTGCACTCTTCTTAACCGGAACAGCCTTTTCAACTTTTTCAACTTTTTCAACTTTTTCA
>RGZI01000058.1 GCA_010031635.1 Actinomycetota bacterium
AAGCAAATTATCTAGTTAGTCAGCCAGATCGGGGGCGCAAACCGCCTGACTCCCAGTGGGGAAAGCCCTATGAATATTGGCGCGAATTGAGCGTACTTGCTGACTTATGGTTACTTTCAGGGCCGGTGAGTCCTAAAATCCCACTTAAGGGATTTGTCTGATCAAGGGCGATTCTGGAATTGTCAAATTTTTTCGCCATCTGAGGAGAGCAGAATAGAAAATGGCTACATCTAGTATGGGTTGGCGAGCAAAAATTATGCGCCCGCTTTTACTGATTCTATTAATCTCATCATCAGCCATTATTTCAATTCAACAATCAGCATCAGCAGCAGCTCCTGCAACTTGGACTTCTGGCACACCTGCAACAAGTATTTGCACAACAGGGTACGTGTATCGAGGTGAGCCGTTAACTGCCACTTCTGGCAATAGTGGTAAGCACTCCTTCTCTTGGAAAGCCAATAACGTGCAAATACAAGGGGCGACAACAGCGACATACACTCTGCCTGCAAACTCGGGAGATTATTCAGGTAAAGCAATAACAAATGTAATTATGACTGGACAGTCGACTGAAAATTCCTGTCCCAATCAAACAATTACTATCAGCGATAGAACTAAGAGTTCTGCTTTAACTTTAAGTGGTGGTTCAAGCTCCGTGGGAAATGGTGTGAAATTTTCTACGCCAATTAAATTTACCGGAAAAGATATTCAAGATACGACTTATTGGCATCCTGTTGTAAGAGTAACTTTAAGTGGTGGCGGAACTTTGTCTGGAACTACACCTTCATTTAATGTGGATGAAGAGGGTGGATTAGCTTTCCCAGATCTAAAAATTACTGGGCAAGCCGGTCAGAAATACACTCTAACTTTTAGCTTCGCCACAACTTTTGGGTGTTATATAAGCGGTGGTGGAGATTGCACAAAAACCAAAGAAGTCACATTAACTGGAGAGCCCCCTGGCTTGTCTGCAGCTCTCACTCCAACTTTTGGGACACCACAAGCAACCGCTGATGGATTTATTGTCAATGTTACAAATTACGATTCTAATTTCGACTGGGCGGCCTCTATCACCAATAATGGTGCCGGTGCGGTTACCAAAGGCACTGCAAACGGAAGTTCTCTTCCACTTATAGTGACTGGATTAAATCCTTTAGAAACAACAACAATTAAAGTTGATACAACTCGATCAGGGTACACACCTGGCACTGCAAATAAAGAAAGTGCTGCTTCTCAAGGTGCCGCGTTAACTCCGACATTCGATAATTCACTTTCCACAGATGAAGGATTTACCGTGAATATCACGAATTATAATACTTCTTACAATTGGAGCGCGGTAATTGCGAATAATGGTCCTGGCTCCGTAGCTCTCGGCACTCCTAGCGGTACCACTCTTCCGATCACAGTTTCAGGATTATCACCATCACAAAGTACAACGATTACTGTTCGTACAACTCGATCAAATTACGCAAATGGAAGCGCCGATTTGATAAGTAGTGCAAAAATTTCTGACCTAGATCCCAGCATAGGTGTTGTTGGTAAGTGGAACTCAGTTGCAACTTCTGCGGACGGCCAGATTGTTTTGCTCTCTGGGATAAAAACTAAACTGTATGTCTCAAAAGATGCGGGAGTAACTTGGAGAGCGCGTGCAACGAGTCAAAATTGGATTGCAACAACGGTTTCAGATGATGGATCGGTTCTTGCCGCCGCAGTTTCAGGTGGACAGATTTATACCTCGACAGATTCAGGAGTAACTTGGAGCGCAAGAGATTCAAATAGAAATTGGCGTTCTATGGCGGCCTCAGCTGACGGAACAAAACTATTTGCAACGGTTTATGGTGGACAGATTTACACTTCGACAGATTCAGGAGCAACTTGGAGTGCTAAAGCGACAAATCTGAATTGGCGCGCAATTGCATCATCTGCTGATGGTGTCAATTTAGCAGCGGCGGTCTACAACGGAGAGATCTGGAAATCCACCAACTCTGGAGCGACTTGGGCGCGCACACTTGCCTCAACTCGTAAATGGAGTGGCATTAGCATCTCTGATAATGGGAATGTCTTAGCTGCGGTTGAAAGCGGCGGAACTGTTTATGTTTCGCGATGTGGCGGCTGTATGTGGACCTCTCCAGCAAGTATTAATAATGTAGTTAAGGATCTTTGGAATTCAATCGCCTGCAATAGTGATTGCAGTAAAATTGCACTTTCTTCAACTTCTGGCCGTTCTGCTATGGTCGATAACACTGGCACATATATAGCTGACAGTATGGTTTATGAAAACTTTTTAACATGGAGTTGTGTCGCAATAGATGGTTCAGGATCATTGGTTATCGGAGTTACAAATTCTGGCGCGATTAGAACAAAATCAGCAAATGCTAATGCACTTATAACGCAAAGAGTTGCGAGCGCTTCAGTCAACTTCAGGGACATTGCAATTTCTAATAATGGCTTAAAAATTATTACTGGTGCTTGGAATAGCTATTTATTCACTTCCACACAGAGCTATTCAGATCTAGCTAAATTGGATTCTTCTCCGGCGACAAGTAATTCAGTTCCAACTGCACTTTGGCGGGCGGTTGCAATTTCTTCAGATGGTGTGAAATTAGTCGCTGCCGTCTACAATGGAAAAATTTATACTTCAACAAATTCAGGCGCTAACTGGACTCAACGTGGCGTAAATCAACCATGGAGTGCAATTGCAGCTAGTGATGATGGGGTTAAGTTAGTCGCTGCGACTCTTGGCGGAAATTTGTATAACTCTATTAACTCAGGGGCAACTTGGACCAAACGTGCAGTTGTGGCTCAATGGTCGGCAGTTGCAGCGTCCAGCGATGGAAGTAAATTTGTTGCAACCTCCACTGAAGGAAAGATTTACACATCTACGGATTCAGGAGTTACTTGGGCATCCCGAGCGCCATCAAATCTTAATTGGAGTTCGGTTGCATCTGATGACAATGGAGAAAAATTAGTTGTTACAGACAATGGTGGAAAACTTGGTGGGCAGATTTGGATATCAAATGACTCAGGATTTAATTGGAGAAAAGTCACCACTACTCCACGTGTGTGGAGTTCAGTTGCATCATCAAGTGATGGCAGTAAATTGGTAGCAACCGTCGACGGCGGAAAAATTTACATTTCCGCAAATGCCGGTTCGACATGGACCGCAATAAATTATTCGGGAAATTGGAAAAAAGTAGTTTCAAACTCCAATGGCATGAAATTGTTTGCAATTGATTACGGAAAATCTATTTGGGCATCAACTGATAGCGGTGCAACTTGGAGTATTCTCAGTGCAGTTAATTGGGCTCAGTAATTTAGACCTAAGTTATTGTCAAAATCTAGGAATCAGATTTTCCAGAATCGGCTGGTTTCATCTTTGAATGCAACTCTTTGCATGTGGGGCAGATTGGAAAATTCTGAGGATCGCGGGTTGGAACCCATTTTTTCCCACAAAGTGCACGTACCGATTTTCCGGTTACAGCAGATTCAACGATTTTCCCTTTAGCCACATAATGTGAGAAGCGCTCGTGATCACCATCGCCACCACCATGAGATGTTCGTGGCTCAACCAAAGTGTCACTATCAGTTGAACGTGAAAAAAGCCCCATGGCCTTAATTCTAGGGCAGAACCGATCTTTTCCAACCTACGCCTCTGATACTAAAACTCGCGTACCCTTTACGGATGAACCATGAATCCGGTGGCTTAAAGGATCTTGTCAGCACAGATTGCCTGTCTCGTGCCGATGTAGAAATGCTGCTAGATACTGCCGCCATTTACGCCAAAGACCCACTGCGTGATTCAAAATTTTTAGCAAACCAAACAGTTGTTATCTACATGAACAAAGCTTCAACGCGGACTCGGCTTGCATCAGAAACTGCTGTAGCTCATCTTGGTGGAACACCAATATTTGTACGTGGCGATGAATTGCAAATCGGTCGAGGTGAAACTTTGCCTGACACTGCAAAAATAATTAGTGGTTTTGCTAAAGCGATGATTATTCGGACCTATGCACAAGATGATGTCGCCGAATTGGCAAAGCATTCATCTATTCCAATTATTAATGCGCTAACTGATGATGATCATCCAACGCAGTTATTGGCAGATTGGGTAACAATTCGAGAAGTATTTGGAAAAAATGTAGCAGGTCGAAAATTCACATATGTAGGTGATGGCAACAATATGGCCAATGCGTGGTTATTGATGGGTGCGATTCTTGGAGTTCATGTTGTTGCGGCAACACCGACTGGTGAATGGGCGCCAGATGAGAAAATTGTTGAACATGCTAAAAAAATTGCAGCACAAAGCGGTGGAAAAGTTGAAGTAATTCATGATGCAAAAGTTGGCGCTACCGGCGCATCAGTTTTGTACACAGATGTGTGGATGTCGATGGGAGATTCAGAAGTAATCAGAGAAAAGAAGATCAAAGATTTGTCACCATTTGCAATTACCCAAGAGTTAATGTCTTTGACTGCACCTGATGCGGTATTTATGCATTGCCTTCCTGCCCATCGTGGCGAAGAGGTAAGTGCAGAAGTTATGGATGGCGCACGATCTATTGTTTGGCGCGAAGCATTTCATCGCAGAACCACTATTCAGGCCTTGTTATTCCATTTAATCCGCGGAGACTTAAAGGGCAGTTCCTGGTAATCAGGGGGAATAAGGGTTAGCCCGTTTTGGAGTGGACAGCCTCCCCCGATCTGCAGATAACCTTCTCTCGTGAGTTCACCTAAATTAAAAGTAGTTATTCCGGCCGAAAAACGTGCCGGTGAGGCTCGAGTAGCCACTGTTCCTGATGTCGTCGGAAAGTTAATCCGTGCTGGCGTATCGGTAGAGGTCGAAAGTGGAGCGGGCGCACAATCGCAAGCAACAGATGAAGATTTCCGAAAAGCTGGCGCAACCGTTTCTTCAGCCGTAGATCTTGCTAGCGCAGATGTGGTGCTTTCGGTAAATGCGCTAGAACCAGCCGTGCTGGCCAAATTAAAAAAGGGCGCACTAACTATCTCCTTTCTTTCACCAACCGCATCTCTTGATTGGTGCTGGAGTCGCTGGATTACAAGCGATCGCAACAGTGCGCAGATTAGGTGCAGTGGTTTCTGCATACGACGTACGTCCATCATCTGCTGATGAAGTTCGGTCGATGGGTGCCACATTTATAGATCTGCAATTAGAAGTACTTGAAGGTGCTGGCGGATATGCGCGCGAGATGACTGAAGATCGAGCGGCCAAGCAACGTGAATTACTAACTCCATTTATCGCAGCGGCAGATGTACTTATTACTACTGCTGCAGTTCCAGGAAGACCAGCGCCAAGACTTGTTACTGCAGATATGGTGAAAGCGATGAAAGCTGGTTCTGTCGTCGTCGATCTTGCAGCCGAAACTGGTGGCAATGTCGAAGGTGCAAAACCTGGTGAAATTGTTGAAGTAAATGGAGTGCGCATCTGGGGTGGCAAAGATGTTCCGAGCCAACTTCCATTTCACGCTTCACAACTCTTTTCACGCAACTGCCTGAATCTTTTGATGTTGATGATTTAGGCATGAGGGTGCACGAAACGCAATAACTGGCGCAGGAAAGAACTAGGGGGCCAAGATGAGTAATGGAATTGCGCTAATTTCGATTTTCACACTCGCCGTATTTGTGGGTTTTGAAGTCGTTTCAAAAGTTTCCTCTACATTGCATACGCCACTTATGAGTGGTGCGAATGCTATTCACGGGCTAAGGGCGACAAATGAACCGCAATATTTATGACCTAATCGGTTTGGCCGCAGCAGCCTGTTTTATCCTCGCACTTAAAGGCTTGTCCCACCCTCGAACTGCTCGACGCGGCAATCTAATTGGTGCACTCGGCGCAACAATCGCGACTCTGGTCGTCTTCTTTTATGCAGAAACAGGAAGTTCACTTCCGCTTAAGCACCTACCTGAGATCTTGATTGCAATTGCTCTTGGTTTATTGATTGGAGTTCCAGCAGCACGAAAAGTTCAATTAACCCAGATGCCACAACTCGTAGCGCTATTTAATGGAGTTGGTGGTGGCGCAGCAGCACTTGTCGCCATGGTTGAATATTTGAAGTTAGGTGGCGAAGCGACCAAAACTGGCACTGAGATTTCTGTCCCTATTTTGATTGCAACTGTATTTACCGTAATTGTGGGAACTGTTTCTTTTACTGGTTCCATAGTCACATTTTTGAAGTTGCAAGAGTTAATGACAACGCGCCCAGTCGTATTTCCTGGTGGTCGTTTTGTTATTGCCGCGAATTTAATTGCAGTCTTGGTTTGTGGAGGTTGGGTAGTTAATTCTGCTGACACCACCTCTGTACTTGTACTCATGGGATTGTCTGCAATCTTTGGTGTGCTCTTCGTACTCCCAGTTGGTGGCGCAGATGTTCCAATTGTTATCTCATTATTAAATGCATTTACTGGTTTAACTGTTGCCGCAAGTGGTTACGTATTGCAAGCAACATTGTTGATCGTCGCCGGAACTCTTGTTGGCGCATCCGGAACAATCTTGACCCGCTTAATGGCTGATGCAATGGGCCGATCATTATTTGGAACTTTGTTTGGTGCATTTACCGCAACTCCGCAAGCCGCTGCTGCAGCTGGCGATGCACGTCCGGTGAAATCAGGTACGCCAGATGATGTTGCAATCTTGTTGAACTACGCCCGTCGAGTTGTGATTGTGCCTGGTTTCGGATTGGCAGTTGCACAAGCACAACACACAGTTCGCGAATTAGCAGATCTCTTAACTGCTAAAGGAATTGATGTTGCTTATGGAATTCACCCAGTCGCCGGTCGTATGCCAGGATGCAGCAAAAACAACTCCAGGATGTCCTATCTACGGAATGCCAATCCTTGATGTTCAGCAATCAGCAAACATCATTTTCCTAAAGCGCTCAATGCGTCCCGGATTTGCTGGCATCGAAAATGAACTTCTCTACGATCCAAAAACAACTTTGCTATTTGGCGATGCAAAAGCATCCCTTACTAAAGTGGTCAGTTCGCTAAAAGCTCTTTAATTACTTCGAAAGCGCTGATAATCAGCAATTATTGCCATTGAATTTAACGTTAAATTTACCGGTATTTTGGTTCGCTGATTTTTTTGGGAATGCTGAAGCAGTATCTGCGGTTATATACTTCACGTAGTTAATTCGCGATCTTTTAAGTGGAGGAATAAGTGCCTGCAGTAACAGTCTCAGATATCACGGTACTGCCACGTATTGATATTCCAGCTGGAACGATGGGTAATGGCTCCTCACGTCCGGTTAAACAGATTTTGACTGCCCCACAGGGTTTTGAGGGCGAAGGATTCCCAGTTAGACGAGCTTTTGCTGGAATTGATTTAGCCGACCTTGATCCATTTATT
>RGZI01000059.1 GCA_010031635.1 Actinomycetota bacterium
AGAGTAATTTCATTAGCCAATTACCTGCTCGTAAATTTCGCGCTCACGCTTTTCAAGTAACGGAACGATTATTCCTTCGATGATCTCTTTGAAATGAGGAGTTTCGCGGTGAGCGGCAATTGCTGCTGCATCACGATAAACCTCGTATAGGCAGTAAAGATTTTCATTTTCTGGATCAATATTGGCGTTGTAAAGCAAACATGCTGGCTCGTCAGCTTTAACGCGAACCGCCATCTTTTGCAGTGCTTCTTTAACTGCAGCTGAGTTTCCTGGATTTACATAGTAACGAGCGATCAGTACAGCGGCCATATTTTTGCCTTCCTAGTTTGGTTTAGTTATTTCTGAGAAAAAACCGGATTATTTAACAAATTGTTTAAGTTATCTCCCATGATCTTATCCAAATCTGCTTTTGGAAGATAATCACAATGAGTTCGGATGACTTCGATTGCTTGGGTGTAGGTCAACATATCCCGTGAAGCCGGGAAATCTGATGCCCAATAAAGCCGATCTGCGCCGTAAGCATCATAAATTGTTTTGAAAAGTTCTTGAGATTGTTTGTAAGGAAAATCATATTTTTCAATCGAATTATAATTAAAGCCAGATATTTTAATGCCGATATTTGGAACTTCTGCGCTCTTCACTAACTCGGCAATGTCATTCCTGCTGTATCCGGAGCCAGAATTTGCTGGCATTGACATATGGTGAACTAGAAAAGGCAACGTTGGATTTGCGTTGGCTATCTCCCGCAAATCTGGAAACCAGGCAGGTGAAATTGCCATTGAGGCAACCACTTTTAGCTCTGCAGCAGTTGCAAAAAATTCCTGGCCTTCATCCGTATGGAACCAGCCATCATTTTCTGCAGTTACATAATGAGTGAAACCTTTTGCGTTATTACGAGACAACTCTTCGCGCAATCTAGTAACTGCACCTGGCTTGTGGTGATCTTTGCGCCAAACACAATCAACATCTACCCAGGCTGAAATTCGATCTGGAAATTTTTTCGCAAAAGAAGATACATAATCATTGTTATCTTCATTCCCAAAACCATCTCCACCTTCACCATCGCCAATGCGAGCACATACAACAGATGCCCGAGTTACTCCGTGGGTATCCATTTCATACAACAACGCCTCAAGTGATCCACGATGATCTGGATCTGGGACTGATTTGTCATATGGCCATCTACGCCAGGCGTGACAATGGCTATCGGCAATCATCTTATTTTCCAGATCTTCCAGCAACAACGCGATCAGTGATTTGGGCTCGTGGTTCTGCACCATCAACCCATCGCTCTAACTCTTCAACCATCAGAGTGAAAAATCTAGGTTGTGCTTCGACAGTCATGCCACCAATGTGAGGTGAGAGAAAAACATTTCGCATTGCACGCAGTGGTGAATCAACTGCAATTGGCTCTGGGTTGTGTGCATCTAAACAGAACCAAGCATCCTCTTTTGCTGCTTTAGCAATTAACGCTGGAACATCTACACATCCGCCGCGCGACACATTTACAAATACCGCTCCAGGCTTAAGCATCGCTAACTCTTTCTCAGCGATCATGTTTCGCGTCTTAGCTGTGTCTGGTGCAAGACAGATCACTACATCGCAATCCATGACTCTTTCAAGTGATGCGAAGTTGACGTCCAGTGCATCTGCCAATTCACGAGGTGCAAATGGGTCATAAGCAAAGATCTCGTTGCGAAATGGAGTTAAAAATTCGCGTAAGCGCCATGCGATATGACCAAAGCCGATAATCCCCACACTTTTGCCAGTTAATTCACGGGCTGGTGGTTTGGTTCGGTAATCATCATGAATCATTTTCTTTCCAGCGATGATGTCACGGAACCGTGCATGTTCACGCAGACCAATTAAGGCAAGTGCTAGTGCCCATTCAGAGACAGGCCATGATGATGAGTGAGTTGTATCAACCACCATGACCCCAGCTTCTTTAGCCGCAATTACATCGATGCGACCAGCAAAGCGATCACCTTCGAGTTCGCCGACAACTTTTAATTTCTTGCCAGCGGCAAAGATAGGTTTTGTAATTCTTGGTCCACCATGACAGACGATCAATACATCTAGATCTACTGCGAATTTAGCAAAGCGGGCTTCTACTTCAGGATCTACCTTAATGGTTACCCAATCAGATGGGACGTCATACTCTTCAATTACAACATCCGCGATTTTGCTTAAACGCGCTAAATCGTGCTTCTCTAAATAGAGCGCGCGCGTTTCAGCAGAACAAGCAATTCCAACTTTAGGTTTACTCATCGAAGTGCCACCGAACCATCTTCACGAAGATCTGGATTTATTCCGTGCATGGTAACTGGAGGATTTGTTGCAAAAAATGCGTCATTGATCTCCATGCCAAGACCTGGCTCATCAAATGGATACAACCAACCATCTTTTACAAGTGGAATTCGTTTTACCATTTGTTGCACAGGGTCAACATTTTGATCGATATGTTCTTGTGCTTCCCAGTTG
This sequence comes from Actinomycetota bacterium, assembly GCA_010031635.1. GTDB lineage: Bacteria > Actinomycetota > Actinomycetes > Nanopelagicales > Nanopelagicaceae > UBA3012. The sequence continues at coordinate 2,482 of RGZI01000059.1, forward strand.
GGAACGGTAATTCCTAGATGAATATGTGCCATAGTTGCAATCGCACCTGATGGAACTGCATGCGGCAAGATTCCTTGATGATGAGCTTCAGCCATCGCGCAAATTTTGCGAACATGGGTAAAGCCACCGGCGATTCCGATATCGGGACGTACAAATGCAAGACCGGCATGTTCGATGTACTCACGGAACTCATATATCGAGGTATTGCGCTCTCCAGCAGCCATTGGAGTTTTCACCTTTGCAGATACTTCCGCAAATGAAAGCACGCTATCTGGTGGAATTGGATCTTCCACAAAGAGTGGACGGAATGGCATCAACTCTTCAATTAATGCAACAGAGTTTCCTGGTTGCATATTACGGTGAAGTTCAACTCCGATATCTAAAGTGTTTCCAACCGCATCGCGTAGTGAGGCCATCCGGTCTACCAAGTCAGCAATTTTCTCTGCATGACGCATCAAGTGATGATCATGTTGATGCAAAATAATTTTAATTGCGGTGTAACCTTCTTTTTGAGCCATTAGCGAGTCTCTGAGAAGCTCTTCTTTTGTATTACCCCAGACAACTTTCATTCCGCGAACTGCTTTGCGACTGCGACCGCCCAGTAAATGCCAAACTGGAGTTTCAAATACTCTGGCACGGATATCCCACATCGCTTGATCGATTGCACTAATCGCGCCACCGAGCATCAAGCCACGCCATCCAAGTGCGCGATACATTTTTAACCAATTCTGTTCTACATCATGAGCATCTGCACCGATCAAGAATGGTTCGAAGTTGCGAATGACTTCAGCAACTGCGTTTGGATATGCAAATGCAGTTGACTCACCGACGCCTTGAATTCCATCTTCAGTTGTAAGGCGAACAAAGCAGGACATGCCCGCTGCGAATACTTCAACTTTTGCGATGCGTGCCGCAGATTTCATTATTTGCCTTCCGGTGCTGGGTAGATGTAATCAGGTTGGATGCGAACTTTTGGTGGAGAAATCAATTCAACGATGGCACTAATTCCATCTGGTGGTTGGAAGTAAGCAAATGCGCCATCTCCTTCAGCGCCAAAACCAGCGGCACTTTGCAACGGTGTAAATCCGCGCGCAATAAAATCTGCAACTGCAGCAGGATGATCTTGCACAATGCAACCTACGTGATTCATGCCTTCACCAGTTGAATCTAATTGATCACGAAAAATACTTGGCCCATGAAGTGGCTCGACTAACTCAAATTGCAGATTTCCAGAAAATGCCATTGCATGACGAATTCCAAAATCTGTTGCTTGCCCTTTGTAAACACAATTTTTTAATCCAGGTGACTTAAGTGTGTAAACAGTCCACGGTCCAATACCTAAATCATCTGCCCAATGTTTAACGGCCTTATCTAAATCTTTAACTACATAGGCGACTTGATGAAACTTTAACTCTTCGCTCATGATTAACGCCTTTCTAAAGATTGATCGATCTCATCCTGATAAGCGTGTATTTTGCCGTTTATTACTTCATCCACTGAAACTTCCCGTCCAGCTACCCCAGATTCGAGAATTGCATAAACCACCGCAAGTGCCCGCAATCCACCCATTCCATCAACTTCTGGAGCACGTTTATTTAATACCGCATCTATAAAGTCATCAATTTCGACAGCTAGGTAACCAGAATCAACTGCAGCCCATGGTGCACCTTTGCCACCAGTTCCATCCGGACCTAATACTGCTTTTGTAACATCATTAATATTTAAATGAGTTCCACTCTTAGCAATCTCAGCAACTAATTCAGCACCCATAAGTTTGCGCTCTCCGAGTTGTACAACAACATCTCCATCTGAGCGATCCCCTGGGACCAACATTGATCCTTTAGTTCCATGCAAACTCCGTTGTCGGTGGCTAATTCCAGGACCAGAAGGAAGATATGTGTACTGAACATCGATTCCATCTGCAGTGCGCATGCTGGCAAATAATGCATCTTCACCAGTTGGGATGATCGACTCATCGCCATCTTTTGTATAACGAATTGGTTCTGCGATGATGCCCCGTCCCCAAACTCGTTCAACTGGGCCAACAAAATACTCAATGATATCTGCGTAGTGAATGCTCATATCAATTCCGATTGAGCCACTTTCTTTCATATGTCGCCACTTGCTGATGATGATCTTGTCATCTCCGCCAGCCCACATCTCAATCATTAAATGTAATTTCCCAAGCATCCCTGATTCAATAACTGCGCGGGCAACTCGGTTTGCACCACCGCGGCGATAATTCTCAGCAGTCGCCAATGTCATGCCAGTACGTTTTACAGCATCAAGCATTACCTGACCAGTTTTAATAGTTAATGAAAGTGGTTTCTCACATAAAACATGGCGTCCAGCTTCCATTGCTTGCACAGCAATAGTGTGGTGAGTTCTCGGATCGGTAACGATATCAATCGCTTCAACAGCAGGATCCTTCATCATCTCATCCAAAGATGTGTAAACAGCTGGACGCTTACCGAGCAGTTCAAATGCTTCATCTGCAACTTTGTCAGCAACTTCTTTGTTGATATCAAGGAGTGCAACTACTTCACCTTTTAAGACACCTGCTTTATGAAGTGCGGCAAAACCCAGCAAATGCCTGCGGCCCATAAAACCGCAACCAACAATTGCTACGCCTAATTTGTGCTCCGACATTAAAGAACTCCTCGTTTAGATAGAAATAAAAGCAGCTTATGAATCGTTACCAGTTCCTGCGATTGCATTTATGAACCAACGTTGTGCCCAAAGGAAAAATAGCGTTACAGGTAAAGCACTTAGCAAAGCCGCCGCATATGTCACATTTGGTGGAATCTTTCCATAGAAGCCAACTCCACCAGCAATTAAAGGAGCTAATTGAACTGTTGCGACTTTCAAATTATCTGTGTGGCCCACCATCAACGGCCAGATGTACATATTCCAGGCAGTCAGGAAAGTTACCGCTGCATATGAAGCAATAGGTGGACGAGCAAGTGGTAATACAACTTGGAATAGCACTCGCGGCCAACTTGCACCATCAATACGAGCTGCATCGACTAAATTATCTGGGAAATTTACCAGGAACTGTCGGAACAGCAATGTTCCAAATGCGGTGGATCCAACAATTGGCAAGATCATTCCACCCCATGTATTAAGCAGGTGTAATTTAAAAGTCACTAAATACAACGGAATGATTGAAACGTTTGTAGGAAGAAAAACTGGAATCGCAAATAAACCAACAACAGTTGCCGCATACTTAAATGGCATTTTTGCAAGTGCAAATCCAGCTGAAAAAGAAAGAATTAATTGCAAAATCAAGATTCCAAATGTAAAAAACAATGTATTCCCAAAAATACTTGGGGTCATTACTTGCATCGCATCTACGTAATTTTGTAGATTTATAGTTGTCGGTAACAGTTTAGGTGGATAGACAGTTACTTCATTTAAAGTCATCAGTGAGCCAGAAACTAAATACAAAAGTGGGAAGGTAAATAGCAGCGCTAGCAAAACGATTACTGAGTACCGAATAGTATTTACAGAACGTTTTTGGGTAAACAAAACTCCATTAGCCATGATTAACCCCTCGCTCTTATAGATTTACGAATCCTCAACACAATTAATGCGATACTTAAGAAAACAAAGAATTGAGCCATGACCACAGCTGACGCGTAGCCAATTTCAAATTGCTCAAATGCAACTTTATAGGCGTAGTACGCGAGTGAAGTTGTTGCGTCCAGTGGTCCACCTTGAACCATTAAAAGTGATATTTCAAATGGCGAACCCAGAAAAGCTAAAATCTCGATGACCACAACTAAAGTTGTTGTCGAAGCAACACATGGGAAAACAATTCCCCAAATCCGTTGCCAAACATTTGCTCCATCGAGTGCTGCTGCCTCCATAATTTCTGGAGAAATTCTCTGTAAGCCAGCCAAATTTAAAATAATTACTAATGGAAGTGATAACCAAATAACAATGATTGTCACTGAAGGAAGCGCCCAAGTAAAGCTACTTAACCATTCGGGTCCAGTGATTCCAAATTTTTTCAAAATTAAATTAATCCAACCAGCCTCTGGATTGAAAATACTTGACCAGGAGATACCTGCTACCGCACTAGAGACGGTAAGCGGCAAGAAAAACATGGCTCGAAAGATGCCGATTCCTTTTACTTTCCAATTCAGCAGTACCGCTAAGAGAAATCCACCAAAAACTGTTGGCAGTACTCCATAAGCCAGATATTGAAGTGAGCGCCCGAAGGCGGGCATGATCAACTCATCTGTAAATAATCTGCGGTAATTTTCTAATCCGACCCATTTGATCGGTCCCAAGATGTTCCATTCGCAAAAACTAAGCAAAACACCGACGGCAGAAGGTATGAGAATGAAAAGGGTGTACATAAATAAATTGGGGATAATAAAGACACCTAACCAAAAACGATCATTTCGTTTTAGTTGATTCTTAGTGCCAACCTTTTTTTCTTGGACCTGCGTCATGCATCCCCCAAAAATTTACTTATTCAAGAAAAAATTAAATAATAATTAAACTTATAAAAATAGTTAGTGGGCAGTGCG
>RGZI01000060.1 GCA_010031635.1 Actinomycetota bacterium
GAACCAATTGGAAAATTACTTGGTGCCACAACTGTTATTGCAACAGAGATGATTATTGAAGATGGAAAGTACACCGGCGCCGTAGCTTTCTATGCATATGGTGAAAAAAAGGCAGAAGCGATAAAAAAACTTGCTGTTAAAAAAGGTTATGATTTATCACTTTCATTTGCTTACTCAGATTCAGTAACAGATTTACCAATGTTGAAATCGGTTGGCTTCCCATGTGCAGTAAATCCTGACAGAGCACTTAGGGCAGAGGCGGAAAAATTAGATTGGCCAATACTTTCATTTAGCCGTTCTGTGCCATTGCGCGATCGACTTTCAGGGGTTCCACGTAAGCCGGCACTTGCAACGGCGCTGAGCCTTGGTGCCTTCATCACACTTTTGTTAGTTAAAAAGCGTAAAGGCAAAAAGGGCGGCGGCGGTCTCACCTAATATTGGATAGTAGGGAGTGGGTTTCGCAAATTCGCTCTAAGTATTACCCTCACCCTCGGAGGTATCAGATGAGCTCATCGCTTGAAAATCTTGGAACTGAAAACCGGAAATTTCCACCCACCCCAGAGTTTGCCGCGGCTGCGAATGCAAAAGCAGATATATATGTTGATGCGAAAGCCGATCGGTTAGCTTTTTGGGAGAAACAGGCGCATGCATTGCATTGGGATAAACCCTGGACCCAGGTTCTTGATTGGAAGCGACCATTTGCCAAATGGTTTGTTGGCGGAAAGTTAAATGCCTCATACAACTGTTTGGATCGCCACGTAATTGAAGGTCGTGGGGATCGTGTAGCTTTCATATTTGAAGGTGAACCCGGAGATTCACGTACATATACCTATGCACAATTATTAATTGAAGTTAAAAAAACTGCAAATGCATTAATTGAACTTGGCGTCAAAGATGGCGACCGAGTTGCGATTTATCTGCCTATGATTCCAGAGGCAGCAATAGCAATGCTCGCATGCGCAAGAATTGGTGCTCCGCACTCAGTTGTGTTTGGTGGATTCTCTGCAGATGCGCTGTTATCAAGAATCCAAGATGCTGATGCAAAGATTGTGATTACAGCAGATGGTGGTTATCGCAAAGGCAGTGCAAATGCTTTAAAACCTGCTGTCGATGACGCACTAAAAGGTGAAACAAATGTTGAACATGTTCTTGTTGTAAAACGTACCGGTCAAGAAGTTGAGTGGCATGACGATCGTGATGTTTGGTGGCATGAAATTGTAAATCGCCAAGGCGCTGAACATACTGCAGAAGCATTTGATAGCGAGCATGGTTTATTTATTCTTTATACATCAGGAACAACTGCAAAACCAAAAGGTATTTATCACACAACTGGTGGTTACTTAACTCAAGCTGCCTTTACGCATAAATATGTATTTGATTTAAAACCAGAAACAGATGTTTACTGGTGCACTGCAGATGTTGGTTGGGTTACTGGACATTCATATGTTGTTTACGGCCCACTTATAAATGGCGCAACTCAAATTATCTATGAAGGCACACCTGATTCACCTACAAAAGGGCGCATCTTTGAAATTATTGAAAAGTATGGTGTGACAATTTTGTACACCGCACCTACCTTGATTCGTACCTGGATGAAATGGGGCGATGAATTTCCAAATGCATCTGATTTGTCATCACTTCGATTATTAGGATCAGTGGGTGAGCCAATAAATCCAGAAGCATGGATGTGGTACCGAGAAGTTATTGGCGGAAACCGGTGTCCAATTGTTGATACCTGGTGGCAAACAGAGACTGGCGCAATCATGATTTCGCCTCTGCCTGGAGTTACTGCAACTAAACCAGGATCTGCGATGGGGGCAATACCTGGAATAAGTGCGGCAGTAATTGATGACAACGCAAATGTTGTGGGTAATGGTGGCGGCGGGTATTTGGCGTTGACCGAACCTTGGCCCTCAATGCTGCGTGGGATCTGGGGAGAGCCAGAGCGTTACCAAGAGACTTATTGGTCACGTTATGACGAAGCTGGATATTACTTCGCTGGCGATGGAGCAAAATTAGATGACGATGGCGCAATTTGGCTATTGGGTCGCGTCGATGACGTGATGAATGTTTCTGGTCATCGCATCTCAACTACTGAAGTTGAGTCAGCGCTAGTTTCGCATGTTGCTGTTGCTGAAGCTGCCGTAGTCGGAGCAAATGATGCAATGACCGGGCAAGCAATTACCGCCTTTGTAATTTTACGTGGTGGGATTCCAAATGTTGGTGGAGAAGAACTTATCCAAGAACTTCGTAATCACGTTTCGAAAGAGATTGGCCCAATAGCTAGGCCTAAACAAATTTTAGTTGTTGCCGAATTACCAAAAACTCGAAGTGGAAAAATCATGCGCAGACTTTTGCGAGATGTCGCTGAGAATCGCGCGGTGGGAGATTCCACAACACTTGCCGATCCAAATGTTATGAAATTAATTCAAGCTGGGTTAAATGCTGGTAGCAGCGAAGATTAAAAATTAATTAGTTGCTTTAATTAATTGCTCTTGACTTGTTGCAATAATTTTTGCGACAACTTTTGGGCCATGGGTTTCTATTTGGGCGATGACAGTGCTTTGATCTGACCATCTTGAAATTTTTTCTTGTGGAAAAATCATAGCAAGCTCTCCGATAATCCAAATAAGTACTAACGCCTTACTTAAGCCAAGAAGCGCACCTGCTATTGAATCAACTGCTTTTAATGGTTTCCATAAAAAGTTTTTCCGAAACCATTTCGCAGCTCTGCCTAGGAAAAATTGAAAGGCAAATGCAGATGCAACAACTATTACTGCAGTTAATCCAATCCGTGAGCTTGGCGAATCATTTGTGCTTACAAATTGCGCGCCATATTTCAGACCTAAAATTCCACCACCCACCAGGCCAACAAAAGCAAAAACTCCAGTTATTAAACCACTTCGGTATCCCCTATAGATTGAAAATATCAAAATTGCCAAAAGGGAGAAATCAAAAGTTGTCATGGTGTTAATTCTATAATTTTTTCATGATCCCATTCACGTTCATATCCACTATGAAAGATAATTCGGTCGATAATTCCTGCGGTAAATCCCCAAATAAGCATCTCTGCCACATTAAATGCTGGTCCCATGTATCCACTCTTATGGCGCACCCTCGCTCTATTTGCCGGATCGGCGAGATCAATTAAGGAAATATTCTCGGCGCGAACAACTTCTTCAACACTTTGTGGTGAGATCACATGAGGTTGTCGCCACCATGCCACTACTGGAGTTACCTGATAATTACTTGGTGGCAACCAAAGTTCAGGCAGTAATCCAATTACCTCAACAGTTTCACTTTTTAAGCCAACCTCTTCTTCGCTTTCACGAAGTGCGGCGGATATTGCGTCTTTATCATTTAGATCAATAGCACCTCCCGGGAATGATGGTTGTCCTGCATGTGACCGCATTTGCGAACTGCGCAGCGTTATTAAAATCTCTGGTTTATCCTCGTTACCTGAGAAAAGAATAAGTACTGCACCTTTTCGGGTGGATTCATCTCCACCCCTCAGCGGAAATTGAAAATCATCAGCTTCAAATTTTGCTGGAAGATTTCCGATCTTTGTTAACCAGCTAGGCGGATTCATTAAATTTTCCATAACTAAATTCTTCCGATTCCAGCTGAGGGACAAAGTTTTGCAAGTGGGCAAATCCCACACTCTGGTTTACGGGAGTGACAAATCCGTCTCCCGTGCCAAATTAATTTATGTGAGAGCAGAGTCCATTCTTTCTCCGGAATTAATTTTGCAACATCATTTTCTACTTTAACCGGATCGGTTTCTTGGCTCCATCCAAATCTTCTACTTAGCCGACCAAAGTGAGTGTCAACGGTTAATCCTGGAATTCCAAATGCATTTCCCAAAACTACATTTGCGGTTTTCCGGCCAACACCCGGAAGAGTTACCAGTTGCGCTAAAGTTTTTGGTACTTCTCCGTTGAAATCTTTTAATATTTTATTGGCTAATTCTTTTATGTTTTTTGCTTTGCTTCTATAGAATCCAGTTGAGTAGACAATTTTTTCAATTTCGCTGATTTTTGCACCAGCAAGTTTTGTCACTGTTGGGAAGCGATTAAAAAGTACTGGTGTTACAGCATTGACCCGTTTATCGGTGCATTGGGCAGACAAGACAGTTGCAACTAATAATTCCAAGGGTGAGTTGAAATCGAGTTCGCACCTGGCATCTGGATACTCCTTGGTGAGAATTCGATAGATCGAGCGGGCCGAGCTCTGTTCGGCGGTAATTTTGGGGCTCATCCTCCGAAAGAGTACGCGTTAGGCGCTACGGCTGCGAACAGGTAAATTAGCCCCGTGATCGAAAATAGCGAATTAGTAGAGATCATCCACCGCGCGCCATTATTTATCGCCCTTGATCATGACTCAGCGAACGCGCTCAGAAAATCTATGGATGAAGTTAAGTTGACTCGCGGGCAAACCCTCTTCTCTGAAGGTGATGAGGCGGAACGCCTATATGTCATTGGCGAGGGGAAAATTAAACTTGGCACGGTCAGCGCCGATGGACGCGAAAATTTACTTTCAATCCTTGGGCCCGGAGATATGTTTGGTGAACTTTCGCTTTTTGACTTAAGGCCTCGTACGTCTACTGCCACTGCTGTTACAGATGTTCGCCTTTTTAGTTTAGGAAATGATGACTTACAAGAACTTCTTCGTGCGCGTCCAGAGGTTTCCTTCTACTTGTTGCAATCTCTGGCACAGAGGTTTAGAAGAGTAAGTGAAATTGTTGAAGACTTAGTATTTTCAGATGTCCCAGGACGAGTTGCAAAAGCATTAATTCAATTATCTGGACGTTTCGGAAAGCCCACTGACGAAGGTCTTCATGTAAATCATGATTTAACTCAAGAAGAGTTAGCGCAATTGGTAGGTGCCTCTCGCGAAACAGTGAACAAAGCTCTGGCTGATTTCGCTGGTCGTGGTTGGCTTCGACTTGAAGCGCGCTCTGTAATCATTCTTGATGAAGAACGACTTTCAAAGCGCGCGCGTTAAATAATTTCTAAGTAAATTAACGAAGCGCTACTACTGCTTCAACTTCTACTGGTGCGTTCAATGGTAGTTCAGCAACACCCACAGATGATCGTGCTGCTCGTCCTGCTTCACCAAATACATGCAAGAAGAGTTCGCTCGCACCATTAACAACAACTGGCAAGCCAGTGAATCCAGGTGCGGCATTTACGAATCCAACAATTTTTACAACTTGAACTACATCATCAAGGTCGCAAACTAATGAAAGCGCAGCAAGAACATTTAATGCACAAATTTGTGCTAAATCTCTACCTTCTTCAGGAGTTACATCTGAACCAACTTTTCCAACTTTTGAGATTGCTCCATTTACAGTTGGCAATTGACCAGCGGTAAAAACCAATTTGTCATTCTTGATTGCTGGAAGGTACGCAGCTACAGGTGCGGCGGCTACTGGAAGTTCTAATCCCAATTCTGCAAGTTTTACTTTCACCTTTTCATGTGCCATTTATGCCAACTCTCTTTTCATGTAAGCAACTAATTGATCGGTGCTACCTGGTGCTGGAACAACTTGTATTAATTCCCAACCATCAGAGCCCCAAGTGTCAAGAATTTGTTTTGTTACATGAGTCAGAAGCGGAACCGTTACATATTCATATTTAGTCATTGTGCAATCTTAAGCGAGTGCAGCACGAACCGCTGCCGAGACAGCTGCCCCATCAGCCCGACCGGCAATTTTTGGCGATAGGAGTTTCATCACTAGCCCCATGCCTGCAGGCCCAGCTGCCCCTGATTCCTTCATCGCATCGGCAATTAAGGAGGCAAGTTCGGTTTCGCTCAACGGTGTGGGCAAATATCTCGCGATAACTTCACCCTCGGCATTTTCACGCTCGGCTCGATCTGGGCGCTTGGCGTCAGCAAATGCTTGCGCAGATTCACGTCGTTTTTTGGCTTCGCGTGAGAGTACTTGAATGACCTCAGCCTCAGTTAGCACTCGGGCCTCTTTACCGGAGACTTCTTCATTGGTTATTGCGCTTAAACAAAGCCTTATGGTTGATAAAACTAACTCATCTCGGGCGCGCATTGCCTCTGTTAAATCATGCTTAAGTGAATCTTTTAGTCCCATGGCGCAATCATCTCACATTGATCCTTTCGCTCTACTATTACCTCGTGATTAAGTTGCGCCAAGTTGAATTGCCAATCTTTACAAATGGCCAATCTCTACGCATTTTGCATTTATCTGATTTGCATCTGACTCCAAAACAGAAAAATAAGATTGCAGATTTGAAAAAGTTGAGTTCCCTCGACCCTGATCTGACCATAGTTACTGGTGATTTCTTGGCCCACCAAGATTCAGTCCCCGCAGTTATTGATGCTTTAGGTGGGCTGCTGCACAAACCAGGATTTTTTGTCTTCGGTTCTAATGATTACTATGCGCCAACTCTTAAAAATCCGATTTCATATTTATTTTCTAACAGCAGTGATGGTCGGCGAGGTGGAAATTTGCCGTGGTTAAAATTACAAAATGAATTGGTTAAAGCAGGATGGTTAAATTTAAATCAACGTAAATTAGTAACATCAATTAACGGAATTACGATAGAGGCACGTGGAACAGATGATGCACATTTAAATCGAGATGATTATGAAACTGTCTCTGGCATAAAAAATCCTGATGCCCACTTA
>RGZI01000007.1 GCA_010031635.1 Actinomycetota bacterium
CGTTAGCTAATTCGAGATTTGCTGGGATCGTGACCACATAATTTTCAGCGACAACAATGACTTTCGAATATCCACCTTGAGCAACGGTTACTCCATCGCGTTCTAAACCATTGTAAGTACCGGTCATGCCCTCCATGCAATATTGCTCTACACCGGCTAAACAATTTTCACATTTGCGGCAAGAGTCAACAAAGACGCCAACTCCTACAATTTGTCCAACGGAGAACTTCTTCGCCTTGTCACCGACAGCAATTACTTTTCCAACAATTTCATGTCCTGGAACCATCGGGAATAATGATGATCCCCACTCTTCACGAACCTGATGGATATCTGAATGACAGATACCGGCATAGGTGATCTCAATCACCACATCCTCAGATCTAGGCTCACGTCTTTCAAAATCAAAGGGTGCAATTTTAGCGCCAGCAGTTAAGGCAGCGTATCCACGTGTTTTTAACATTTATTCTCTCTTGATTGATTGAATAGATAACAGATAAATTTCGGAGTTATTTACTGATTTCATGAATTATAACCGGAAACCGTGAAAGTCTCGCATCCGTATCGTGAGATGATCTCTCATGTGATCGCTACTTCGAGTTTAGAGCTACGTGCAGGCGCTCGACTTTTGGTCTCCGGAGTGAGTATCCGAATAAATAGCGGTGATCGAATTGGTTTTGTTGGCAGAAATGGTGCCGGGAAAAGCACTCTAGCGAAAGTATTAGCAGGTCAAACATTACCGGCTGGTGGTCAAGTAAATCGAAGCGGCACTATTGGGTATCTTCCACAAGATCCTCGAACAGGTGATGAAGCAGGCACGGTTTTAGATCGAATTTTGTCGGTGCGTGGATTAGATCTAATTGTAGAGCGAATGCGCCAAGCTGAAGAGGCGATGGCTACTACGGAAGGTGAGGAGTTAGAAGCAGTCCTGGCTAAGTATTCAAGAGCTGATAGCGAATTTAATGCAGCAGGTGGTTATTCGGCAACTGCTGAGGCGGAGGCTATCGCCACAAATTTAGGGATTCCAGAAAGATTATTTGACCAAAACATTGGGTCGTTGAGCGGTGGTCAACGCAGAAGAGTGGAGTTAGCGCGGATTCTTTTTAGCGGTGCCGAAACTTTATTGCTAGATGAACCTACAAACCATTTGGATGCTGATTCCATCAACTGGTTACGCGAATTTTTAGCAAAGTATTCGGGTGGCTTAGTTGTCATCAGTCACGATGTTGCCTTAATCGAAACGGTAGTTAATAAAGTATTTTATCTAGACGCCAATCGAAATGTTATCGACGTGTACAACATGGGATGGAAAAAATATTTACAACAACGAGAAGCCGATGAGCATCGCCGTAAAAGTGAGCGAGCCAATGCGGAAAAACGAGCCGCCATTCTTGAGAAGCAAGCCGAGAAAATGCGCGCGAAGGCAACCAAAGCTAAAGCCGCACAGGGTATGTTCCGTCGTGCCGAGAAATTACTTTCTAATCTTGAAGATGAACGTAAAAGTGATCGTGTGGCAAGGCTACGGTTTCCAACTCCATCTCCTTGTGGAAAGACGCCACTGTCGGCCACTGGTTTGAGTAAATCTTATGGTTCACTTGAAATCTTTACTGATGTGGATCTGGCAATCGACAAAGGATCCCGAGTTGTGATTCTGGGTTTAAATGGTGCCGGCAAAACCACTTTATTGCGGATATTAGCGGGGGAGTTGGAATCAGATACAGGTGAAGTTGTCGCCGGTCATGGATTGAAAATTGGGTATTACGCGCAGGAACATGAATCTTTAGATTATGAGAGAACTGTTCTCGAAAATATGTTGAGTTCTGCTGATGATATTCGCGAACCAGAGGCCCGTAATGTTTTAGGTTCCTTTTTGTTTTCAGGTGATGATGTTAAAAAACCGGTAAAGGTCTTAAGTGGTGGGGAAAAAACTAGACTCGCCCTTGCGATGTTAGTTGTGAGCGCTGCAAATGTGCTTTTATTAGATGAACCTACCAACAACTTAGACCCAGCTTCACGCGATGAAATTCTAGGTGCATTAAGTGAATATCAAGGTTCAGTTATTTTAGTTTCACATGATGAAGGCGCAGTCATTTCCTTAAAACCAGAACGTGTTCTTTTGCTACCTGATGGGGAAGAGGATTTATGGAATGAGGAGTATCTAGATTTAATAATGTTGGAATAAAGTTAGAATTCGAAAATTGCATTGATTCTGTGGCCTGGATGATCTACTGCAATCTTATTTCTTCCGTTTAAGAATGGAATTTCCCCTAAAACAACTGAACCCAGGATTTCCGCTCCAGTTAAACCAACCAATGTAATTCCAGCACTTAGGGTTCCACCAGTAGCCAGTACATCATCAACAATGATCACTTTATCTAATTGGCCTAATTGATCTTTATGCAACTCAAGTGCATCAAATCCGTACTCGAGTGCGTATTGAACCTTATGAACTTCTCGTGGAAGTTTTCCAGGTTTACGTAACAAAACAAATCCCAAATTGTGTCTTGCTGCTATCGCCGCTGCAAATACAAAGCCACGGGCCTCCAAGCCAGCGACGTGCGTTGCTCCCGATATAGATCCGGCCATAGCATCTACGCATAAAGTAAATGCTTGTGCATTGGCAACCAACGGGGTTATATCTTTGAAAATTACACCAGGCTTTGGATAATCCGGAACATCTTTGATTAGCGCTTGGGCTTTTGAAAGGGAATTGATCTTTTCGATATTTTCCAATTTATTTAATCTTCACGCAATGGTTTTGGTGGTGTTGATTTTACCCAACGCCAGACTGCAAGTAACGAGCAGGTTAAACCAATTAAACCCATCACAGTGCCGCCAGTGCTCACATTGGATAAAATTAAAGGTCCGCTAATTGACGAAGCCATAACTGAGATGGGCAAGATGAAAAAAACGTGCCATTTTTGACGTTTCATGAAAGTTAAACCCAAAGCCAGCGGCGCCAAGATTGCCGGGAAAAACAGGATCATGGCAACCAATAATGCTAAGTCAGCCATTAATCTTCCGCCTTTCTTAAACCTGCAGCAAATTTATCCTGTTGTGAAGGCTAACTTACCGCCAGCCATGCCACTTTCAAGTAAGCGATGAGCTTTAGCGGCCTCCTCGAAGGTAAAAAGTTGAAGTGGAGGCAGTTCTAAATCGCCAGATAGTTGGGCACTAACAAGATCGTTAATCCGTTCTTTTTTCTCGGCAAAAGTGGATATGAAATCTGAAAGGGTTGGACGGGATAAGTAAATGGAGTTTCTAGTCAAAGTTAATGGATTGATTGGTTCAACTGGTCCACTAGCAGCACCGTAAAGGACCATGTCACCCCTTCTTCCCACAAGCTCTATGGTTTGGCTAAAAGTATCTTTTCCGACGCTGTCATAAACAACATTGACTCCCAAACCTTTGGTTAAAACCTTTACCTGTTCCATTATTTCTGCATAGGTACAACTGTGTTCAAAACCTAATTGCTGCAACTTTTCAACTTTTGCAGGGGTGGAGGTAACTGGAATAACTCGTGCCCCGGCACGTCTCAATAATTGAATTAAGACAGATCCGACACCACCTGAGGCTGCAGTAACAAGAGCAGTAGTTTTTGACGAAGCCACATGTGAAGAAGTTGCCAGAAAGTGAGCGGTTAATCCTTGCAAAAGTAGCGGTAATAATTTTTCTGGAGCGATATTTGCTGGCAACGGAATCAACTGATCCTCATCAAGAGTCAAAAATTGAGCATATGATTTTGCACCGCCAGTCCAACCAACCCGATCACCGACTTTGAAATTTTGAAGTGGGATCGAACTTTCCAAGATGATTCCGATACCTTCTACCCCTAAAATCCCGGGAAAGTTCATTGGTCTTTCGCCCCGTCGTTGATAAATATCGAAAAAATTAATGCCAGCCATTTCGACTTGAATTAAAATTTGTTCGCCAGGATTATGTGAAGGGATAGGCGTAGGAAACTCCTCTACTTGAAGTAGATCAGGTGAACCCACGCTTTTGATAGAAATCGCCCGCACAAACACCCCGTCTCGGATTGATATATCGCTAATGATTGTGACCGAACGGGGACTTGAACCCCGAATCCCTTGCGAGAACTAGCACCTCAAGCTAGCGCGTCTGCCAATTCCGCCACCCGGTCAGATGATGTTGAGCGGTACCCTACCAAAATCACGGTTTAGAGTTCAAAGTGGGGGAGAATACCTAAATGCGAGGCACTGATTACGAACAACTTGAGAATGAAGCTGTATCGATATGTCAGAAATTGATCCAAATCCCCAGTGTAAATTTTGGCGAAGGAAATGGAAATGAAAAAGAGATTGCAATTTACGTAAGTAAGTTTTTAACCGATTGCGGGGTTGCTAATCAAATTATAGATAGCGCACCAAATCGTTCAAATGTAATTGCTCGCATTAAAGGTGTGGATAGTTCTCGCCCAGGTTTAGTTTTGCATGGACATCTAGATACGGTTCCAGCGACCGTAGCAGATTGGAAACATGATCCATGGTCTGGTGAAATCATTGATGGAGAGATATGTCCCACCACGAGATATTGTTTTAGCTTTTTTTGCAGATGAAGAAGCCGGTTCATTATTTGGTTCAAGATGGTTGGTACAGAACCATCCTGAACTTTTCAAAAATTGTTCTGAAGCGATTTCAGAGGTTGGTGGTTTTTCGGCGACACTGCCCAATGGAAAAAGATTTTATTTAATTGAAAATGCTGAAAAGGGTTTCCATTGGATGCGTTTAATTTCTGAGGGAACAGCAGGACATGGTTCGATGATCAATTTAGAAAACGCAATAACTGCCCTAAGCCAAAGTGTGGCGAAAATCGGAACTTATAACTGGCCTGTCCGTCAAACGCAGACTGTTAATTTTTTTCTGGGCAAAGTTGCCGAAGCCTGCGAGATGAAATATGACCCAGAACATCCAGAAAATATCGTCGCCCAACTTGGATCGATGGCCAAGATGATTGGGGCTACAACTCGGAACACCGCTAACCCAACAATGTTGGCATCTGGTTACAAAGCAAATGTGATCCCGCAAACCGCGACTGCAACAATTGATGGTCGTTTTTTACCGGGCCACGAAGAAGAGTTCATGTCAACTATCCATTCATTATTAAATGAAGGTGTACGTATCGAAACAATTGCAACAGATGCAGCGCTTGAATTTCCGTTTGAAGGCAAATTAGTTGACGCAATGTGCGCGGCGATTATCTCGGAGGATCCAGAAGGAATACCAGTTCCTTATTGCATGAGTGGTGGAACGGATAACAAAGCTTTAGCGATGCTGGGTATAACTGGTTTTGGTTTTGCCCCACTCAAATTACCGCCTGATTTGGATTTCATGGCGTTATTTCATGGGATAAATGAGCGAGTTCCGGTTAGCTCAATAAAATTTGGCGTTCGGGTACTAGATAAATTTTTACAAAATTGTTAGTTATTAATTAGCCAACGAAAGTTGCGGCTTAATAATCCGGCGGCGTAAGGTCACCAAATGCCGACCATCTGGATAAATGCGGACTCGATCTAATATCCAACTACCCAATTCGGCTCTTTCTACCAACATGGACCGAACCACATTAATTTTCATCCCTTTTGGGATTTGAATTGTTTGATATTCGTAAGAGTTAGTAGGTTGAATTTCAATCGCCTGCCTCTGAAATATCATTCAAAGCTGAGCGCACTAGCTCCGGCAAAACTAAATCATTTGATCTCAGAGCACCACGTAATTGCGCAGAGGTACGAGCACCGACAATGGCGCTGGAAATTCCAGGTGCGTCCCTCACCCAACTTAATGCAATTTCAAGAGGGGCGGCTCCTAATCCATCGGCTGCGGTACTTACTGCGGTCACAATTTGTTTAGAGGGAGCATCAAGATAATTTGCCACAAATGGTCCTAGGTGTGGACTTGCTCCACGTGAATCAGCCGGAATTCCATTTTGATATTTTCCAGTTAAAACCCCTCGACCTAAAGGAGACCATGCTAAAACACCTACTCCTAAATTTTGAGCACATGGTAAAACTTCTTTCTCGATCTTGCGGTTAAGGAGTGAGTACTCATTGTGAGTTGCGCAAATTTCGGCACGACCAGCCCCTGAACTTTGCAAAGTTATAGCGCGCGCGCTTTGCCATCCTGAAAAATTTGAAATGCCGGCATATCTAACGCGACCAGAGTTAACCGCTATATCAATTGCCGAAAGAGTTTCTTCCACTCTTACAGTCGGATCCCATGCATGTATCTGCCATAAATCAAGATAAGATGTATGTAATCTCTTTAAGGATTCATCCAAATCTCTTAGTAGCGCTCCACGCGAATTATCAATCTCACGTCCTACGATTCCGGCTTTTGTGGCGATTACTACATCTTCGCGCTGAATCATGGTTCCTATCAATCCACCGATAACCCGTTCGCTATCTCCATCGCAGTAACTTGCAGCTGTATCGATAAAGGTGCCACCAGATTCGGTGAAAATGCGCAACTGCTCGGCGGCTTCATGCTCATCCGTATCGCGGCCCCAGGTCATAGTGCCGAGACCAATCGCAGAGACCCGTAATCCACTATTGCCTAGTTGTCGTTGTTCCAACTGCGTGCACTCCTTTAGAAGGTTTTACAAGTTTTCGGCTAACCTCTCCGGAGGGTATCTAAGGGAGGCTCGTTGGCAAGCATTATTTTGGTGCGACACTCAAGAAGTACTGCGAATACTGCAGGAGTTCTTGCCGGCCAAGCCCCTGCAATCGCGTTGGATGAAGTTGGCTTTACTCAAGCACAAGGGCTGGTTTCCCGCATTGGTGAAATTGAAATTAAACGTGTTATTTCTAGCCCGCTACAAAGGTGTCTGGAGACCATAACTCCTTGGCATACCGCTCACGGCAAATCAACTATTGAGATAGACCATAATTTTATCGAATCAGATTACGGTAGTTGGACGGGGCAAAAATTAAGTGAATTATCTAAAGAACCATTATGGAAAGAGGTCCAGAAAGAACCATCAAAGGTGACATTTCCAGCAGGTGAAAGTTTTAAAGCGATGTTTAATCGAGTATCAAAAGGGTTGGATCAAATTATTGACAGTTTAGATGATGATGACAATGTAATTATTGTCAGTCATGGCGATATTATTAAGTTGGCTATTGCCAAGATTTTGGATTTACCTATTGATAATTTCCAAAAATTAGTGATAGACCCAGCATCTATTTCGATCGTAAAAGTAGAAAAGCAAGATGAATCAAAAAGAACTGCCCTGATTTCCATGAATGAATCCGGGACTCCTTTAAGCAAGTTGCTAGAGAATAAAGAATTAGCTGGCCTTGGTGGCGGTAAAGGTGATGGTGGAGGAGCATGAGTAGGAATATTTTTGATTTCCAAAACCCAGAACGATTTGTTGCCGGAACTGTTGGCATGCCAGGTGAAAGAACTTTCTATTTGCAAGCCAAAGAAGGAATTAAAATTTCCTCTATCAGTTTAGAGAAAAGCCAAGTTGCATTACTTGCTGAGAGAATTCTTAACCTACTTAAAGAGATGAACTTGCCCCCAAAATCAGTTGTACTAAAAGTTGATGATGCTCCGCTAGAACTACCTTTGATGGATGATTTCCGAGTCGGGGTGATCTCTATCGCGTGGGATCCGCAGACGCAACGTTTAATAATTGAAGCCCAAGCCGGAGAATCAGAAGAAGTCGTGGATCACCAGATTACTGAGGGACCTGATCTTTTTAGAGTCACCTTAACTTCCAGCATGGCGAAAAGTTTTGCTTTGCGTTCAAATGCATTGGTAAAAGCTGGTCGACCTCCTTGTCAATTTTGTGGAAATCCCTTGGACCCTTCAGCGCACTTGTGTCCGAGATCTAATGGTTATCGACGTTAAAGAGGCGATAACTAACAACCCGATAGAGATATTGGGGAGGCTAGTTGATGCCTCCAACGCAACTCTTTTTGGGGTGCTAGCGGAAACCCAGATCAATGTTATTTACAAACCAATTTCAGGTGAGCGCCCACTTTGGGATTTCGAAGAGGGATCTTTAGCTGGCCGGGAAGTGGCGGCCTATTTAACTAGTGAGTTTATGGATTTTAACCTTGTTCCTTTTACAACTTTGCGTGAAGGCCCATTTGGGTTAGGCATGGTGCAACATTGGATTGAAGTTGATGAATCTTTTGAAATTATTGAATTTTCACAAAGTGATGATGGAAGATTGCGAAAGATGGCGCTCTTTGATGCGATTATCAATAACACTGATCGCAAAATTGGACATCTCTTACCAACGCAAGAAGGGGAAATATTCGGTTGCGATCACGGGGTGACATTTCATGTGGAGGATAAGTTACGGACCGTTCTATGGCAGTGGCGGGGAACTCCGCTAAACCAAACAGAGATAGCGAAACTGGAAAGTTTTATCACTAATTTCGAAAAATGGAGTGATTTAATTGCAGATTTGCTGACCGATGATGAGAAAGAGATCACGAAGCAACGAACCCTAGAGCTTTTAGATTCAGGCAGATTTCCTTTCCCCTCCGAGGATTGGCCTGCGATTCCCTGGCCTCCGGTTTAGGTACTCTTTACCAATGCAAAGTTGGACATCACTTTCGGTACCTAACTACAAAGTTAAAGTGGATTCAAAGGTTAGAATTTGGGATACCGAAGCACAGGCAATAGCTGAGGTTACCGAGACAGAGATCAAGTTATATGTCTGCGGCATAACTCCTTACGATGCAACACATATGGGACATGCCGCCACCTATATAACTTTTGATCTATTACAACGGCTCCTGATGATTCAAGGTAGAAATGTTTCTTATGTTCAAAATATTACCGATGTCGATGATCCTTTATTAGAACGTGCAATTAGAGATAACTTGGATTGGCGAGATCTTGCAACAAAAGAAATTGAACTCTTTAAAGATGATATGAGCGCACTACGAGTTTTGCCCCCTCAGCATTACATAGGTGCGGTTGAAGCGATTCCTCTAGTTATTAAAGCTATTGAGAAACTAATCGATAAAGGGGCGGTTTATAAGATTGATCATGATTTATATTTTGATATCTCCTCAGATTTAAATTTTGGGGATCGCTCACATTTATCAATTGATCAGATGATTGAAATTTTTGCACAACGTGGTGGCGACCCTACTTTGGTTGGTAAACGGAATAAATTGGATTGCTTGTTATGGAGAGCTCATCGCGAAGGAGAGCCAAGTTGGGATTCACCTTTTGGAGCCGGACGACCTGGGTGGCACATTGAATGCACCGCTATCGCACTTGAGTATTTAGGGAGTTCAATCACAATTCAAGGCGGAGGATCAGATTTAATTTTTCCACATCATGAAATGTGCGCAGCCCAAGGCGAGGTAATGAACAACGCAACCTTTGCTCAATATTTTATGCACACTGGAATGATCGGGTATCAAGGCGAAAAGATGAGTAAGTCAAAAGGTAATTTGGTTTTTGTATCAAGACTTCGAGAAGCAGGCATTGATGCAATGGCGATCCGACTAGCCCTGCTTGCCAATCATTACCGAAGTGATCGTGAATGGGATGATGCACTGTTACAAGATGCTACGGATCGTCTAGCTAAGTGGCGAAAAGGTTTTGCTAAACCAGAGGGACCTGAAATCGAGGCGACAATCTCTAATGTAGTAGATGCACTCAATAATGATCTGGACACAACGAAAGCTTTGGCCCATATTGATTCTTGGGCTGAAAAAGCGATTGCAGATTCAAATTCAGAAAAAAATTCAAAATTATCAAATACTGGAACTTTGGCAAGATTTGTTGACTCGGTTTTGGGAATAGCTATTTAAGTAAGCGGGTTATCTTCTCCACGCCGACGTAAGTATCTTTCGAATTCGCGGGCTATCGCTTCGCCTGTTGCTTCCGGCAAATCTGCTTCATCTTTACTTTCCTCTAAAGATTTTACGTAGTCAGCAATCTCTGAATCTTCTTGTGAAAGTTGATCTACCCCAATTTCCCAGGCTTTTGCATCTTCAGGTAATTCCCCTAGGTCTATCGACAACTCCAATAAATCTTCCAAATGATTTAGCAGTGAAAGTGTCGCCTTAGGACATGGGGGAGAAGAAACGTAATGCGGAATTGCGGCCCAAATTGATAGCGCATCGATATCTCTTTGGTTACAGGCATCCTGGATCGCACCGAGAATTCCGGTAGGACCCTCATAGCGACTCATTTCCAAACCAAGACGCTCACCAAATTCAGGTCTAGCCGCGGTCGCCGTTACTGGTATCGGACGGGTATGTGGAACATCTGCCAATAACGAACCCAGACAGACAACCATTGAAATATCTAGGTCTTCTCCAAGGTCGAGTAGTTGCCCAACGAAAGAACGCCACTTCAAAGAAGGTTCAACACCGGAGACTAAAATTAGATCGCGATCATAATTTGGCAAGGAAACGCCACGAACAGTTGTGGTTGGCCAGGTCAGCGAGCGATTAAAGGATTCATCGACGGAAACGATAGGTCGATTATTTTGGTAATCATAAAATTCTTCGGTGTCGAATTCACCAATCGGCTGAACAGGCCAAATGCTCGCAAGATGTTCTATGGCCGCAGAGGCAGCTTCTCCGGCGTCGTTCCAACCAGAAAAGGCCAGAATCATTATTGGCGATCGGAGTTGCGGTATGCCCAATATCTCCATGACCTAACACTAGAGCAGAAGCCTTAACCGGTACTCTTTAGCAAATGATGAGCCTGCGCGAAAGCCTTTCCAGCCGAGTATTGGTGGCTGATGGGGCTATGGGGACGATGTTGCAGGCCCAAAATCCAACTATGGAAGATTTCCAAGGTTTGGAAGGGTGCAATGAGATTTTAAATGTCACCCGTCCCGACATGGTCGCATCCGTGCACAACGCTTATTTAGAAGTTGGCGTAGATGCCATCGAAACTAATACTTTTGGTGCGAATTGGGCAAATTTAGCGGAGTATGAAGCGGAAGATCGGATTTATGAATTAGCGCTAGCGGGAGCAAAAATCGCGCGTGAGTGCGCAGATAATTTTTCAACACCTGAACATCCGCGGTATGTACTTGGCTCTTTGGGGCCTGGAACAAAGTTGCCAACACTAGGACATACAACTTATGAATATTTAAGAAATGCTTATGAAGTTGCCGCTAAAGGATTAATTGATGGCGGTTGTGATGGATTGTTAATCGAAACTGCGCAAGATCTTTTACAAGCAAAGGCAGCAGTCAATGGTTCTAGAACTGCTATCAAAAATGCAGGTAAAGATATTTACTTAATGGCACAAGTCACTGTGGAGGCAACCGGAACAATGTTGCTTGGTAGTGAAATTGGAGCGGCACTCACAGCGCTAGAGCCACTTGGTATTGATTCAATCGGCCTTAACTGTGCGACTGGTCCTACGGAGATGAGTGAACATCTAAGGCAGTTATCTCAACAAACTGAAATTGCAATCACTTGTATGCCCAATGCTGGGTTGCCAGTTTTAGGTGCTAACGGTGCTCATTATCCGCTTTCTCCGATTGATTTAGCTAAAGCACTTAAGGTTTTTATTGACGATTATGGTTTAAATTTTATTGGCGGTTGTTGTGGAACCACTCCTGAACATCTCAAAGAGGTTGTCGCGATTGCGAATCTAGAGAAACCAATGGTGCGAGTAATCCCAGTGGAAGCCTCAGTTGCTTCCTTGTACCAACAGGTCTCATTACGCCAAGACAAAACTTATTTAGCAATAGGTGAAAAAACTAATGCAAACGGATCTCGTGCATTTAAAGAAGCGATGTTGTCGGAGAATTGGGAACAATGCTTGGAAATTGCCAGAGACCAAATCAGAGATGGCGCGCACATGTTGGATCTTTGTGTTGATTACGTCGGGCGTGATGGTGCAATCGACATGAGTCTTTTAGCAGAAAAACTAGCAACTTCCTCAACCTTACCTATCGTGCTTGATTCCACTGAACCCAAAGTAATAAAAGCTGGTTTAGAGAGATTAGGTGGTCGGGCGGTTATCAACTCCGTTAATTATGAAGATGGTGACGGTGCCGACTCGCGTTTTACCAAGATGATGGAGTTAGTTGGCGAACATGGATGTGCTGTAATCGCATTAACGATAGATGAAGAAGGTCAAGCCAGAACAGCAGATTTGAAAGTGGCGATCGCAACACGTCTGATCAAAGATTTAAAAAATAAATGGAGGATGAGAGTAGAAGACATCATTATTGACGCACTAACTTTTCCGGTAGCAACAGGCCAAGAGGAGACTCGTCGCGATGGCTTGGAAACAATTAATGCGATACGTGAGATTCGCCGACTTTATCCGGGGGTACAAACAACTTTAGGTGTAAGTAACATTTCTTTCGGTCTTAACCCAGCAGCACGGATTGTGCTGAATTCGGTTTTCCTACATGAAGCCGTAAACGCAGGTTTAACTTCAGCGATAGTCCATCCTTCAAAAATCACTCCCTTCGCGCGCATCTCAGAGGAAGTCAAGGAAGTCGCTCTAGATTTGATTTACGATAGACGGAAATATGAAAATGATCTGGTTACATATGATCCACTCACAAGATTTCTAGATCTATTTGAGGGAGTAGAGGCGGCTTCAGGGCGCGCAAGCAGAGCTGAAGAGTTGCTTCTCTTGCCGCTGCAAGAAAGATTGCAAAGACGAATCATCGATGGAGAACGTGCCGGCCTAGAGGCAGATTTAGATTTAGCAATGGCAGAAGGAATTAAACCCTTAGCGATCATTAACGACCATCTGCTTGAAGGCATGAAAACTGTAGGTGAGTTATTTGGTAAAGGTGAGATGCAACTGCCCTTTGTGCTCTCATCCGCGGAAGTTATGAAATTGGCAGTGGCATTTTTAGAGCCAAAAATGGAAAAGACCGATGATGAAGGTCGTGGAAGAATTTTACTTGCCACCGTAAAAGGTGATGTTCACGATATTGGCAAGAATCTGGTGGATATCATCCTGTCTAATAATGGATATGAAGTAGTAAATATTGGAATTAAACAACCAATCAACGCAATTCTTGACGCGGCCGAAAATGAAAATGTTGATGTAATTGGGTTAAGTGGATTGCTAGTTAAGTCAACAGTAATTATGAAAGAAAATTTAGAAGAAATTACTGCTCGCAAATTGGATCAAAAGTGGCCAATTATTTTGGGTGGCGCTGCTTTAACGAGGTCGTATGTTGAACAAGATCTTGCTGATCAATTCCCCGGAACTGTTAGATATGCAAGAGATGCTTTTGAAGGCTTACGTCTAATGGATACTTTAATGGGTATCAAACGTGGAGTAGCAGGGGCCGAATTGCCAGAGTTGAAAAAACGACGCACCAAGGTTACTTCTCCAGAGGAAAGTGTTGTAGATACCTTAAGAAGTGATCTTTCGATAAGTAATGAAATCCCTAAGCCACCTTTTTGGGGATCACGGGTTGTTAAAGGAGTTCCACTTGCAGATTATGCAGGAATGCTTGATGAGCGAGCCTTATTTGTTGGCCAATGGGGTTTGAAAAGTGCAAGAGGTGAGTATGAGGCAATGGTCGAATCTGAGGGACGCCCGCGTCTGCGGAATTTGTTAAATGAAGTTCAAACTAATGCTTGGTTAGAAGCAGCTGTTGTTTATGGATACTTCCCTTGCTACAGCGAAGGTAATGATTTAATTATTTTAGAAGAGGATCAAAAAACTGAAAGAACGCGATTCTCTTTCCCTCGTCAGAGAAGAGATCGACGTTTATGTTTGGCAGATTTTTTTGCATCCAAAGAAAGTGGGAAGATTGATGTTGTCTCTTTCCATGTAGTGACTATGGGTGAAGCGATTAGCAAAGCAACAGCAAAATTATTTGCCGCCGGATCATTCAGGGAGTATTTAGAGTTGCATGGCTTATCGGTTCAACTTACCGAGAGTCTGGCTGAATATTGGCATGCAAGGATTAGATCTGAAATTGGTTTTGCCAAGGAAGATAGTCCGGAACTATCTGATCTATTAGATCAAGGTTACCGAGGTTCGCGTTACTCTTTTGGATACCCGGCTTGTCCAGATATAGAACAACAAGTTCAACTCTGTAAATTACTAGAGCCAGAAAGAATTGGAGTTGAACTCTCTGAGGAGTTCCAACTACATCCCGAACAATCAACTTCAGCAATAATTGTCCACCATCCTGAAGCGAAATATTTCAACGCGACGTGATCTTTCCGCAAGCAATTTTCTTTGATATGGATGGGCTTTCAGTTGATACCGAGCCTTTATGGTTAAAGACAGAGGTTGAATTAGCAAATGAGTATGGCGCAGATTGGTCGTTGGCAGATCAGGCTCATTGTTTAGGTGGCCCCATGTCCAAAGTTGGAATCTATCTCGGCGAAAAAAGCGGCCGTGCTGATCTGGCGGAATGGTTTTCTGATGAGATGGTTCGTCGGATGGTGCAACGTTGTTCTTCGGGCGTCGCCTATATGCCTGGAGTTGAAGAGTTATTAACCGAGATATCCGCACTTGAGATACCAATTGCATTAGTTTCAGCCAGTCCGCGGCCGATAGTTGATGCGGTATTGAACGGGCTAAGTAAAAATTATTATCAGTTTTCGATATCTGCTTCAGAGGTAACCAGAAGTAAACCTTTTCCGGATCCATACCTTTTGGCCGCTGAGAGATTTGCTGTGGATATAAGTGAATCTATAGTTCTGGAAGATTCAGCCACGGGGGTCGCTTCCGCAACGGCAGCCGGAGCATATGTTGTGGCGGTTCCACATTTAGTTCCCATAGAAACAGCCCCACGCAGAATCATTTTAAAAACCTTAGAAAATTTAACAGTTGCTGAATTGGTAAAGCAGTTTAACCGCTAACTTGTTCGGGCAAGGGTGGGGGAGTTCCACCAAATTCAGGACAGATTGATTGGTGTGCGCACCAATCGCATAATTTACTTTTCTTAGGTTTCCAAAGACCAGTTTCATGTGAAAGTTGGATATCTGACCAAATGGATAATATCTTTCCTTCAGTTTTCACCAACTCTGCTTCAGTTGGCTCACTGATCAATCGATTTTTATCGCCTAAATAAAGAAGTTGCAATCTTTTTGGAATCTTTCCAAGAGTGCGCCAAAGTATCAGAGCGTAGAAACGCATTTGAAAAAGTGATTTCTCTTCATATCCAGCTCTTGGTGATTTCCCGGTCTTGTAATCTACGATTCTAATTTCCCCAGTTGGGGCAATATCAAGTCGATCTATATAGCCATGAATCATCGGACCATCTTCCATCTGATACTCAACAAATTTTTCTAAATCGGTTGGATCAAAGGACTTGGGGTCTTCAAGCTCGAAATACCGATCTAACAATGAGTGGGCACTGATCAGCCATTGATCTAAGTCAACATCTTGAAACATCTCTTGAACACCTGAAGTTTTAACTTTCAACTCATCCCATGTTGGTTTTAGTAAATCATGTGCTCGATCAGAGGTTCTTTCTAAGCGAACTAATCCAAATAAATGTTCCAAAACAGAGTGCACCAAGGTTCCCTTTAATGCGTCAGCACTTGGAGGCTCAGGCAATTTATCAATAACCCTGAAGCGATAAAGTAATGGGCAGTTCATGTAGTCATTTGCGCGGCTTGGCGAGAGCGTATTGCGTCTAGAAGGTGTACTAATCGTTATCTCCCCGATAAGCCTAGAATAGGCAAATGAGTGAAAATGGATTTGTTGAAAGTAGTAGAAGTGGCCCATTGCGAGCGGGCGAACGGATTCAATTGACCGATGCCAAAGGAAAATTGCATACGATCACTTTAACTCCCGGAGCCACCTGGCAGGGACACAAAGGTCATATTTCACATGACCAAATTATTGGTTCTAGCGAAGGTTCGATTTTGCTTTCTACTTTAGGAGCGCCATATTTCTATCAAAGGCCGTTACTGGAAGATTTCGTACTCTCTATGCCTAGAGGTGCAACGATTGTTTATCCCAAAGATGCCGCCGAGATAATTGCTTATGGTGACATCCACTCTGGCGACCGGGTGCTCGAAGCAGGAGTTGGAAGTGGAGCTCTTACAATTTCATTACTGAGGGCCGTTGGATCAACAGGTCGAGTTTTAAGTATTGAACGCCGCGCAGATTTTGGAGAGATTGCCACTAAAAATATCTCGCTATTTTTTGGCTCTGCTCATCCTGCTTGGGAGTTGCAGATCAACTCCTTTCAAGATGCCATAATCGCAGAGAAGTTTGACCGCGTTGTATTAGATATGTTGGCTCCATGGGATTGTGTAGAAATTACTTCGCAAATTTTGCGACCAGGTGGAGTATTTATTGGATATGTAACTACAACAACGCAATTGTCGCGATTGGTAGAGGCGCTGCGAGCAAACCCCCTATTTACTGAACCTGAATCTTGGGAAAGTTTACATCGGCCATGGCATGTTGAATCTTTATCTGTTCGTCCAGAACACCGGATGATCAGTCATACTGGCTTTTTAGTAAGAAGCAGAAGAGTTGCTGATGGAGTAGCAGCCATGCGAAAGAGAAGGAGACCTTCCAAACCAGGTGAGGAAGATTTACTCGATCAGGAGTAACTAGTAAAGGTTTGGCTTGACTAATTACTTAACAGTTGCGTTAATAATTTCGACCGTTGATTTAGGTGCTCCATCGCCGCTTCCATCAGCAGTACCGTATGCAGCAATTGATTTAACGATATCTAAACCTTGAGTGATCTTTCCCCAGAGGGTGTAATTCGCTCCCAAAGTCGTATTGTCATAAACCAAAAAGAATTGACTTCCATTTGTATTTGGACCGGAGTTGGCCATTGCAACTGATCCGGCTGGATAATTGTTATCTGCTTGAGCAGGCAAATTCTCATCCTTGAAATTGAAGTTTGGTCCACCGCCACCAGTGCCAGTTGGATCGCCGCATTGCAACACAAATAAACCCTGAGTTGTTAACCGATGACAGATAGTTCCATCGTAATATTTACCTTTAGCTAAAAATGCCAATGTGGAAACAGTGATTGGAGCCTTGACTCCGTCTGCTTCAATAACAATTTCTCCACAGTTTGTTTGTAATGTAAAGGTATAAGTTTTTGCCGGCAGAACACCATTTGGAGCACCTACATCTTTGGCAGGTGAGCCTTTTGCGGCACTTGGCTTACAAGGACCACCCGCAACTGGTGCGGCTGATTCACTTGGCGCGGGAGTACTAGAAGAAGCAGATTCTGAAGGTGCTGCTTGGTCATCAGTTGTTCCGGTTGTCGAGCAACCAGCAAGAAGGATGCCACCGATCAGAAGTGTCGCTATTGCCAATGGGGATTTGGAGTGAATGCTCATAGTCATATCCGTATTCTACATATTTTTGAGTGAGTCGCTAACATTCTTGACATGAGCCTGGTCAGAAAAGATAAAGCTGAACGTTTGGTGAATTTGACCATGGCTTTACTTGAGACCCGCCGCCCCTTAAGTAAGGATGAAATTTTCACAAATGTGGCGGGGTACTCCGGCACTCCAGAAGCAATGGAGCGGATGTTTGAACGAGATAAAGATGATTTGCGAGAATTAAATATTGAAATCTTGGTAGAGGCTAAAGATAAGTATTTTGATGATGAAGTTGGTTATCGGATAGCTAAAAACTCTTTTGAAATGCCAGATACAGATTTTGATTCTTCAGAAATCTATTGGCTATCAGTGGCTGCAAATATTTGGAGAGGAGCAGCTCTAGAGAACTTGGCCCAAGATGCTATTTTTAAGATTCAAAGCACAAATGCCGATTATGTTCCTTTAGAACCTTTGGCTTCTATGCCAATCATTCAAACCTCGGAGCCAATATTTTATTCGCTATGGAGTTCCATTAATCATAAAGAGATGATCTCATTTGAGTACAAAGGCACGGATGGGGTTGTGATTGAACGTAATGTTGCACCTCACTCTTTAGTTTCGAGAAGAGGGCATTGGTATTTAGTCGCCAAGGAAAATTCCTCAGGGGATTTTAAAATATTTAGATTAAGCAGATTTCAATCCTTGCCTAAGATCTCATCGGCCGAAAAAGCATTTGTAATTTCACCCGATTATAAAGTTTCCAATTATATAAAAGATATTACCGAACATCTTATTGAGAAAGCAGAAATCTTGATTAGACCAGGATCAGGATCGGCTATCAGAAAGTTAGGCGATGTTAAAAATTTAGATTCTGGAAATATCGAGTGGGATCTGATTCAATTGAATAATATTGATTTTGATTTACTTGTTTATAACATTCTATGGTGCGGACCAGATGTCAAGGTCATCAAGCCAGAAATTCTTGTGGAGGCTGTTATTAATGGTCTTTCAAAAGTCCTAAGTGAGCACAGTTCATGACAACAAAAAATGAAACTCGATTTGCTCGGATTCTAAGAATGGTTCCATTTCTATCATCTCATCAAGGAATTGAAATAAGAGAAGCTTGTGAGATTTTTGGGGTGAGTGAACGTGAGCTAATCGCGGACTTAAATCTACTTTGGGTTTGTGGATTGCCAGGTTATAGCCACCTAGAACTTATTGATGTGCAATTTGATGGGGGATATATCTCAATTGCTAATGCAGGCGCGATTGCAAAACCTAGAAGATTAACTTACGAAGAAAGTTCGGCCTTGATCGTCGCATTAAATTCACTTTTACTAAGTGTTGACAGTCAAACTAAGGAAAGCATTTTGAATCTGATAAATAAATTGGTCAAGATTTCAGAACGTGCTGACCCTAAAGTGAGTATCGATATTTCAAAATTATCAATACAACCAGATTTACATTTAATTGATAAAGCAATCGCAGCTAATCTTCAAATCTCGATCGATTACTACTCTCCAACATCGGATAAATTGACCACACGAGATGTTGCCCCGCTTGAATATCTTGCGGATTCTTCAGGCGGACGGTATCTATACGCCTGGTGCTACTCAGCGAGTGACTTTCGCCAATTTAAGATTGAACGAATCCGCGGAATAAGAGCCACTCATACTAAGGTTACAAAATTCGAACCACTTTCAGAGTCATCGAAAAATCTTGATAATTTTATTGAATTGGAGTTAAACGAAAAAGCTTTGTGGTTCGCGGAAGAGTGGGGTATCCGAAATTTGATCCGTAATCAATCTGATGAAGGGTTTATTGGCACTGTGAAACTACACAATCACGAGTGGGCAATTAGGGCTGTTTTGGCTTTATCAGGAGAGATGAAAATCCCGTCTGACACGGTTTTAAGGCAAGAGGTGGCCGATAGAGCAGCGGCTTCACTCGCAAATTACTCATCTTGAACCTATACTTCGGGGTAGACGCCATATTTTTTAATCGATCCAGGAGGATCTATGTTTCTCAGAGAACCTAGCCACATACTAATCCTCGTTATTGTTCTTGTTTTGCTATTTGGCGCAAAACGTTTACCAGACTCCGCACGCGCACTTGGTAAATCAATGAAGATTTTCAAAAATGAAGTTAAAGAATTAAATGCAGATAAGCCCAAAGAAGATGATAGTGATGGAGACAAGAAAAATAGTGGGGCTTAAATAACTCTGCACTTTCTCAATACCACTCGCACCTAATTGAAAGCGAGACAGTTTTGGCTACCGATCGTATGTCGATAATTTCTCATTTGCAGGAGTTTCGGAAACGTGTGGTTTTAGCTGCGGCTGGAATACTTTTCGGATCAATTAGTGGATGGTTATCTTACGGAACGTTAATCAAGACTTTATCCAAACCGGTTTGTGGTGTCGCGAATCAAATAGCCGATTGCAATACTTTATATATATCTGGGGTATTAGGACCCTTGAACCTACAGATAAAGATTGCTCTGTTGGTAGGAGTGATTCTTTCTGCGCCATTTTGGTTATATCAACTTTGGGCCTTTGTAGCACCAGGGTTGCATAAAAAAGAAAAGAAATGGTCTATTTTATTTATTGTCGCTTCGACTCCATTTTTTGCAGCTGGAGTTACGCTTGGATATTACATATTACCGATTGCAATAAAAGTATTGCTCGGGTTCACTCCAACCTCACTCAACAATCTAATTAAATTTGATGATTACTTGGATTTTGTCGTGCGAATTATGTTAATTTTTGGATTAGCTTTTGAGCTACCCGTGTTTCTAGTGGCTTTGAATATCGCTGGAGCGTTGACTGGAAAAGCAATTTTGAAACCATGGAGAGCGAGCGTCTTTGGTATTTTTCTTTTCACAGCGGCTTTCACTCCAACTGGGGATCCCATCACGATGCTTGCTTTAGCGGCACCACTATGTGCTTTGTATTTTCTAGCGGGCGGAATCTCATTATTAATCGATCGCCGTCGTAACCGCAAAAAAAGCAAAACCGAGGAAGAATAAATGGTGATTCTTTTTGCCAATCCCAGTTCTGGACGTGGGAAAGGCGCGAAAGTGCTTTCCATAATCGAGAATTTCTTGAGAGTTTCCAATGAGGTTTTTTCTTCTATTTCGACGAACTCTCTTGAGCGATCTTTATTCTTATTAAGAGAATCAATAACTAAATATCCACAAGCCAAAATCGTGGTGATAGGTGGCGATGGCATGATTCATGCTGCTATCAACAATATTAAAGGAAATCCAATCGGATTGATTCCGGCTGGCACTGGAAATGATTTTGCGCGTGCACTTGGGTTATCACTAGAAGATCCAATAGGAAATATTAAAAGAGTTCTTTCGGCTGATGTCGAAGAGGTTGACCTGGGGAAAGTAGGTGATGAGTACTTTGCTGCTATCTGCTCTACTGGATTTGATTCTGTCGTAAATGAGCGAGCAAATAAATTGAAATGGCCGACTGGTAAAATGAAATATAACATTGCGATGCTTTTAGAACTACCAAGATTCAAGCCCAGAAGCTACGAAATAGTTATCGATGGGAAACAAATGCAAACGCAAGCGATGTTGATAGCGATTGCTAATGGACTGTCATATGGTGGGGGAATGAAAGTGTGCCCGGCAGCAAATATACAAGATGGATTGCTAGACATCATGATCTTGGCGCCAGTACCCAAATTGGAATTTATCCGAATATTTCCATCAGTCTTTAAAGGGTTGCATGTAACCCATCCTGCAGTATCTATTTTGCAAGGTCGTTCAATTCAGATCAAAGCAGACGCTGTAGCTTATGCAGATGGAGAACGGATTGGTGAGTTACCACTAGATGTATCTATTTCTCACAACCAATTGAAGGTTCTACGCTAATGCAGAGTTCGCCTTCAGCTCGATTTGCCGCAAGTAAAAATCGGGTTTCGCACCCCGAGTTTCAAAGATTTATTTCCAATCTTTCATTCACCCCTGATGATTTTCAGGTCGAGGCTTGTCACGCACTCGAAGATGGATTTGGGGTTTTAGTTGCCGCACCTACAGGTGCTGGAAAAACGGTAGTCGGTGAATTTGCGACATTTTTGGCTTATGAACGAGGTAAGAAAGTTTTTTACACTACTCCAATCAAGGCTTTATCTAATCAAAAATATTCTGAGTTTGTGGAACGCTATGGATCAGATCATGTTGGGCTCTTAACGGGAGATATCTCTGTCAATGGAGAAGCTCCAATCGTGGTCATGACAACTGAAGTACTCAGAAATATGATCTATGCGGGATCAAATACTTTAGATAATTTAGGTTTTGTCGTTCTTGATGAGGTCCACTTTTTGGGTGACAAATTCAGGGGAGCGGTTTGGGAAGAAATTCTGATTCATCTACCGCAAGAAATTCCGGTCATCTCACTATCAGCAACGGTATCTAACGTTGAAGAGTTTGGTGAATGGTTGTCCACTGTCAGAGGCGAAATTCGGATAATTCTGAGTGAAACTCGACCAGTACCACTTCATCAGTACGTTTTGCAAGGAAATGATTTTTTCCCACTCTTAGCTGAGGGTAGTTCGCCCAATAAAGATCTGGTGCGGATTTCACAAAATTATCAGAAGGTTTATCGCAATCGAGATATGCGAAATGAGTATCGTCAACTTCCCAGAAGTGAGATAGTTAATAAATTAGCAGAACGAAATATGCTTCCAGCCATATTCTTTATTTTCAGTCGTGCTGCTTGTGATGCAGCGGTTAAATCTTGTTCCAAACTAGATTTAACTTCAGTTGAAGAAAAATCTTTTATTCGTTCAAGAATAGAAGCTTTGGCAAATGTGATCGCTCCAGAAGATTTAAGTGCGTTAAATTTTGGCGAGTGGTCCAAAGCGCTCGAGCGAGGCATTGCTTCACACCATGCCGGATTAATTCCACCATTTAAGGAGTTAACTGAAGAACTCTTTCAGGCCGGCTATATCCGCGTTGTTTTCGCTACTGAAACTTTGGCTTTGGGTATAAATATGCCCGCTAAAACCGTAGTACTTGAAAAATTAACTAAATGGAATGGCGAAGCTCATGTTGAAATCTCTCCAGGGGAGTTCACTCAGTTAACTGGTCGAGCCGGAAGACGAGGCATCGATATCGAAGGTAATGCAGTAATCGTTTGGAGTCCAGAGGTTGACATCCCAAGTTTGGCTGGATTGGCGACTACTAGAACTTATCCATTGCGATCTTCTTTTTATCCAACCTACAACATGGCGGTAAATCTCTTATCTACCTCTGGCAAGAACACTGCGCGAGAACTATTGGCTTCCTCCTTTGCTCAATTCCAAGCAGATAGATCAGTTGTGGGTATTGCAAGACAGATCTCTAAAAATGAGAATGCTATTCGTGAAATAAATAAGGAGATTGATTGCCATTTAGGCGATTTCACTTCTTATGCGGCGATCAGAAGACAGATAAAAGAGTACGAAAAGAAAGATCGGAACACCAAGGCTTCCCTACCTGAAGTTATCGAAACATTAGGTGGTGTTAATAGAGGTGCAATTTTGGCAATCGGAGGTGGACGCCGAAACGGTATTGCTTTAGTTATAGAACGAGGTCATGAATATGCCAGACCGCTAGTGATTACTCTCGATAAACGAGTGCATCGGCTAAGCCCAAATGATTGTCAATATGGCGTCAACGTTGTCGGTCAATTAAAAATTCCTGGGGGGTTAAGTCACAAAAATGCTAAGGACAAATCTCAATGGTTAGATCTTTTTCGTCAAAGTGGTGTCAAACGTAATGCCGCTGCCGAGGAAGAAGATTCAGTTCTAATTGAGTTGAGAACAACGATGAGATCTCATCCGTGTCATGCGTGTAATGATCGCGAAGAGCACGCGAGAATCTCCGAACGATCAGATCGATTAGAACGTGAGATTATCGATTTACAAAAGCGAGTTGAAAATCGAACACATGTGATTCCTAGAACTTTCGACCAAATTTGCTCAGTTTTGTCTGAATTAAATTACATCAACGGCGAAGAGATTGCGCCGGAAGGGAAGATGCTTTCTAGTATTTACTCGGAGTTTGATTTGTTGGTATCAGAATCAATTCGTCAAAAGATTTGGAATGAGTTGACTCCGGCAGAACTAGCCTCCGTCCTATCGGCAATTATTTTTCAAGCCCGTAACGATGATGAAGCGAAAATGAAAACGCCCAAAGGTGCAATTTTGGAAGCAACTAAGTCGATGGAGCGGATCTGGTTTGCGATACACACTTTGGAAACAAAAAACAGATTAGACACCATGCGACAACTTGACACCGGATTAACTTGGGCCACTTATCGCTGGGCTAGTGGTGCAACGTTGAGTGAAGTATTAGAAAATACTGATTTAACTGCTGGTGATTTTGTGAGACAGATGAAACAACTTCTTGATTTATTGACTCAAATCTCAGCGTTATCAAACCCATTATCTTTTGCTGCTAGCGAAGCAACAAAGTTACTAAAGCGCGGAGTTATCGCATACTCCAATCAAGTCGCATGACACTCTTACTTCTCGACAGTGCGTCGCTCTGGTATCGAGCTTTTTATGGGCTGCCACAATCCATGGTTTCTCCATCTGGTCAGCCGGTTAATGCGATTAGAGGTTATCTAGATTCAATAGCCAGAATGGCTGTGACTTATCAACCCGATCGAATTGTTGCCTGCCTAGATGGTGATTGGCGACCATCTTGGCGCACAGAATTGATTCCGGAATATAAGGCTAATCGTATCGAAGAGGAATCCGACGATGGTTCTTTAAGTGAAGCGGCAGAGGATTTGGAAATTTTAGAAGCTCAAGTTCCGATTATTATGGAAGTTTTAGATGCAATTGGCATTCCACTAATTGGCATCGATGATTACGAGGCAGATGATGTAATCGCTACTTTATCTGTTCGTGAACCTGGTCCAACATTTATTGTCACCGGGGATCGTGACCTTTTTCAACTTGTTGACGACAAACGTAAGGTAAAAGTTGCTTACATTGCTAAAGGTATTTCACAGCATGATTTGGTGGATTTGAAATGGATAAAAAACAAGTATGAGATCCCTGGCGATCGTTATGCATTATTCGCAACTTTCCGCGGTGACCCTTCCGATGGTTTGCCAGGTGCGCGTGGAATTGGGCCAAAAGGCGCAGCGACAATTGCAAATCAATTTGGAAATATCAAAGAGGTTATTTCTGCAGCAAAAAAATCGAATCCAAATTTGAGCGGATCTCTGCAAAAGAAGATAATTGAAAGCGCAGATTACCTGCTAAAAGCAGAGATCGTAGTGAATTGCGTAGATAATCTTCGACTTCCTAAAGGACCTTTCAAATTGCCTAAAAAAGTAGATGATCCCAAAGCTTTGGAAGTGCTTGCTAAAACTCACGGCCTAGATTCATCCGTGAAACGGCTTTTGAGCGCTCTAGAACTTTAATCATGTTTGCTTTTATTTATGGAGTCATTGCCCAATTAGCCTTTGCACCAGTTGAAATTTGGATTTTCTTTCCGATCGGTTTAGCACTGATAATCAAGCGAACACATAAAAAATCTTTTAAGGCTAGAGCAGTTGATGGCTTTATTTTTTCATTGGGTTTCACATTACCTTTATTGCATTGGTCAAGCACTTACGTAGGTATCTGGCCTTGGCTGATTTTAGGAATTGGGCAAGCTCTTTTAATTTCTCCCTTCACTTGGTTTACCAACCAGCGAAGTTGGGTTTTGCTTTCAACAGTTCCATCCTTTTGGGTGGTTTTGGAATGGATTCGCGTTAACTACCCATTTGGCGGTTTTGGATGGGGGAGAGCTGGATTTATTGCCGTAGATACTCCCTTCTCTCAACTCCTTTCGATTGGCGGTGTTCCACTGGCTTCATTCACGGTGGTGTTCCTAGGGGTATTGATTCATTTAACTTTTCTTAAGATGAAATTGCAGTTCGCACCATTATTACTAATTGTCTTTGCAAATATTTTTGTTCCTACCCATTCGATAGAGGGTAATAATTTTTTAAAGGTTGCTGCTGTTCAAGGTTCAGTTCCCGATCTAGGGTTAGATTTTAATTCCCAAAGAACCGCAGTGTTGAACAACCATCTTGAATTAACCAGAAATTGGAAAACTCAACTCAATCGACCTGCAAGTTTTGAGCCAGATCTTTTCATCTGGCCAGAGAATGCTTCTGATGTAGATCCTTTAACAACCGCAAAAACTCAAATCAGTAATTTAGTAAGTTTTCTCGAGAAGTCATTAATTGTTGGTGGTGTCGGTAGTAGTGCGTCGCGGCCAACAAATCTATCCATCCTTTGGGAACCAAAATCTGGTCCAACTAATATTTACCTCAAACAACATCTAGCGCCATTTGGTGAAGTCATGCCCCTGCGTTCTATCGCTGAATTTATTTCACCTTTAGCAAGAAATGTTAAGGATTTTCAATCCGGAGATAAGTCAAAGATTTTCCAAGTAGGAGTAGGGAAGATCTTGCCAGTAATCTGTTTTGAGATACTTGATGACTCTTTACTTAGAGGTAGTATTAAGAATGCAAATCTAATTGTTGCCCAAACTAATAACGCGACCTTCGGTAAATCTGCAGAAAGTGATCAACAATTGCAGATCACTCGTGCGCGGGCAGTTGAATCCGGTCGTACCATTGTTGTGGTTTCAACGGTTGGAAATACAGCATTAATTGATCAAAACGGAAAGATCATTTCCATTTTGCAAAAGTATGATCCAGGAATTCTCTATGGTGAAGTGAATTTATCCAGTGCGAATACATCTGCCTACTGGTTAACTGCTTGGGTAGAACAAGGCTCTTTTGCAGTAATTGTTTTTTTGTTGTTATCTATTTTAAGGCGTAGATTTTTCTGAGTTCCTTGACAAACCACGTATCTGCACCAGAATTGTGTTATTACGTTTCTAGCGTCGAACTCATTAAGTAGATTAGAAACCCTTGCACGTGGAGGTGGTTTAAGTGATTGTTACAGATATTTCGTTCACTCCTTATACATATCAAATGAATCGACTGATCGGGGATGTCAATCTTCCCGATGGAGCCAGCGAAGGAATGGAATTAGCTGTCTTCGTACGCACGGATGAGGGAGTCACCGGTTGCTGTGTTGGAGTAGGTAGCGCGGCGGACACAATTCCTGGTCTCACAGATCTTGTCATCGGAACGGATCCTCGCTCAGTACGTAGCAGTTGGAATCGGATGACTGCGCGTGCATTCAAAGCCGGCCTTCACGGTCCCATGGCAGCGGGTATTTCTGCGATCGACCGTGCACTGTGGGACTTGCGGGCAAAACTCCACGGAGTTCCGCTTTGGAAAGAGTTCGGCGGAAACGGAAAGTCAGTACGCGCTTACGCAAGTGGGTTGGACTTTCCACTTAGCGATGAAGATCTGTACAAGTTTTACGCGGGACTTGCAGCAAAAGGCGTAACTGCCGGAAAGCTCAAAGTTGGACGTAACGCCGATGATGACGAGCGCCGCCTTCGCATAATGATTGATGCGCTAAGTTCCAAAGGTGGTCGTCCCCAATTGATCATTGACGCCAACGAGTGGTGGTCACCGAAGCAGGCGATCCAACGGGTTTCTCTGTTAGAAAAACATTTCGACTTTCTTTGGGTTGAAGAACCAGTTGCTCGGGGCGATTTTGAAGGACTTCGGCGCGTCTCTGAGGGAGTGCGTGCTCCAGTTGCGACTGGTGAGAACTTCACGGACCCTGCGCAGTTTGTACCGCTATTTCAACATGGGGCCGGGGATGTTATCCAAGTCGCTTCCCACAACTCAGGTTTTACTGGCGCGAGCATCGTTGCAGATATGGCTGCAACTTTCGCCCGTCCTGTTGTTACCGGTCCCGATGTCGGAAACAGCATCGCGCACCTCTCATCCACTTGGAAGCACCATGTCATGATGGAGGTTTTCGAAATGGGAAGAGAGGCTGCATTAATCAATCCAATGGAGATTGAGGACGGATGCATAGTTCTTAATCAAACTCCCGGTGCCGGAATCGAATTCGATGAAAAGTATCTGGCAACTCATGCGCCATCTAATAAACCCTTGAAAATGCTGTCAAATGTCTACGGACGTGCTGAAGATGCCGGCTTACTCGGTTGATTGGACGTAGATTGATCCGATAAACCCATCACAACGAGCTCTCCTTTTATTGACAAAACACCCATATGCACCAGAATTACGGGCGGTAGTAGAGTCCAACTCATCATGTTGGCTTGTTTATTGGTTTATTGGTTTATTTGTTTTTTTATAAGGCGGGGGAGTGGATGTTAAAGGATCGCCGGAAAGTTGGTTACTCCGAACGGAGAGCCAATCCTTTAGCTAGATTTTTAAATGTTTTGGAAGGCAAAGCCTTTGCCTGGGTTTTGCTGGTTCCAAGTCTTTTACTTGTCGCATTATTTATTGTTTATCCCCTTTATAGAGGCATTAGATTAAGTTTTTCAGAGTTAGAGTTGCTTAAAGGACCCGATTCAAAATTTATCGGTCTTGAAAATTTTCGCACTGTGTTGCACGATCCAGATGTAGCAAACGCCGCGAAGAACACCCTTAAATATACAGTTGTTGGTCTGATTTCCCAGATTGCTTTAGGCATGGCAGCTGCTCTGCTTTTAAGTCGTGAAAGTAGATTTATTTGGGCTGCTCGAATTGCAGTAATGCTTCCTTGGTTTATGCCACCAGTAGTAACTGCATATATGTGGCGCTTTATGTTAGATGCGCAATATGGAATCGTAACAATTCTAGTCAGTCATATTGGGATTGATATTGGCGGGCAAGGTATTTGGGCGGATCCTGATAAAGCGCTCTACGGTGTTCTTTTTGTGGAACTTTGGCGCTCCTATCCGTTTTTTACTTTATTTATTCTTGCTGGTATTCAAGGAATTCCAGCAGAGTTGCGAGAGTCAACAGCCATCGATGGTGCTTCTGCTTTTCAACATTTTAGATATGTAATGTTGCCACTTCTAAAACCAGTTCTTTTTGTATCAACAATTCTAGAAGCTATAAAATTGATCAACTCACCAACATTAGTTTTATTGATGACTGAAGGAGGACCAGGGGACTCAACCATGGTTGTTCCGCTTTTGGCTTTCAAAAAGGCGTATCAGGCTTATGATTTTGGTTATGCATCTGCAATTTCTGTCGCTGTACTAATTGCAATTAGCGGTTTTGCCATGGTTTATATCCGTTCTGTTGGATTTGGGAAGGAGAAATAATGGCGGTTACCGGCAAATCCAAATACGCCCCCAGTGCGATCGCAATTAATGTCGGGGTTGGATTACTGATTGCATTTGCAACACTCCCGTTGATTTGGACGGCATACACTTCAGTAAGACCAGAGATTGAAATTGTTAAACACCCGGCTGGTTTTATGTTTAGAAATTTAGGGTTTGATGCATACCGTGAAGTATGGAAATACTCAGATTTCCCTCATCTGCTTGGAAATAGTGTCGTTGTTAGTTTGATGACGATGGTTATGAGTTTGACTCTGGGAACTTTCGCTGGATATGCATTATCAAGAGCGACTTTTGGCGGAAAGCAAGGAATTCTTTTGTTTTACATGTTGGTCCGCGTAATCCCTGGTG
The DNA here is from genome assembly GCA_010031635.1 of Actinomycetota bacterium. Lineage (GTDB taxonomy): Bacteria > Actinomycetota > Actinomycetes > Nanopelagicales > Nanopelagicaceae > UBA3012. Next base: position 28,830 of record RGZI01000007.1, read on the forward strand.
TTTTACTTTTGATCCCAATTTATATTTTGATGCAAAAATTAAATTTGCTTGATACTAGGTTTGGATTGGCGCTGGCTTACACGACCTTCACCCTGCCCGCAGCGATCTGGCTGATGAAAGGCTTTTTCGATGCCCTCCCGGTTGATCTTGAAAATGCCGCCCGGATCGATGGATGTAGCCGTGGAACGATGTTCTTTTCGCCCTCATGATCACATCAAGTAACAAGGCCAGAACTTGGCCGGTCGGCATGAAACTTCTGATTGGGGAGTTCCAACTTCCTTGGGCTCAGCTCACCGCTACCGCCATGATGAGCGTAATTCCGGTTTTGATCGGTTTTGGTTTTGCTGGGCGCAAAATGGTTGCCGGCCTGACCGCAGGTGGCGTAAAAGAGTAAATAGCCGTAAATAACAGGGGAGTAACAATTTCCCGATTTCGGTAAATTTTGGTGGCTTTTGTCTGATAAATGGTTGACTTTAACTCCTTCGGCTGTGAAGGTATGCCGTAGCCACGAAATGGGTCGCTGGTGGGTAAGACGTTACCTAAATCAAAGGAGTTTATGAATGGATTCGAACTCAGTTTCGCGTAGAAAGTTCATCGGCGTTGCCGGTGGAGTTGCTGCTGGTGCAGCAATCGGTGGACCAGCATCAGCTGCCACTAAAAAACCAGTTGCTAAACCAAAAGCAACTAAGGCTCCAGTCAAAGCTCCTGCAGCTGCTCCAGTCGCTGTAAATAAGCCTGGAACCGGTGTAGTTAATTACTGGAACCATTTCACAGCCGCAGCAGAGCGTGCCGGTTTTGAAGCAGTGACCAATGGTTTCAAAAAAGCCTCACCTAACATTGATTTGAAAGTTGAAACTATTCAAAACCCAGATTGGATGACCAAGTACATTAACGCTGTTATGTCCAAAAGTGGTCCTGATGCCTTGATGGTTACTCAGGCTCGCTTGGCTGATATGTCTCGTATTGGTGGTCTGGCAACTGTTAACAATGCGCTTTCTCTAAACGGTAGCCAGTACGCACTTCCAGTTTTTGCATTTATTGACTGGGGTTACTACCGTCCAGATTTCTTCGCTGCAAAGGGAATCAAAAAAGTTCCGACAACTTTAGAAGAGTTCCGCTTGGCAGCTATCGAATTAACAAATCCAGATAAGAAGATTTACGGATTTGGTCTACGCGGTGGCGCAGGCGGTGGTGGATTCGTGACCAAATTGCTACATGCATTTAACGGACCGATTTATGATCCAAAGACCCGCAAAGCAACTTTGGAGTTAGATGCCGCAGTAGACGCCCTGCGTTTCTGGGTCCGTCTTGGAACTAAGGACAAGTGCATCCCACCTACAGCAGCTGGTGATGGTTATGCACAGTTCATGGGTTCATTTAAGGCCGGCGGAACCGCCATGATCTTGCACCACACCGGTTCCTACGTTGAAATCACCACACCACTAAAGGCTGAAATTGAAGTAAAGACCTTCAACTTCCCTAAAGGACCTAAAGCTGAAATGACAAACGTTTCTCCATTAGGAAATGGTCTTTTCAAAGGCACTACAAATCCAGATGCTGGCTTTGAATGGATTACCTATTGGGCAAGCAAGAAAGCTCAAGTCGATTTCCTACAAGCAACTGGCTACTGGCCAACAGCTACTGGTGCATCAGCTGATCCATTCATCAAAAATACACCAGCATTCCGCACTGCAGAAAATGCACTAAAAATTGGTTGGACCTCATACACCTTCCCAGGTGTAGAGAACTGGGAGATCAACACAATCCTTCCAAACGTCCAGAAAGCACTTAACGAAACCATCACTCCAGAACAAGCAGCACGTAACATCTGGACTGAACTTCGGGATATCACAGATACCAAGTAATTAGCAGTAAATAAAAATAACGCTCAAGCCTTTTGGTTTGGGCGTTATTTTTTTAGCAAAAACGAAAGAGCAGAATTGTTAAACAAGATTAAAGAGTCAGAGCACGAACTACCGGTAACCCTTGAATGTGATGTCGTAGTTGCCGGGGGAGGGCCTGCCGGCTTCTCGGCTGCCTTAAGTGCCGCTCGCACCGGAACATCTGTTGTATTAATCGAACTTGGTGGAGCCTTAGGGGGAGTCTGGACGCAAGGATTGCTTTCCTACATTTTGGATGCTCATGGCAAATCTGGGATCTTGGACGAAATTGTTGCTGAACTCAAAAACGTTGACGGTTATTTGCACACCCCACATCCACCTAATGGCAGTTCATACATTGGGGACTCTGATTGGACCTATGACAGCGAAGCAATGAAGTATGTTTTAGAAAAATTAGCAAAAAGCGCAAATATTCATATCGAATACCACTCAAGAGTTGTGAACGCTTTTGTGAAAGATAAATCAATAACTCACATTGTCATTGAAAATAATTCTGGAAGAAGTGCAGTAGCCGCAAAACAGTTTATAGATGCAACCGGTAATGGTGACCTAGGATTTTTTGCAGGCGCATCATATGAAGTCGGACATCCACAAAGTGGGGAAGTGCAACCTGCTACTTTGGTCGCGATTATTAGTGGTTTTCCACAAGAGCAGCAAAATACTTTGCAAGGTGAAATGAAAATAGCGATGCATCAAAAATTTGCAAAGTGTGGATCCGAATTATCTTATCGAAGGCCAGTCTTAGTGAGATTGCCACATCCGAATTTAGCGGCCGTTTTTTTGAATCATCAATATTCAGTTTCGCATGATGATAACTCTGGAATAACTCAAGCCACTATTGAGGCCAGGGAAGAGGTCTTTAACGCGATTGCTAATATTCGGAAAGATCCGGAATGGAGCGAAGCCCGGGTAATTCAGACCGCAAATTTCATTGGTTTGCGCGAAGGTAGACGTCTAAATGGCCTATACAAATTATCGGTTACTGACCTCCAAGATGGTGCCACTTTTGATGACGCAATCTGCCTGGTTCATCTTCCAGTTGACCTGCATTCAGTAAATAAAACGGCTGAAAAAGCAGCTGGAGAAGTAGAAAAAACCTCTTACAACGCAGGTCTTACTACCAAGCCATATCAAATCCCGGCTCGATCCTTAATTAGTGCCGATGTCGACAATTTAATGATGGCTGGACGTTGCGTTTCAGGTGATTTTTATGCACATGCTTCCTATCGGGTAACTGGAAATGCAGTACCAATGGGTGAAGCTGCCGGTTTTATTGCGGCTAAATCAGCTGCCGAAAATATCTCACCAAAAGATTATTTAGAACGAAATCCGGGGGCAATTACCGCTGAAATGACCGGACGCGGATACTTGCTGTAAACCTGGAACTAGAGCTGTTCTTGACCTCTGTGAGCGTGGCATTTCGCCGATAAGCAACATTATGTCAAGTAGAAAAGATCTAAATCAAGCCTGAACTACCCGGAAACCTATGTGGTCTCTTCGACGGAATTGATAGTTCATGCTCCGTGCAGTTGTCCTTAAATACCGTCCGTGTGGGCTATAAAAGGAACCGCCTCTAAGTACGTACTCCTCAGGAAGATTTAGATTTTCACGGCCATCTGAGGCCTCATATGGGTACGAGCGGTAAGCACTCCCGACCATCTCCCAAACGTTTCCGGCGACATCTAATAGACCATCTGGTGAAGCTGCGGCCGGGTAAAAACCCACTGTATTTGTACGGCCAGTTTTATCCGTTTGGCCGTAATTTGCGAGCTCCTTATTTGGTGGGAAATTCCCCCAAGGCCAAATCCGGCCATCAATCCCCCTGGCGGCTCGTTCCCATTGCGGTTCGGTTGGCAATGCAACCCCGGCCCAAGTACAAAATGACTGAACATCTGCCCAATCAACATAAACCACCGGATGGTTCGCTAATTCTGGAGTAACCACTCCATCAGGCCAATGTCCCGGAACTGGATAGCCCGTGGCTTTGGTGAAGATTTCATACTGGGCATTTGTCACTGGTGTTTTAGAGATTCGGTATTTTTCAAGAAGTATTTTGTGTTGTGGAATTTCATTATCAAAATCTGCAGGACGATTAGCGCCGTGTTTTGATACACCGAAATACTCTGGATCTGGCGCATCCCCTGAAATCGGTATGAACTCACTCCCCATTAAAAATTCTCCAGCCGGAATTTTCTTCCACTCAAAATTAATCTCAGATTTTTGGTTTACCTTTGCAAGATCTTCTGAGACGACCCTAAAACCAATGTAAATATCTCGTGCAGTTGGGAATATAGAATGCCGATCGGCGCAGCGAATATTTTTGCCGGCATGCAAATAATTTCCGCCCCTAACTACTCTTGCTCCCCAGGTATCTGCATTTTCTCGTCCATCATCTAACTTGTATGGATAATCAAAATGTAATGAGGATGTCCACTCCCAAACATTTCCGGCTAGATCCAAAACTCCGTATGTTGATGCACCATCTTTGTAAGTTCCAACTTTAGTTGTGTCTCCAATTAGATTTCCAAAGTTTGCTTTTTGCTCTGTTGGGTCATCCTCACCCCAAGGAAATTTTCTGCCATCAATACCTCTGGCGCTTTTTTCCCACTCGGCTTCGGTTGGTAAACGCGCTCCGCACCATTTTGCAAATTGATTTGCATCATCCCAATCAATATAAGTAACCGGATGATCTTTTCGATCCTCTGGTACTACTCCCCCGATCCAATGTCCAGGTTTTTTATGTCCAGTGCTTTTCACAAATTTTTCATACTCCGTGTTAGTAATAGGTTTTGCACTCATAAAAAATTCAGGCAGATCTACTTGGTGTTGCGGTGATTCATCTCGATAAGAAACAACCTGTTCAATCGGATTACTACCCATTAGGAATTCTCCAGATGGGATTTCGACCCAATCAAAGGAGATCTGAGCTTTGTTCGCTGATTGCGACATAACCAGTTCTCCTTTCGCAAAATTCAAATAAATTTACCTAGCTCTGAATAGCCAACTCTTCCGGTCTCGGGCATGAACAAATCAAATTACGGTCACCGTGTACTCCATCAATCCGTCCAACTGGTGGCCAGTATTTATTCGCCATATCTATAGGCTCGCAATCCTTGTCTGGAAGACCATTTGGGAAGCCGCCAATCTCTCGTGAGTAAGCCTGGCCCCACTCCCCTAACAAAGATTGAGCGGTATGCGGAGCTGCTCGCAACGGAGATTGTTCGATTGTTAGCGTTCCATCAATTACCTGTTGAATCTCTGCTCTAATTGAAAGCATCGCTCTAATGAATCTATCTAATTCAACGAGATCTTCTGATTCAGTTGGTTCAATCATCAGAGTTCCGGAAACTGGGAAGGAAACAGTTGGAGCATGGAATCCATGATCCATCAACCGCTTGGCAACATCATCTACCGTCACTCCACAGATTTTTGTCAGTGGACGCAGATCAATAATGCATTCGTGTGCAATCAAACCTGATTTGCCACGATATAAAACTGGGTAAGCATGATTTAGTGATTTCGCTAAATAATTCGCAGACACAATTGCAATCGCTGTTGCATTTTTCAAACCTTCAGCACTCATCAATCGGATATATGCCCATGGAATATTTAAAATTCCAGCGGATCCAAATGGGGCACCGCTAATCGGCCCAACCCCACTTTCTGGACCCGCCGTTACATCTAGTGGATGCGAAGGTAAATACGGTGCCAAATGCGCCCGGACCCCTACTGGACCAACGCCTGGTCCTCCCCCTCCATGAGGGATACAAAACGTTTTATGAAGATTCAAATGTGAGACGTCAGCGCCAAATTTCCCGGGTTTAGCTAAACCAACTAGTGCATTTAAGTTAGCCCCATCCACGTAGACCTGTCCGCCTGCGTCATGCACTGCTTCGCAAATATCCCCGATCGCTTCTTCAAAGACGCCATGAGTTGATGGATAAGTAACCATTAAAGCTGCCAAAGCATCTCTATGAGTTGCAATTTTTGAATTCAAATCTGCAAGATCAACATTTCCTAATTCGTCACATCCAATTACTACCACTCTCATGCCGGCCATAACCGCGCTAGCCGCATTAGTTCCATGAGCACTAGAAGGAATCAAACAGATATCTCTTGCAGTATCCCCACGCATTAAATGATATTTACGAATTGCAAGTAATCCGGCGAACTCCCCTTGACTGCCAGCATTTGGTTGCCTACGAAGATAAATATTTATGCCCGCACTTTGCGCCTTGTTGACCAGAGCCTGAGCATCACTGCTTTGAATGGTAAATGTATCGAAGTAGGATTGAGTGACTACTTCGTATCCGCTGGCTTTAAAGTTTGAAATCAATAATGCAGTAAAAAAATGAATTCTTTCAGCGATTGCTTCTAGACCGCGCGGCCCATGCCACATTGCATACAAGGCGGAAATATTTGCTAATAAAACTTGAGCAGTGCAGATATTGCTGGTGGCCTTTTCGCGGCGAATATGCTGTTCTCTAGTTTGCAAAGCTAAACGGTATGCACGTGCACCATTTGCATCAACACTCTCGCCAACCAATCTGCCTGGCATCGTGCGTTCTAATCCAGTACGAACTGCAAGGAATCCGGCATGCGGACCGCCAAATCCCATCGGAACACCAAACCTTTGCGCCGAACCTACAGCCGCATCAAAACCCCACTCCCCCGGTGCTTTCAGGAGTGTTAAAGCGAGCAAATCTGTAGCAGCGATCGCTAATCCGCCATGTTCTTTTATTTCAGCAATCGCCCGTGCTGGATTCCGAAGTGCACCCGTGCTGCCCGGATAACTAATTAGTAGTCCAAATCCCCGAGGAATTGGCTGAGAAATATCAATCAATTCAATCTTAATCCCGAGTGGTAATGCTCGAGTTTCAATCACGGCGATAGTTTGTGGATGTGTGTCTCGATCTACCAAGAAAGGAGCTTCATCTTCGCCATTCCAACTTCTTCGCGCGATCCCCATCGCCTCGGCTGCTGCCGTTGGCTCATCCAGCATCGAAGCATTCGAAATTGCTAATCCGGTTAAATCTGTAATGACTGTTTGAAATAAAAATAATGTTTCTAATCTTCCCTGACTGATCTCAGGTTGATATGGAGTGTAAGCGGTGTACCAAGCCGGATTTTCTAATACGCCGCGTTTAATTACGGCTGGCGTTATGGTGTTGTAATAACCAAGACCGATCATCGATGTGAAACTTTTATTTAATTTAGCGCGCTCCCGCAATTCCGCAATCACTTCAACTTCACTTGCGGCTTCTGGCAATTTGGCATTATCCAAATCTGTTGCAATGGATTTTGGTAACACCGCAGAAATCAATTCATCTGTAGATTTAAAATTTAGAAACTCGAGCATTTGATTTGTGGCAGCAAGATCTGGACCTATGTGTCGATCGATGAATTTACTGCTTTCCGCAAAGCTAGCCATCTACTACTCCCCCAAAAAAACTGCCGCTATTTCTTATGGGTGCAGATTAGGCGAAGTTTGAGCGAGAATCTCGTTTAAAACTCTTTAAGCGCCTTTGAGTCGCCGGCGAGTTGAAAGTTCATCATCTGAATCTTGCAGCGGCAGGTTCTCACTTGGAAGTTCAGCGAGTGATCCTTCGACTTCGCGCCAAACTGAACCGATCGCAATTCCAAAAACCCCTTGGCCACCTTTTAGTAAATCAATGACATCGTCAGGGCTTGCGCATTCATAGATAGAGGCGCCATCACTCATCAAAGTTAAATTTGCCAAATCGGCGGTACCTGCACCACGAAGGTGCTCTACCGCAGTTCGAATATTTTGCAATGAGATTCCGGTATCAAGTAATCTCTTAACAATTTTCAAAACTAAAATATCTCTAAAGCTGTAGAGCCGTGAAGTTCCGGAACCTGTTGCATTGCGAATGCTTGGTTCGACTAAAGATGTCCGCGCCCAATAATCAAGTTGCCGATAAGAGATTCCCGCTGCTGAACAGGCGATAGCGCCCCGATAACCGAGTTGGCCGGTTTCTAGCTCTGAATTCGCCATTTTTAGCTCCTGATGACCTGTTATACCTGGGGAAGCAGGTTTGCTAAGGGTAAATCCTGCCCCGGCCCGAATCAATCACCAACACGGACAAGTTAAAGTAATGGTTGAGGGTTTGGTTCACCGATTACGTCTACGGCCTTTAAGAGCAAAAAAGTAAGCCGCGGCAAGGGCAACTTCGAAGATTAGTAAAAGCAGGTGCCACAAGCCCCATCCCCCTGGAGCAAAGAGCGTTAAAACAAATGTGGCGGCGCTGATCAGCAGCAATATTGCTCCTGCTTGCCGCAACCCTCGCTCACCTAGGAAAGCCGCGGCCAGGGTCAACAAGGCCGCCATTCCCAGATTGCCGATCCCAACAAGTCGGAAACTCCACTCTAACTCTCTACTTGAGGTTAAGTCTAGTAAGGCAATTGGCACACTTGGGCGAAGCAACAATGCCAAGGCCGCTAGGGCCAACAATCCGGCAGTTGATCGCAGTAGCAAAATAACTCGGTACTCCAACACGCTTTGAAGGTACTACCCATAGCCTTCGCTGGAAAGGGTTTTAACTATTAATTAATCTCTAAATCGCCCGATCTTTACCCGACAAAGTCCTCGGGTTCAATCTGATCCAGAAATTCGCGGAACTTTTCAACCTCATCATCTGATTGGTCAGCGATTTCAATCCCAACTTCATCTAAAAGTGCTTCCCCACCAAATATTGGACTGCCAGTACGCAACGCTAATGCGATTGCATCCGATGGACGTGCGGATAATTCAACTCCATTAGCTAATTTCAAAGTCGCGTAAAAGACTCCATCTTTCATCTCAGAGATTTCAACCTGTTCTAAATTTGATCCAACTGCCAACAAAAGATCTTTCAACAAATCATGAGTTAATGGTCGAGGTGGCAAAACCCCTTGTTGTGCAAATGCAATTGAAGTGGCCTCCACTGCGCCGATCCAAATTGGGAGGTAACGATCCCCACCAGTTTCGCGCAACAAAACAATTGGTTGACTTGAAGGCATCTCAACGCGAACCCCGATGACCTCTAACCGCTTCATCCCCACACTCTAGTCTTGCCCGCTATCTCTCGCCCGATCTCTCGCCCGATCTCTCGCCCGATCTCACGACAAATCTCGCGCGTTATCTCTTCAACGGGCTCGGTTTAATCCGGCACGAACTAGCGCGCCATGAAGTGAGAGTGTTAATCCAGCTAACTCGCGCTCAACTTCTTGCGCTCTAGCTTTTGCTTCTGAACTTCTTTGCCGCAGTAAAGGTGTGATCACCTGTTCTACTAAACCAATTTCACGATCTGCTGAACTCTTGAATGACCGTAAATGTCGCGCTTCAATACCAAAGGCAGCCATCGCTGCAACCGATCTTGCGATCGATAAAGCATCACCATCAAAATGTCGTGCTTTCGAAGTTATTAATCCATATGTCTCTAATTCAGCCAACTGCTCATCGGAAAGTCCGGAAGCACTCAAAATTTCATTTCGCGAAAGTTTCAAATCTGAACTGTCTGTGGCAACTCTTTCGCCGTTGATACTTGTAATTTTTGGAACCATAGGAGTTCCACCAGGAATTGCCGGTGGCTCTAAACCGCGATCGATAGCCTCGAGGTGATCTTTAATAACTCGTAATGGAAGGTAGTGATCACGTTGCACGCCCAGCACATAACGCAAGCGATCCAAATCATGGTTACTAAATTTCCGGTATCCAGATGGAGTTCGTTGCGGTTCGATCAATCCTTCTGATTCCAAAAAGCGAATCTTTGAAATAGTTACTTCAGGGAAGTCGTTGCGCAACTTTGCTAGTACCTCTCCGATACTTAAATATGCGCGTGCTGGAACTGCCATCTTTACGCCTTTCCTTCCCCTGAGATATAGATCAACCGATATTTGCCGATTTGAATTTGGTCACCATGTACTAAAGCAGCGCTATCTGAACGCTGACCATTTACATAGCTTCCATTCAAGCTTCCGCTATCGGTGATTGTGAATCCTTTTCCGATCCGTTCCAAAGTCGCATGAACTCTTGAAACAGTTACATCATCTAAAAAAATCTCATTTTTTGGATTGCGACCAATAGTTAATTTTTCGGTGTTGAGTAAATATCTAG